>JBBQKY010000098.1:0-9598 GCA_038327385.1 Propionibacteriales bacterium
TTCCCTGCAGTGTCATCGTCGGGGTGCCAGCGGTGTTCTGCATGTAGTACAGCGTGAAACCACCGGAGCTGTTGGCTGCCATCAGGTAGGACTTGGAGTAGGACACGATCGGCTTCCCGCGGGCGACCGCGGGGTGCGTGCCGAAAGCCACCGGGAATGCAGGGAATGAGAAACCGCTGCCAGCGTAGATAGCGGCCTTGGGGACTGCAAAAGCCGTGCTGTTGATGTAGGAGAATCCGCCACCGCTGAGCTGGAAGTTGTTCGTCCCGAGGATGAAGGCGTTCGAGTCCTGGCCCATCATGGGGTAGTCGAGCAGCGTTCCAGAGGGGAACAAACTGCCGGAGAAGCTCAGTGTGTATTTGAGCCAGCTGCCGCTGGGGTCGGCTGAGGTCGACGCCGCGAGGAACATCTGCGGCGTGTCGGTCGACGAGGTAGGCACGGGGATGAGGGTGAGCACCCAACGCTTGGCGGCGTTGTCGAACTGGATGCGTGGGTCCGAGATCTCCCGCGTCGTGGGGAAGAACGACGCCAACGACGTGCGGGAAACCAGTGCGCCGCCGCGCTGATAGATGGCCATGGACAGGTTGACCGTCTCAACGATCCTCGTCGCATTGACGGCGCCGTTGGTGTCCGGGGGTTGGCAGCCGCACGCGGATTGGGAGTCCTTGGTTCCACCGATATTCAACCGAACCACGGTCGGCGTCGTGACCAGCGGACGAGGGCTGCCGGACTTGCTGAGCTGGGCCCCCACTTGCGAACCCTGGAACCAGTTCGGTACGCGCCTGGCCGGGTGCGACGTGTTCGTCTTGACCTGTGCCGCCGTCGCGCGCGGCAGGTCGGCGAGCCGGACCTTGCCCAAGTACTTGGCGGTGGCCTTGCCTCCTGCTGCAACAGCGCGCGTGGCACTGTGCAGACCCGCTCGGGTGGCTGGTGCGCCGTTTGCAGTTGCATGACCTGAACCGCGGTCCGGGTGGGGGACAGCCTCAGCAGGAGCGACGGCGAGCATGCCACCCACCAGGCATATGCTGCTGATGCTGATGATCAGTTTCGACTTATTCTGCACATGCATGGCTGACGCCTCTCAGGGTGCGAAGAAAAGTGGGCGAGCAGCGCAAACTATTGCGCTGTTGAAGCTATTTGAACTACCGACGATCGCATGCCCTTTGTGGGGACTCTCCTCCAGAAGCATCTTTGTGTCAAGGCGTGACATTGTAAGTTTTTGGCAATCGGAATTTCGGGCGGTCGAGCTGTCCGGCCGCGAGAATCCAGCTGTCGGTGGACGGCAGCGCGTGACGTAACCGATGGCTGACGGCAACGGTCGCCCCCTGACCGTCAGACGATGGGCTGGAGAAGACCGGTGTCGACGTCGTACAAGAAGCCGCCGACGGCGACGGAGTCGTCGATGAGCGGATGCGCCCGCACCTTGACGACATCGTCGCGAATGCTCGCGGACTGGTCGCTGATGACGTCGATCGACATCCAGGATGCGTCCTTGCCGCTGGCACCGGACAGCCTGTTTCGAATGGCCGCCACGCTGTCGGTGGCCATCGCGCAGCGCGTGTGCTCGACGACCAGGATGCGGTTCACTCCCAGCAGGTTGACCCCGAGGACGAGTGCCAGCAGCGCCGCGTCGGTCACCCGGCCACCGGGGTTCCGCAGGATCTTGGCGTCGCCGGGGCTCAGGCCGAGCATCCCGAGCGGGTCGATACGCGAGTCCATGCAGGTGACCACCGCGACCCCGGCGCGGGCGACACCGTCGAAGCCGGCCAGCTTGAACTCCTCGGCATACGCGCGGTTGGCCGTGAGCAGGTCGGCAAAGGCGGCTGTGTCCGGGGTCTGGCTCACGGGACAAACGCTAGCGTCCCGCGTTGCTTCGACCACTCGTGTCCGGTCTCACCGACTCGAGCGCGTCGGAGCGCCGGAGCACACTGAGAGCTATCGCGGGGAACAGGACGACGGACAGCAGCCCGGCACAGATCATCGCGGCGGCGGTCACTCCCGAAAGCTTCCCGGTGAGCACCCCGATCTGTGTCGCCGTGACGATGAACGGCAGGGATGTCGCTTGCAGCAGCCCCGCAGCCAGCACCGACAAACGGTCGAACCGGCGGAGCAGCAGCAGCGCCGGCACCCCACGGACGAGCAGGAGCGCCAGGAGGAAGAGCGGCACTCGCACCAGCGACGCTGGGGCGCCCACCAAGCCGCGAAGATCCAGCCGCAGCCCGCTCGTCACGAAGAAGACCGGGATGAGGAAGCCGTATCCGATGGCCTCGAGCTTCACGCGGAAGTTCGGGTGGGAGGTCGAGTCGCGGTCGACCAGTCCCACCACGGCGCCGGCAAGAAAGGCACCGAGGATCGTCTCGAGACCGAACCTCTCCGCGAGTGCCACGAACGCCACCAGCAGCACCACGGCGGCGCGCACCCGGATCTCCGCCGTCGTGTCCTGCAGCCGGACCAGCGTCATGCCCAGGACCTGTGATCGTCCGGCGAGGAACACCGCGAGAGCGGTCACGACCACCAGGATCGCGAACATGAGCAGCAGGATGAGGCGGCTGCCGGTGCCCGAGTCTGTCGTCGAGAACAGCAGTGACAGCAATACGATGGCAGCGAAGTCCGCGATCGAGCAGGCGGCGACTGTTGACGGTCCGAGCCCACCGTCCAGCCGGCCCGCGTCCTTCAGCACCGGTACGACGAGACCGAGGGACGTTGCCGAGAGCGTCACTGCGACGAGGACCGGGCTGCTCACCCAGCCGGCGGCGCCGAAGGCGGTCCCCACAGCCAGCCCGAGGACGAGGGTGACGACGTACCCGAGCAGGGCCCCCCGCAGCAGCGCTCCTCGCAGCCGGTGTACGTCGATCTCCAACCCGGCAAGGAAGAGCAGGAAGGCCAACCCCAGCAAGGCGACAATCTGGATGGGGGTGTCGATCGCGACGTAGCCGAGCGCCGACGGTCCGACGACGACCCCGATGACGATCTCGAGGACGACAGCCGGCATCCGCAAGGCCGGCACCAGACCCAGGGACAGGGGTGCCAGGAGAGCGATGACCGCGACGGCCAGCAGATTGCTGAACTGGACGTCAGGCATGCGCGCCTCCGCAGCGCTGCTCCGGCCTGGCTTGGACGTTCAGCGGTGCTCCGGGTTCTCGAAGTCGAAGCGGCAACCGGCATCCCACTCCGACCGCTGGTTACCTTCTGCTGGGAAGCCGCCGGCGTCTTTCAAGAGGCGGGCGAGGTGCATCAGGTTCCACGTCATGAAGGTCGTGTTGCGGTTTGTGAAGTCGTTCTCCGGCCCACCTGAGCCGGGGTCGAGGTACGACGGGCCGGGGCCCGCTTCGCCCATCCAGCCCGCGTCAGCCTGCGGCGGGATGCTGTACCCGAGGTGCTGCAGGCTGTAGAGGACGTTCATCGCACAGTGCTTGACGCCGTCCTCGTTGCCGGTGATGAGGCATCCGCCGACGCCGCCGTAGAACGCATACTGGCCTGCCTCGTTGAGGATCGACGAGCATGCATAGAGCCGCTCGATGATGTGCTTCGTTATCGAGCTGTTGTCACCGAGCCAGATAGGCCCGGCGATCACCAGGATGTCTGCCGCTATCACCCGTGCATAGATGTCCGGCCAGGCGTCGGTGTCCCACCCGTGCTCTGTCATGTCCGGCCACACACCTGTAGCGATGTCGTGGTCGATGGCCCGGATCACCTCCACCTCGACGCCCTGCTTCTCCATGATGTGACGGCTGCGGTCGACCAGGCCCTGGGTGTTGCTCGTCTCGGGGGACCGTTTGAGGGTGCAGTTGATGAAGACGGCGCTGAGACCGCTGAACTGCGTCGAGGTCTGCGTGTCGGTCACGGGGGAGCTCCTTGCTGAGCTGTGGTGGAGGCAACGGGATGCGCTGAGTCCGCTCTATCATGGACGAGCGCAGCCGGCACCGGGCCGGCGTCGAAGGAGACTCGATGAAGAGCCGCAACCCGATCCTGACGAACAGCGAGGCCTTCAACGGCCAGGCAGCCCGCACCTACGGGCACCCCGGCTACCCGGCGACCGGCGCCGGCTACTCGGGGTATGCCCGGGAACAGGCACAGGCACAGGCGCCTTCACAGCGCGTGACGGACCCGAGCACTTGGCGCATCGCCGGGCAAGAGCTACCCGAGCCGATGACCATCGACTCCGTGGTCTCGCGGACGGCGCTGACGCTCTTCGTGGTGGTGGTGACGGCGGCACTCACCTGGGTCTTCCTACCCGATAGCCCGGTTGCCGGCGGAACCAACTACGTGGCGCCGGCATGGATCGGGGGAGCCCTGGTCGGCGCCGGACTCGGCTTGCTGCTGAGCTTCAAGCGGGTGATCTCCCCGCCGCTGGTCGTCGCGTACGCCGTTGCCGAGGGCTTGTTCCTGGGGGCGATGTCGGAGTGGTTCGACAGGTACGTCTACAGCGGCATCGTGATCGAGGCCGTCGTAGGCACGATGGCTGCCTTCGTGGTGACCCTCACGGCGTACAAGTTCCTGCATATCAAGGTGACGGCTGGGTTCCGCAAGTGGCTGACCATCGTCGGCATGGGCTTTTTCGTCGTCGTCCTCGGGGACTTCTTTCTCAGCCTCTTCGGCTCGGAGATTGGCTTCAACGGCTTCGGACCGCTCGGCCTCATCATGAGCTTCATCGGGCTGGGACTCGGCGTCGCCTACCTGATCGCGGACTTTGACATGATCGAGCGGGGCGTCGCCGCCGGGGCTCCCGAACAGGAGTCGTGGCGAGCGGCCTTCGCGCTGACAGCGGCGCTGGTGCTGATCTACATCGAGCTCATCAGGATCCTGGCCATCTTCCAGCGCAGCTAGCGTCCCTTCACTCGAAGGAGCGCTGGGCCTTCTGCAGGCAGTGCTCGTGCACGATGGCGGTGGCATGGCCGTGGGAGAGCCCGTACTCCTCCCGAAGCCAGTGCACCCGCTCATCGAAGCGCAGCAGACCTGGCCCATCCTCTATCTGTCCGAACCACTCGTGAAGCGACCGACCGGTCGCTTCCGGAACGCGGCTGACCAGCAGCTGGTGCGTTTCCTCGGAGTGGTGTAGGGACATCGGTGCCTCCCAGTGGGGGATGGGTGCGGTTAGCCCGAGCCTGCCCCATCCCTGCTACGGAGACAACCCTTTCCGGAGGCTGTCGAGGACTTACGTCGTACACAGGCTGCGACGTTGCTACCCCGGTGTCGGTGAGCTGACGAGCTCGTCGGGCGTCTCGCGCTTCACCTGACCGACGTCCGGAATGGCATGACGGCGCCGCCGCAGCACCAGCGCCCGGCGCGCCGACGCCCCTCGGCCCGTCCCGGGGCGCTGGGCTTGCGAGACCTCGGTGCCAGAGTGCTGAGCAGCGATGACGGCCGCGCGCGCCAGCGCGAAGACCTGCTCGCCCCGGTACGGCGCGGGCTCCAGTCCGTCGTCCGGGAGTCCTCCGATCACGTACGCGACCGTGGGAAGCATCGCCGCCGCACAGCTGCGGTAGCCCGCGGGGGACGGGTGGAACCGGTCGGGGCCGAACATCTCCATGGGAGAGGCCTGGAAGTGCGGCCCGAGCAACGACCCCAGTGAGACCGAGTGGCCACCCGCCTCGACGGTGGCGATGGTCTGCGCGGCGGCCAGCTGGCGGCTCCAGCGTCGAGCCACCTGGCGAAGCGGCGGCGCGAGTGGCCGCAGCGTTCCCATGTCCGGACAGGTGCCCACCACCACTTCTGGCCCGCTCGCGCGTAGGGACCCCGCGGCGCCGCCGGCTCGCAGCGTGGTCACGGCCAGCCGCAAAGCGGCAATAGAGGCGGATGGCTGTACCCGGTGGGTGATGTCGTTGGCCCCGATGATCATGGCGGCGACGTCGGGGTTGAACGGCGTCACGTACCTGATCTGGTCCATCAGGTCGCTCGTCTGGGCTCCCACCACGGCCACCGAGCGAAGTCTCACGGGGCGGCGCGCGAGCGTCGACAGACCGGTGGCCAGGTAGGCGCCGAAGGTCTCCTCCGCCAGTCGCGCGCCGTACCCGGCTGCTGCCGAGTCGCCGAGCACCGCCAGCCTGATCGGCGGACCGGGCAGCATAGCGCCGTACAGTCCGCTCGGATCGGGTGCCGGCCGGTCCGCGTTGCCGATGGTACGGCGGGCCAGGTGACCCTCGAGGCGCAAGATGGCGTACATCGTCCCGCTGAGCAGGCCGAGCCCGCCACCGACGGCTGTCGCGGCGGCCAGTCGCCTCGCGGCGCTCCCTCTTCCCATGCCCACCTCCTCTCCCGCAACTGTAGGGGGGAGACTCGGCACGGATCCCCTTACTCTGGATCTTGTGGACTACGTCGAATCGCTGCTCGATCTGATCGGGAACACGCCGCTGCTCAAGCTCGGCAGAACGACCGACGGAGCGCGGGCGACCGTGCTTGCCAAGATCGAGTACTTCAACCCGGGCGGATCGGTGAAGGACCGGATAGCGGTGGCGATGGTCGACGCTGCCGAAGCCAGCGGAGAGCTTCAACCCGGCGGCACGATCGTGGAGCCCACCAGCGGGAACACCGGCGTCGGGCTGGCCATGGTGGCGCAGGAGCGCGGCTACTCGTGTGTCTTCGTGTGCCCGGACAAGGTCAGCGAGGACAAGCGCAACGTCCTCACGGCGTACGGCGCCAGGGTGGTCGTCTGCCCGACGGCGGTGGCGCCGGAGCACCCTGACAGCTACTACAACGTCTCCGACCGGCTGGTCACGGAGATCCCCGGCGCCTGGAAGCCCGATCAGTACTCGAACCCCAACAACCCGCTCAGCCACTACCGCCAGACCGGCCCGGAGATCTGGCGGCAGACCGAGGGCAGGATCACGCACTTCGTCGCCGGGGTGGGCACCGGCGGCACGATCAGCGGCGCCGGGCGGTTCCTCAAGGAGGCCTCCGGCGGCTCGGTCCAGGTCATCGGGGCCGACCCGGAGGGCTCGGTCTACTCCGGAGGCAGCGGTCGCCCCTACCTCGTGGAAGGTGTCGGAGAGGACTTCTGGCCCACCACCTACGACCGTGACATCGCCGACCGCATCATCGCGGTCTCCGACCGGGAGTCCTTCGAGGTCACCCGGCGACTCGCGCGCGAGCAGGCGCTGCTCGTGGGCGGGTCGGCCGGGATGGCGGCCGCGGCTGCGATCAGGCTCGCCCACGAGGTGGACGATCCCGACGCGGTGATCGTCGTACTTCTGCCGGACGGCGGGCGGGGGTATCTCAGCAAGGTCTTCAACGACAGCTGGCTGGCGCGCTACGGCTTCCTCGCCACCCGGGACGAGCGAACCGCCGGCGATGTGCTGAGGGGCAAGAGCGGCGCACTGCCGGACCTCGTGCACACCCACCCCGGTGAGACGATCGCCGAGGCGGTGTCGATCCTCAGCGAGTACGGCGTCTCCCAGATGCCGGTCGTGAAGGCCGAGCCACCGGTGATGGCGGCGGAGGTCGTCGGCTCGGTGAGCGAGCGCGAGCTGCTCGCTGCGCTGTACGGCGGGAAGGCGCGCCTAGCGGATGCGGTCGGAGTGCACATGGCGCCACCCTTGCAGGTCATCGGGGTGGGAGAGCCGGCCAGCGCCGCGGCGGAGCTCCTCCAGGAACTCGACGCGGTGCTGGTTCAGGACGACGGGAAGCCGGTAGGCGTGCTGACCCGCCAGGACCTGCTGGCGTTCCTCATCTGAGCTCGTCGGCGTGCCGCCTCACCGGGCGCTGAGGAACTCGAGCACCCGCGTGGTCAGCAGCGCCGTGGCGTCCGGGTCGTACGACGGCAGTGAGCTGTCCGCGAAAAGGTGCTGGTCACCGGGGTAGACGAACAGCTCCGCCGACGGTCCGACTGTCTCGACGAGCTCCCGGGCCGCGTCGATGTCGCCCTCCCCAGCGAAGAACGGGTCGTGGTCCATGCCGTGGATCTGGACGGGCACGCCGTCGGGCCAGGGACCGAACGCCCACTCACCGGTGATCGGGACGCACGAGTGGAAGAGCAACGCCCCTCGCGCTCCCGGTCGCGTCTGCGCCAGTCTCTGCGCCGGCATGACACCGAGCGAGAACCCGGCGTACACCACTTCGGCCGGAAGGCCGTCGGCCGCTCGGACTGAGCGCTCGTCGACCTCCTCGAAGCCGATCTCCCTGGCGAACTGCTGTCCCTCCTCGATGCTGTCGAAGGTGCGCCCGTCGAACACGTCGGGCGCGTGCACGGTGTGCCCGGCACTGCGCAGCTCGTCGGCAAACGCGAGCACGCCGGACGTCAGCCCCTGGATGTGGTGGAACAGCACTACCTCGGCCATCTCTACACTCCTTCTGCGTGGGTGGCGATCGAATGATCCAACAATATAGAATGATCCAATAATGTCGGTCAATAGCGAGTTTCCGGACTACGACCTGGTGGACAGGATTGTGATCGCGACGCCCGCGGAGCTGCGCGCGATCGCAGGCCCCTTGCGGACGACGATCCTGGACCTGC
Organism: Propionibacteriales bacterium; assembly: GCA_038327385.1. Lineage (GTDB taxonomy): Bacteria > Actinomycetota > Actinomycetes > Propionibacteriales > Nocardioidaceae > JAWWPG01. The sequence goes on from JBBQKY010000098.1 coordinate 8,450, forward strand.
TCCTCGAACGCGCTGCCACGGTCGCGGAGCTCGCCGAAGCGGTCAGCCGACCGAAGAGCACCGTGGCCTATCACGTCAAGGTGCTGATGGACGTCGACATGCTCCGGGTGGTTCGCACGCGACGGGTGCGCGCGATCGACGAGCGGTTCTACGGGCGCACTGCCCGCGTCTTCTTCGTCGGTAAGGTTCCGCTGGAGGAGGTGACCCCGCCGCCGTGGACCAACTATCTTGCCGACGCCGCAGCCGAGTCCGTGCCGGCCTACCATGCCGACCGGCTGTTCGCTCTCATCCGCCACGCTCGGGTCTCTCGCGAGCGTGCTGCGCACTTCTGGGCGCGCGTCGACGAGGTCATGCGCGAGTTCACCCAGCTGCCACGGGAGGGCGACACCGTGTACGGACTCGTCGCCGGCCTCTACCCGACCGACCACCCGAGCCTGCCCGAACCGGGGACGGAGCCCTGACGGTCACTCCCTGCCTCAGCTGCGAGCCTGGACAGCCACCTGGCAGCGGGCCCATGACGTGTTGACGTAGCCCTTGGGGTTCCACACGTGGACGGGGAGCTCGGGCTGGGTGGCGGCGGACGTGTCCCAGGCCCGGGCGACGATCTCGGTGCGCCCGGGAGCAAGGTGCCACGAGACACGCCAGTGCTGCCAGGCCCACGGACTCACCTGGTCGTCGAGATCAGCCTGCTGCCACTCAGCGCCGCCGTCGCAGGAGACATCGACGCGCGCAACCGCTCGGCCGTCACCCGCGTACGCGTAGCCGGACACCCGCGTGGGACCAGCCGGAAGCGAAGCGCCGTCATCGGGTATCAAGATCGCGGAGTTGAGTGCCACGGCGCCGAGAGCCATCCCGTCATCAGACTGGCGGTCGCCGCCGGGCGACTCGCAGTCGCCGCGCCACAACCGGTAGGCCGTCGCCTGGAAGTAGTTGCTCGACGGCTCTCGTTGCACGGTGAGGCGCTCGACCCACTTCACGCTGCGCGCGCCGATGTATCCCGGCACCACCACCCGTAGCGGCGCACCGTGCACCTGTGTCAGGGGAGCTCCGTTCATGGCCCAGGCCAGCAACACCTCGCCCTGCCACGCCTTGCCGAGCGGGATCGAGCTTCCGTACGGCTGAGGCGGCACTGCCTCCTCCGCGACATCG
>JBBQKY010000099.1:0-9592 GCA_038327385.1 Propionibacteriales bacterium
GAGACGTCGTCGGTGAGATGGAAGATGTCGAGGTCCTTCGCGCTTACCTTCCCGTCGGCCAGCACCGTCTCTCGGATCCACCGGAAGAGCCCGCCCCAGTAGCGCGTCCCGATGAGGACGACGGGGAACGACGTCACCTTCTGCGTCTGCACCAGCGTGACCGCCTCGAAGATCTCGTCCAGCGTGCCGAAACCGCCGGGCAGCGCGATGAACCCCTGGGCGTACTTCACGAACATCGTCTTGCGGGCGAAGAAGTACCGGAAGTGGATACCGATGTCGACCCAGCTGTTGAGACCTGACTCGAAGGGCAGCTCGATCCCGAGTCCCACCGAGACCCCGCCCGCACGCGAGGCGCCCTTGTTGGCCGCCTCCATCGTGCCGGGCCCGCCGCCGGTGATCACGGCGAAGCCCGCCCTGGCCAAGGCGCCTCCGAGCTCGACTCCGAGCGCGTACTCCGGCTCGTACGGCTTCGTGCGGGCGGAGCCAAAGACGGAGATCGCTGGGCCCAGCTCCGCGAGCGCGCCGAAGCCCTCGACGAACTCCGCCTGGATTCGCAGCACTCGCCACGGGTCGGTGTGCACCCATTCGCTCGGTGCGCGGGTGTCGAGCAGCCGCTGGTCGGTGGTCGAGGACTCCATCTGCCCGCGGCGCATGACGACCGGCCCGCGGTACCGCTCGGCCTCCCTGGCCAGCGCGGACTCGTCGTCCTCGGACCCACCGGGGGGCGGATCGAGTGACGGCTCCGCTGCGGGACTCATGACAGCCACTCGGTCATCTGGGCGAGACACGAGCGCAGGTGGGCGATCGGCACGAACTCGTCCTGCCGGTGTGCGAGCTCAGGGTCCCCCGGTCCGAAGTTCACCGCAGGTATGCCCATGGCACTGAACCGAGCCACGTCCGTCCAGCCGAACTTGGGGTTGACGGCTCCGCCGACCGCCGCCACGAAGGCGGCCGCCGCCGGCTTGTCCAACCCCGGCAGGGCTCCCGCGGCGAAGTCGCTGATCTGGACGTCGAGCCCGTCGAACACCTCCCGCAGGTGCTCGCTTGCCTGCTCGACCGTCCGGTCGGGGGCGAAGCGGTGGTTGACGCTGACCGTGCACCGGTCCGGAACGACGTTGCCGGCCACTCCCCCGCTGATGTAGACCGCGTTGAGGCCCTCGTGGTATCGCAGGCCGTCAATGACCGGCTGTCTCGGCTCGTACGACGACAGTCGGGCCAGCACGTCCTGCGCCGCGTGGATGGCGTTGACGCCATTCCAGGAGCGTGCCGCGTGCGCCCGGCGCCCCCTCGTCGTGACGTCGACCCTGATCGTGCCCTGGCACCCCGCCTCGATGACCGCGTTGGACGGCTCCATGACCACCGCGAAGTCGCCAGCAAGCACCTCCAGGCGCTCCCCGGCGATCAGCGTGAGGCCGTTGAGCTCGGCCTCCACCTCCTCGGACTCGTAGAAGACATAGGTGACGTCGCGGCTCGGCTCGTCCAAGGTCGCCGCGAGCGCCAGCGCGACAGCGACGCCGCCCTTCATGTCGCATGCGCCGAGGCCGTGCAGGTTCGTGCCGTCGTTACGGGCGGGCAGGTTGTCGTTCAGCGGGACGGTGTCGACGTGACCGGCGATCACGACCCGCTCGGGGCGGCCGAGCGACGTGCGGGCCACCAGGGAGTTGTGGTGCCGCCACAGCGCGAGACCGTCGACCCGGCTCAGCGCCCGCTCGATCACGTCGACGACCGGAGCCTCGTTGCCGCTCACCGACTCGATGTCCACCAGGGCTGTCGTCAGGCCGACGACGCCCTGGCGCAGGTCCAGCTCCGTCACCCCTGGCTCACGAACGCGCAGAACTCGTTACCTTCCGGGTCGGCCATGATCGACCAGGCGTCCTCCTCGGTGGGTCCGCGTAGGAGGGTTGCTCCGACAGCGGTCAAGTCGTCGACCGACTCCACGAGCACATCCCAGTGGATCCGGTTCTTCACAGTCTTCGGCTCGGGGACCGCAACGAAGCTCCAGCCGTCGAACGGCAGCGACCGAGTGGTGTCCTCCAGCCACCAGAACCCCTCGTCCTCGCTACCGCCGAGCTCCACTCCCAGCACGTCGGCCCACCAGCTCGCGATGCGCTCGGCGTCTGCGCAGTCGACGCCGACCTCGTACAGCCGGTCGTCCGGCAGCTTCGACGGCTCCCGGACGAAGGCACAGAACTCTCCGCCCTCCGGGTCGGCCAACACGGTCCAGCCCCGATCGGGATAGTCGGCCTGCGGCTCCACCACGGTGGCGCCAAGCTTCACCAGGTCGTCCACGCTGGCGCAGTGTACGTCGACGTGCACCCGGTGCTTGACGGTCTTCGGCTCGGGTACGACGTTCATCCACACGCGTTGAGTCGGGTCGGCACCCGTCAGCGTGCCCGCCTGGCCGTCCGGCTCGAACGAGAGGCCAAGCGCTGTCGCCCAGAACCTGCCGAGCATCTCCCCTTGACTGCTGTCGATGCAGAGGTCCTTGTACCGTGCGATCGCCATCGCTCGATCCTAAGGGCAGCGCGTACGCTGTCCGTCCCCCGATGGATCTCGAGGACTCGCGGTAGCGTCGACGGCCCTAGTCCCTCAACATCCGTTGGGGTGGCGGCGCAGATGCAGCGTCGCTCTTGGGGAACTCGCTAGCGTGGTGGGATGACAGACGCGCGCCGGGCTTGGGGCTTCGGCCTCGTGAGCAAAGACGCCAACGGAGTCGTGCTCGACGCGTGGTTCCCGTCGCCCGCTCTGGGCCCAGCCCCGGACGACTACCACGCTCCGGCAGGCCTGTGTGCGCTCGAGGGCGACGACGACGTCAGACGGGTGACCCGCAGCGTCGTACACGTCACGATCGACGACCTCGACGCCCCTCCGGAGATGGCGACCGACGTGTGGCTGCGCCTGCACCTGCTGAGCCATCGCCTGGTGCGTCCGCGCGGGCAGAACCTCGACGGCGTCTTCGGCCTCCTGACCAACGTGGTCTGGACCGATGCCGGGCCGTGTTCGGTCGGCGGCTTCGATGAGACCCGCCTGCGAGCCCTCGAGGCGGGGCGGCAGCTGAACGTGCTGGGCGTCGACAAGTTCCCGCGGATGACCGACTACGTCGTCCCCTCCGGAGTGCGGATCGCCGACGCCAGCCGGGTGCGGCTCGGTGCGCACCTGGCCAGCGGAACCACCGTCATGCACGAGGGTTTCGTCAACTACAACGCCGGAACGCTCGGCACGTCGATGGTCGAGGGCCGGATCAGCGCCGGAGTCGTCGTCGGCGACGGCAGCGACATCGGTGGTGGCGCCTCGGTGATGGGCACGCTGTCCGGTGGTGGCAAGGAGACGATCAGCATCGGCGAGCGGTGCCTGCTCGGCGCCAACTCCGGCACCGGCATCTCACTCGGCGACGACTGCGTCGTCGCGGCCGGCTGCTACATCACCTATGGCACCAAGATCGCGATGGCGGACGGCTCGACGGTGAAGGCCGCCGAGCTCTCCGGTCAGTCCGGCTGGCAGTTCTGGCAGAACAGCGTGAGCGGCGCGATCGAGGCGGTACGCCGCTCCGGGCGAGGCGCCGAGCTGAACGAGGCGCTGCACTCGCATGCGTAGAGGTATCGCCTCCCTTGCGGTCCTCGTCGTCTTGTCGGTGGTCGCGCTCGCGGTGTACTACGCCCGCGTGAACGGCGTCGGGCCGCTGGCCCCTGCGGAGGGCTGCACCGCGACGGCGGCCGGCCGCGAAGTGTGGCTCTCGACGTCCCAGGCGGAGAACGCGTCGCTCATCGCCGCTGTCGCTGCTCGGCGGGGCCTGCCGGCCCGGGCTGTATCGATCGCTCTCACGACGGCGTACCAGGAGTCGAAGCTGGAGAACGTGCAGTACGGCGACAGCGACTCGCTGGGCTTGTTCCAGCAGCGGCCGAGCCAAGGCTGGGGCACCCCAGCGGAGGTGATGAACCGCTACCACGCGACAAACGCCTTCTACAACGCACTGGTCAAGGTGCCGGACTACCAGAACATCGACATCACGAAGGCTGCCCAGGCCGTGCAGCGTTCCGCCTATCCGAGCGCCTATACCGCTCACGAGCAGGATGGGCGGGTGCTGGCTAGTGCCCTCAGCGGCTACAGCCAGGCGTCTTTCAGCTGTGTCGTGGACGAGCAGCACCTTGCTGCCCAGAAGATGCAGGCGGACGGGCTGACGGCCCGTGCCAACGCGGTCAAGTCGGCGATCACGTCGGCGTACGGCGACCTCCCGCTGGGCGGCTTCGCCCCCGGCGGCGTGACAAGCGGCCACATGAAGGGGTCAGCCCACTACGAGGGGCGCGCGATCGACGCCTTCTTCCGACCGGTCAGCGGCGACAACACCCGTCGAGGCTGGGCACTGGCGCACTACCTGGTCGCCAACGCGGTCCGGCTGCAGATCGAGCACGTGATCTTCGACAGGCGCATCTGGACGGCTGGCGCCCAGTCGCAGGACGGCTGGCGCCGCTACACCCCACCCGAGCTGACCGGCAGCGAGAGCTCGGCGACGCTGGCGATCCTCGAGCATCGCGACCACGTGCACGTCGACGTCTGGTAACCGGCGTCACGCTCGACCCGCACCTATGCGCGAAACTGGCGGCACCGCTCGCCGGACGCCTACCCTCCGGTCAGGCGCCCCGCATGACACCGACCTGTTCGGGGGAGAAGTTGGGGAAGAGCTTCGAGAGGCTGACAGCGGGAAAGCGCGTCTTGGCGATCTCCCACAGCACCGAACGGTAGTCGGTCGTCACCCTCAGGTCCCCGTCCACCAGGTCAGCTGGCTTGAGACCCGGCCACCTGCCATAGACCGTCCCACCACGGACCCCGGCACCCAGCACGAACATCGCGTTCCCGTACCCGTGGTCGAGGCCGGCAGAACCGTTCTCCGCGACGCGACGGCCGAACTCGCTGATCGTCACAACGGTGACCCGTGACGCGAGCGCGCCCAGGTCGGTGAAGAACGCGGCAACAGACAACGCCAGCTCGTTGGCCATGTAGCGCATCCCCCCAGAGTCCAGCGTCCCGAGGTTGGTGTGCATGTCCCATGACCCATGGTCGACGGTGATGACCTCCGCCCCGACATCGGCTCGAATGAGCCGCGCCGACTCCGCCAGCGTGTCCCCCAGGTCGGTAGCGGGATACGTCGCGTTGTTGCGCGGCTTCTGAGAAGTCTGCAACACCGCCTTCCAGTTTGCGGCTGTTCGCACGCCCAGCCGCGCGCCCGCCCCGAGAGCCCCGCCGACCTGCCCCCAGGTGACGTCGAGCGCGGCGATGCGTTCCTGCATCGCGTTGACCGGGCCGTGGACCTGGACCTTCTCGATGTCGATGGCAGCGAACGTCGGCTGCGGACCGTAGATCTCGGTCTCCGGCACGCTAGCGCCGACCTGGACAGCGGCGTGCGAGCAGGCCGGCTCCGACATCGCGACCATACGGTTGAGCCAGCCGACCCGCTCCGCGGATCCGGGGTGAGCCTCTTCCACCTCCGCCATCGCGGAGAAGTGCGACCTGTTCGGCGCCGGCGTCCCAACAGCTTGGACCGCGGCCATCTCACCGCTTCTCCAGAGCGGCGACAACGGCGCGAAGCTGGGGTGCAGGCCGAACATCCCGTCGGTCTCCAGCAGCTGCGACGGTGGGATGGCGATGGTGGGCCGTGCCGCGGCGTACCCGGGGTCACCGTAGGGGACGACCAAGGACATGCCGTCGGCCCCCCCGCGCTGGCTGAGCACCACGAGAATGCTGTTCGCGTGCCCCGTCGCCGCGAACGCGGTCTGGCGGAACACCGTGCCCTGCATGGTGCTCACGACGCCGCCGGCGGCGATGACGCCGAGCCCTTTCAAGAAGCTTCGCCGTGATGCTAGAGATCTGTCGTATTCAGGGCACCCCGAATGCCCAGATGTGTTGCTCATCGTGGCTCGTCTCTCCCCAGCCGCTCAGCGAGTGAGGTGCTCAGGGGTGTCGAGAAGGCTGACCAGCAGCCGCGGGAACTTGAACTCGATCAGAGCGTGCGTCTTGTGGATCATCTCCTTCGGCCGGATGCCTGTCGCCACGCAGGCGGCTCTGAGCATGACGGGAGTGCACTCGACGAACAGCAAGCGGCGTACGACGTAGTCGACGACCTTGTCGAAGGTGGTCGGCAGCACTGGCGTCCAGTCGAGCGGTGTGGGAAACGAGATGCCCTGGATCGGCCAGCTGCCGGTCGCCGCACTCCAATGGGCCCGCATCGACCCGAGCATCCGACCGGCACCGGACCAGGCAGCAGCAACATCGGGAAAACCATTGGGCGCGGGCCAGTCGTAGACGACCTGCCCGATTGCCTTGCCGATGTCGATGAGCTGGTTGGCGGCATCCTGGGCGCCGTTGGGCCGCTTGACGTCCACCCTGACCGCCGCCCAGGTGGCGACGGCATCCTCGACCGGCGTGCGCACCTTCCGCATCGCCGCTGCCTGGAACTCCTTCGACGCCACCAGCGCACGCAACACCGGCACGATGTGGGTGTCGGAGTTCAGGTAGACCCTGGCAAGCGAGTCGACCAGATTCGCCGAGGGAGTGTCGGACACAAAACGAACGGCTAGCCGACGGCACAGCCGTTTGGCGGTCGCCGGGTGGTGCGCCAGGTAGGAGAGATAGCGGGTCAGCACCGCACGTCCGTCCGGGTCGGCATTGGGTGCCGAGAAGCCCAGCACCTTCACGTATCCGACCCAGTGGTCCGCCGGGACATAAGACGCTTTCCACGTATTGCGGATGTCGACGTGGAAGCCAGTGAGGATGCGGGCCGAGTTGACGACGTCCTTCTCCGTGTAGCCGACCTCTACCCCGACCGTGTGGCACTCGAGCAGCTCACGGCCCAGGTTCTCGTTGATGCCCTCAGCTGTCGACTCGACGTTGTCGAGGTACAGGCCCAGGCTGGGGTGCCGGATCGCCTGCTGCAGCAGGTCGTCGAACCGGCCCAGTGCGTGCCCGCGGATCATCTGCTCGTACTCCACCCGCCATACCCAGACCTCCGCACTCGGCGAGGCGACGTGGAGCAGGTTCGACCAGAAGTCGACCATCATCTCATGCACCTGCCGGTTGGTCGTCAGCCGGCGGAGCATGACCCAGGAGGCAAGGTCCTGCATCATCTCCCAGCCGGTCGCCGCCCCGGCCTCGTGCCGCCTCCACCTCTGCAGCGGTGTGAGGTCGAGCGCCGGGAACCAGGACCACAGGTCGTCGGCGGCGTGGTCAGGGATGTTACCGGGCGAGAGCTGCTGCCGGAACCACGCGTCCGGGCCACCGGCAGCCTTCACATCCGCGATGCGAGCGGGCGTGACAGCTGCCGAGAACCGGCTCAGCAGGTGGCGGGTCTTCGGGTCGGGCAGTGCGTTCTGGTGCGCACTGGGCACCTGGTAGTCGTCGAGCCTCAAAACCGGTCCAGTTAGCGGACCGGTCAGCGCGGTCGCTGCGGCGGCCGAGGAGGGCCAGGCGGTCGTAGTGGTAGCGGCGGTCGCGGCCGTGGCGAGCAGAGCCGATCGACGCGAAATCATCGAGCCATCGGAGGGGGGCATGTCAGGTGGCCTCTTCCGGTTGTGTTCAGTTCGTCAGCCAGCATGATGGGAGCACCGCTCGTGCGCAACCCGGCCCGCCGCCTTTGTGGCAGTAACTGCTTTCGCCGGCCCCTCAGCCGCTAGCGACCGGGACACGCTGGGGCGACCTTCCGGGCGGGGGTCCTGATTCTGGACCGCCCTGCGGTTGGCCTCATAGCGGGCCCACAGCGTTCGCAGGGCATCCACACAACGGCACTCGGCAGGCTGGCAGCACAGCAGCCGGTGCAACGCTGCCCCCACGCCCCGACGCAAAGGCCGGTCAAGGAGCCAACATGCGAGCCGAGAGCCACCTCCGGGACACCGGACAGCGACGCGTTCGACTCGTCACTGCAGCCGTAGCGGCGATGGGCGCGGTGGGATCTCTCGCCGTCGCGGCGTACGCCGGTCTGGCAGCCTCGCAGGCCGCCGACTCGCAGGACACCCCGAGACACTCCGCAGCCTCGTCCTCGGCCAACAACACGTCCGCGGCCAGCACGAGCAGCTCCGGGCGCTCCGCGCGGCGGAGCAGCGGGTCTGCCCAGGCGAAGGTTGTGCGGCCCGCCCAGCCTGCCGCGACGCCGCAGGCGACGTCTTCGGGGTCATAAGGTGCACCTCACCCAGCAGGCGCCGGCCGAACCCGGCGTGGCCGAGTGGCCGGTGTGGACGACGACGGCCCGAGTCGTCACCACGGACCCGTCAGTCGTCGCCGCCGCACGTCGCCTCGTCGAGGCGCAGCTCGCGGCAGTCGACCAGGCAGCCAGTCGCTTCCGTCCCGACTCCGAGCTGATGCGGCTCGCGGCGAGCCCCGGCCGGCCGACCGAGGTGAGTCCGCTGCTGGCGGAGCTGGTATCGGTGGCCTTGCGGGCCGCCGCCGAGACCGACGGGGCACTCGACCCGACGTTGGGCTCCCAGCTGTCCATGCTCGGCTACGACCGGTACATCGCGCAGGTCGGCGCTGCAGGTGATGCCCAGCCACCGGTGAGCGGAGTGAGCATCCATCCTCGGCACGGCTGGCGCGACATCCGCCTCGACGGTCACCGGCTCACGGTCTCCCGCGGTGTCGTGCTCGATCTGGGAGCTACCGCGAAGGCATGGGCGGCAGACCACTGCGCAGCTGCCGTAGTCCGCGAGCTCGGTGGGGGCGCGCTCGTCGGCCTCGGCGGGGACGTCGCGGTGGCCGGGACGGATCCCGCGCAGTGCTGGACGATTCTGGTGCAGGACGGGTACGACGAGCCCGCCTCGCTGGTGACACTGGGCACGGCCCGAGGGCTCGCGACCTCGTCGACGCTGCGCCGCTCCTGGCAGCGGGACGGGCGCCGCATGCACCACATCCTCGACCCACGGACAGCCCTGCCGGCGCCGACGGTGTGGCGCTCCGTCTCGGTGGCCGCCGAGACCTGCCTCGAGGCGAACATCCACAGCACGGCGACCGTCGTACGCGGGTCTCAGGGCTTGGCGTCGCTGCGGCAACGCGGGCTACCGTGCCGCCTCGTCCGCGATGACGGCTCCGTCGTCGCGCTGAACGGCTGGCCCGCCTGATGACCAACGCTTTGTGGTACCTCGGGCGTGGAACGGGCGTCAGCGCGCTCGTGCTCTTCACGCTGACGATGGTCCTCGGACTCGTCCTCCCGTCGGGGCGGAGCCTGCCAGGCTTGCCGCGCTTCGCCGTCGCGGCCCTGCACCGCACGATCAGCCTGACCGCGCTGACGCTGCTGGTGGTCCATGTCACGACGCTGTATCTGGACCCCTACGCCCAGCTGCGCCTTGCCGACGTCGTCGTGCCCTTTCGCGGGGCGTACCGGCCGCTGTGGCTCGGGCTCGGCACCCTGGCCGGTGATCTCGTCGTCGTGCTCATCGCCACCAGCCTGCTGCGCCGTCACATCGGTCAGCGCATCTGGCGCATGCTGCACTGGGCCGCCTACGCCTGCTGGCCGCTCGCCCTTGGGCACGCTCTCGGAAACGGCACCGACCGCGCCGCCGGCTGGATGATCTGGGTGGCGATCGGCTGTGCTGCCGGGGTGGCAGCGACGTTG
>JBBQKY010000100.1:0-9417 GCA_038327385.1 Propionibacteriales bacterium
CCCCCGGAGCGGGTCGCACCTCGCCGTGGTCGGGTCTACGCTCGGCCCACCATCACCTTCACCGAGGAGCGACCCCATGGCGGGCAAGTTCGAAATCTACAAAGACCAGTCGGGCCAGTTCCGGTTCAGGCTGAAGGCGCGCAGCGGGGAGATCCTCGCATCGGGCGATTCGTGTCCCACGAAGGCAGATGTGAAGAAGGGCATTTCGGCGCTGAAGAAGGCCGCCGACGGCGCCGAGACGGTCGACCTCACTGTGAAGCCCAAGCAGTAGCCCTCGTGCAACCGGTCGACGCGGTCACGCTCGAGGAGGCAGCACGGATCCCCGGCTGCTCGAGGTCCAGCGCCCGCCGCCAATTGCTCGCCGGGCGGCTCGTCGCAAGAGAGACGGTACGAACACCGGGCCCTGTCGCGGGCCGAAGTGGATGCCCTGGCGTGCGAGGAATGGGACTGGCGCCGGGACGCTGACGACCCGAGCACCTACTGGCTGACGAGCCGCGAAGCAGCCGGGCGGTCAGGATGTAGCGCCGCACCTGGCTGACACTGCAGCCGAGGATGGCGGCGTCTAGCGGTCTGGCAATACGCCGACCGCCATGGCTCGCCCGAACGACCTTGGTGCGCCTGGAACTTCGTGCACAGCGACGGGAATGCCGACTAGCCGCTGCCGACGAGGGCGGTCATGTATGCGTCGGCGTCCGTGGGCTTGAGCGCTCCTGCGACCCGAAGCAGGAGACGACCTCGGACCCAGTCGTACTCGGCTCCGAGACCGAGCGCCTTGAGCTTCTTCCCGATGTCGTCGGCGCGGTGTTGTGCGTCGGTCCGAGTGGGCCACCGCTCGATCTTGGCCCCGCAGTCGATCGACAATTGCTGGAGTCGTCGGCTGCGGAGCACCCGAGCCGCTTGTCTTGCATGAAGACGGCGGCATCGTACTGGCCGGGCCGACCGATCAGGTTGTTCTGGTCGTTGTCCTCAGTGATCTTGACGATCGCACCAATGTCCGGGATCGCGGCCTGGAGTTGCTGTGCAACCAGGTGTGGGTCCTTGGGAGTGGTCTGGGCCGCGGAGGTTGAGGAGGCGGTCGGACTCAACGGGGCATGGTCGGGTCGGGTTGATCCCCCCCAGGCGCGCCGTTGTCGCTAGCCCGCCCACCGCCGCAGGCTGCCACGGCCAAGAAGAGCGCAGTCACCGCCGTCAATCGCCAACCGTACAGGCCATTCCCGAGCGGGGTGAAATAGCAGAAATCCGCCTCAAGTGGTCCCCGGATGGATCCCAGCCCGCTCTGGAGGCCTCGGCGAATCGGGCCCAGTGTCAAGGCGCCAGCAATGACAGTCGTCGCGGGAAATCATTCTGTCCCGCCCAACCTGGCGCCAGCTACTCCGTGCGCACTGGCGACCGGTAGCAACACGCTGACCAGCGCAAACAGGCCCGACTCAGCGGTAGTTGACGAACTGGACGGCGAAGTCGTAGTCCTGTCCCTTGACCAAGGCGATGACCTGTTGCAGGTCGTCGCGCTTCTTGCTGCTCACCCGCAGCTCGTCGCCCTGCACCTGGACCTTGACGCCTTTCGGGCCGTCGTCGCGGATCAGTTTCGAGATCTTCTTCGCCTGCTCCTGGCTGATGCCCTCCTTGAGGCCGACGTCGATCTTGACCTCCTTGCCGGAGGCGCGTGGCTCACCCACGTCGAGCACCTTCAGCGACTGGCCGCGCTTGATCACCTTCTCCTTCAACACGTCGACAATTGCCAGCGCGCGCTCGTCGGCGTTGGCGACCACCTCGATGGCGTCGTTACCGTGCCAGCGCAGGGCGGCTCCGGTGTTCTTGAAGTCGAAGCGCTGTGAGATCTCCTTCCCCGCCTGGTTGAGGGCGTTGTCCATCTCCTGCTTGTCGATCTTGCTGACGATGTCGAACGACGAGTCCGCTGCCATGGTCGTGTCCCTCTCGCTGCGCTTTCGTGAACCGGTGTGCTCGGCGGACGCCGTGCTCGATAGAGGCCGTGCTCGATAGAGGCTGTGCATGGCGCCCGAGCACTCAGGGTATTCTGCTCTGGCTGCGCCGCCCGTGCATGGGCGAGCAGGCACGGCAGGTTGCCCGAGTGGCCAAAGGGAACGGTCTGTAAAACCGTCGGCATCGCCTACGTTGGTTCGAACCCAACACCTGCCACCATCATGCGGGGACCTTGGGCCTGGGCAGTGCCGCTTGGCTCTCGGATGGTTGGGCGGGAAGTCTCGGATCGTCGGCTGCTCAGGCGGCGGCGTTCTGCTCGTCGCGCCAGGCCAGCCAGTCGCGGAGCTGCCCGAGGTCGTAGTCCGGGCCGCCACTGCTCACCGTGAACAGTCGCACGCCCGCCTCGACGAACGCCGGCCCGACGTCGGCCGGGTCTCCATCGGGGACGGCGCAGGAGCGCTCGATCGCATCGGAGTCGGTGCCCTCCTTCTCGCACCAGTCCGCCAGCACCTGCGACTTGTGGCGAATCGTCTCGACGTCGCCGAACCCGTGCCAGATGTCGGCGTACTGCGCGACGAGGCGAAGCGTCTTGCGCTCGCCGCCGCCGCCGATGAGCAGTGGGAGTTCGCGCGTCGGAGGCGGGTTGAGCGTGCCCAACCGCTTCTTGATGCGGGGGAGCGCCTCCCCGAGAGCGTCGAGGCGCCCTCCGGCGGTGCCGAACTCGTAGCCGTACTCGTTGTAGTCCTTCTCGAACCATCCCGAGCCGATCCCGAGAATCAGTCGGCCGTCGCTGATGTGGTCGATGGTGCGGGCCATGTCGGCCAGCAGCTCGGGGTTGCGATAGCTGTTGCAGGTCACGAGTGCGCTGATCTGCACCCGCTCGGTCGCCTCCGCCCAGGCGCCGAGCATCGTCCAGCACTCGAAGTGCTTGCCCTCCGGCTCTCCGTACAGCGGGTAGAAGTGGTCCCAGTTGAAGAGGACGTCGACGCCGATCTCCTCCGCCTGCGCGGCGGCGCGGCGGATCGCCGGGTAGTCCGCGTGCTGCGGCTGGAGCTGGTAACCGACCCGGATGGGGCGCTGACGAGGCTCGGGCTGGTCAGCGGAGTGTGAGGAAGTCATCTCTGCACCCTATCCAGAGCCCTGAGCGGGCCAGGCGGCGTCTTGCCGCCCCTTCTTTCGATTCGCGCTGTGTGCCCGCGGCTGTGTATCCTCATACGTCGCTTGCCCCAATAGCTCAGTCGGTAGAGCGTCTCCATGGTAAGGAGAAGGTCTACGGTTCGATTCCGTATTGGGGCTCTGGAGTCGGGGCCTATCCTTGAGGGTGGGTCGCCGGGTCCGGCGGCGGGGTAGCTCAGGTGGTCAGAGCACACGGCTCATAATCGTGGTGTCGCGGGTTCAAGTCCCGCCCCCGCTACCGCGCAGGCGACACGGCACCACCGCGCAGGACCCGAAGCGCAGCTCGTACCACCCAGCAGCACCCAGGCTCACCTGGCGGACCCGAGAGGCAACACCGTGGCAGCAAAGAGCGCCGACATCCGACCCAAGATCACGCTGGCGTGCACCGCGTGCAAGGAGCGCAACTACATCACTCGGAAGAACCGCCGCAACAACCCGGACCGGATGGAGCTGAAGAAGTTCTGTCCGCGTTGCCGTTGCCACCGAGCGCACCGCGAGACCCGCTGACCTTCGCTCCGCCAGACCGCTCGTCGTACGACGAGAACCGACCCCGCCCCGCGCCACCTCGGCGCCGGGCGGGTCGTCTCGTTACGGCGCCGCTTCGACGGTGCGCGCCGGCGAGTCAGTCCCTGGTTCCGCGTTCCGAACGGCCGGTCGACGGAGCGAGTGCAGCAGCTCGACCTGCCGCAGACCGCAAGCCTCGTAGGTTCGCACTGCGGCGACGTTGAACGTGGGGGTGCACACCGTCACCCCGCTGGCGCCCGCCCGCGCCAGTGCGGCGATGACCGCCAGCGAGACCGCCTTGCCGTGACCCTTGCCGGTGTGCTCGCCGTCGGTTCCCACCGGCTCGAGGATGGCAACCTTTCCGACCCCGGCCGACCAACCGGGCGCGGCCGCCACGGGCACGCCCGCGGCGTCGCGACGCAGGTACTCGAAGGCCGGGTCGAAGCCCGGCGCGGCCGCCATCTGCCGCCAGCGCGCCACGGTGAAGGTGGAGCGGTCGAAGGCGGCGGTCTGCACGTGAACGCGGGCTGCGATGTCGGCCCCTGAGTGGAGGGGAGCCGAGAGATCGTCGGTGTGCACACCGCAGGCGGCCGAGAGTGGCCGGTAGAGCAGCACCCAGGCTTGGGGATCGAGGCACCACCCGCGGGCGCACAGCACTGCACGGAAGATCGACCCAGAGCTCGCATCGGTGTCTGCGTCGAACCCGATAGGCATGGCGTCGACGATCGAGGCCAGTGCCTCAGCGACCGCGCGGTCCTGGAGCCGGTCGGGCCTGATGGTCGGGCGGAAGGAGGTGCCCTCGACGAGACCGACCGCCACCGTCTCCTCGCCTTCGACGACCGCAACCAAGCCGTCATGAAGGTCGGCGTCGTCGAGCCGGAGGTGCCAGCCGACGTCCCCTGCGTGCAGAGTCGTTAAGTAACCGTCCCGCGGAGCCCACTCGCGCAGTGCCTGGGTCAGATGTGGCGCGCCCGCTCGCCCAACACGGAGGACCTCCAGCGACATGCGCCGAGAGTATGGGTCCGGGCACCCCGTGTCGACGGTGTTTCCGTCCCGGCTGGGCGTCGGCTACTCGTGGGATAACGTCTGCGCCATGGCTCTCGACCCTTCGCTAGCCGAGCGGACGTTCGCGACAGAGGCGCCGTACTCCGTGAGCAGGGAGAAGATCGCTGAGTTCGCCAGCGCCATCGGTGCCGACCCCGACGAGGACCCAGACAGCGCGCCGTTCACGTTCCCGATGGTGGTGGCGTTCGCCCTGATGGGTCGGCTGATGGGCGACCCGGATGTCGGCATCGAGCTGCGCAACGTCGTACACCGCGACGAGCGGATCGAGCAGATCCGTCCGGTCCGGGCAGGCGACGAGCTCGTCGCCATCCTCACCGTCGAAAGCCTGCGTGCCGCCGCCGGCGTCGACATGATCGCCACCCGCACGGACATCAGCACGGTCGGAGGCGAAGCGGTCTGTACGGCGACCGCAACTCTTGTCCACCGCGGAGCCGCCTGATGAGGCTGACCGAGGGTCAGCAGCTGGAGGCTCGCGCCTTCCGGGTGACGCGCGCCGACCTCGTTCGCTACGCCGGCGCCTCGGGTGACTTCAACCCGATCCACTGGAGCGACCGGGTGGCGACGTCGGTTGGGCTGCCCGGTGTCGTGGCGCCCGGCATGTACACGTTCGCGCTCGCGAGCCGGGTGGTGGCCTCGTGGGTCGGCTCGACGTCCGACATCGTGTCCGTGACCGCACGCTTCACCAAGCCCGTCGGGGTGCCTGATGACGACTCCGGCGCGGGCGTCGAGGTCGCCGGCACCGTGCGGTCCGTTGCGGACGGGTTGGCCACGATTGACCTGACCGTCACCCACGGGGACCAGAAGGTGCTCGGGATGGCGGCTGCGGTCGTCAGGTGCTGACGCTCACGGACGAGCCGCTGGCGCGGTGGACGACGCTGCGCCTCGGCGGCCCGGCAGCGCGGTTCCTCCAGGCCGAGTCGAGGCAGGAGCTGTACGACGCGGTGGCGGGCGCCGACGCGGCGGGTGAGCCGGTGCTCTTGATCGGCGGGGGCAGCAACCTGGTCGTGGCGGACGCCGGCTTCGACGGGACGGTCATCCGGGTGGCCAGCCGGGGAGTGTCGATCGAAGCGGGGGACTCCGTCGGCGCGACGGTCACCGTCGAGGCGGGCGAGGACTGGGACCAGCTCGTGTCGCGAGCTGTCGCGGAGGGATGGGCGGGAGTGGAGGCGCTCGCTGGCATCCCCGGAACGGTCGGTGCGGTGCCCATTCAGAACGTCGGCGCCTACGGTCAGGAGGTCGCCGACTCCATCGTCCACGTGCACACGTTCGACCGGCTCGAGAGTCGGCCGCGGACCCTGCCGGCGGCTGCCTGTGGTTTCGGCTACCGCACCAGCCTCCTGAAGCGCCAGCCGGGCCGGTACGTCGTGGGCGCGGTGGCGTTCCGGCTGCCACGGAGCTCGATGAGCCCACCGGTCCGCTATGGCGAGCTGGCCCGCCGGCTGGGCATCGCCCTCGATGAGCGGGCGCCAGCAGGACAGGTGCGGGAGGTGGTGCTGGGTCTGCGGCGAAGCAAAGGGATGGTGCTGGACGACGGCGATCACGACACGTGGAGTGCTGGGTCATTCTTCACCAACCCGATCGTGGAGCCGCGGCAGGTCCCGGCGGGAGCACCGTCGTACCCGCAGCCGGACGGGCGGGTGAAGACGGTAGCCGCCTGGCTGATCGAGCAGTCCGGATTGTCCAAGGGTTACGGCAGCTCGCGCGTCGCACTGTCGACCAAGCACCCGCTGGCGCTGACGAACCGAGGCGGCGCGACGACTACCGAGCTGCTGGCGCTGGCAGCGGAGGTCCGCAGCCGCGTGCAAACGGCCTTCGGCATCACGCTCGAGCCCGAGCCGACGCTGGTCAACTGCTCCCTCTAGCCGGCGCCCCCCTCGATTCGTCTGCGGTTGCCCGGCGCAAAATCCGGTCTGATCCGCAGACGAATCGAGGGGTCAGGTGGTGAGTCAGGCGGCGAGCCAGCTATCGACCTCCGCGAGCAGGCGGCCCTGTACGTCGTCGGGCGCGGCAGATCCGCGAATCGACATCCGCGACAGCTCCGCGAGCTCGTCGTCGGCGAAACCGTGAGCCGCTCGCGCCGCCTCGTACTGGGCTATCAGACGGGAGCCGAACAGCAACGGGTCGTCGGCTCCGAGGGCGAGCGAGACGCCGGCGTCGTACAGCCGCCGCAGCGGAACGTGACCGGCCTCGGCGTACAGGCCAAGGGCCACGTTCGAGAGCGGGCAGACCTCCAGGGTCACGCCGCTCGAGGCAAGCCGCTCGACCAGCTCGGGATCTTCGATAGATCGCACGCCGTGCCCGATCCGCCGCGCGTTGAGCGCGTCGAGGCAGGCCCAGACACTTTCCGGCCCCAAGAGCTCACCGCCGTGGGGTGTCGCCAGCAGACCTGCCCGCTCGGCGAGCTCGAAGGCACGGGCGAACGACAGCGCGTTGCCCCGGCGCTCGTCGTTCGAGAGCCCGAAGCCCACCACGCCACGTCCGGCGTACTGGGCGGCGAGCCGGGCCAGCGTCCGGGCGTCGAGCGGGTGGCGGGTCCGGTTCGCCGCGATGATCAGTGCCACGTCGACACCGGTGCGCTGGGTGGCGTCGTTGGCGGCATCGATGACGAGCTCGGTGAAGGCCGAGATGCCGCCGAACCTCGCCGCGTAGCCGCTCGGATCGACCTGGATCTCCAGCCACCGCGAGCCCTCCGCGGCGTCGTCCTCGGCCGCTTCGCGCACCAGCCGCCGCACGTGCGCCTCGGTGCCCAGCACCGAGCGCGCAACGTCGTACAGCCGCTGGAACCGGAACCACCCGCGCTCGTCGGTCGTCGACAGTCTCGGCGGCCAGTCGCGCGCGAGCGCCTCCGGGAGGACGATGCCCTGCTCGGAGGCCAGCTCGAGCACCGTGGTGTGGCGCATGGAACCGGTGAAGTGCAGGTGCAGATGGGCCTTCGGCAGCGTGCGCAGGGGCCGCCGCGACGACTCGGTGGTGGCGACGTGCGGCATCAGCCGTCGGCAAGCAGGCGCTGAATGCGCCCGACACCTTCGGCGAGGTCGTCGTCTCCCAGCGCGTACGAGAGCCGGAGGTATCCGGGCGTCCCGAAGGCCTCGCCGGGTACGACAGCTACCTCTGCCTCGTCGAGGATGATCTCGGCCAGGTCGGCGGAGGTCGACGCCACCCGGCCGGCGATCTGGCGACCCAGCGCCCGCTTGACGCACGGGTACGCGTAGAAGGCGCCCCGTGGCTGGGGGCAGTCGAAGCCGTCGACCTCGTTGAGCATCGAGACGATCACGCCACGGCGACGGTCGAACGCCTCGCGCATCATGGCGACCGCGCTCAGATCCCCCGAGACAGCGGCAAGAGCTGCCCGCTGCGAGACGTTGGCGACGTTCGAGGTCAGGTGCGACTGCAGGTTGGCCGCGGCACCCACCACGTCCGGCGGCCCGATCATCCAGCCGACCCGCCAGCCGGTCATCGCGTAAGTCTTCGCCACGCCGTTCACGACAACACAGGTGTTGGCGAGCTCGGGCACCTGCACGACGACCGACGCGAACACGGTGTCGCCGTAGACGAGGTGCTCGTAGATCTCGTCGGTGACCACCCAGACGCCGTGCTCCAGCGCCCACCGGCCGATCTCGCGCACCTGGTCGGGCGAGTAGACGGCCCCAGTGGGGTTGGACGGCGAGCAGAAGAGCAGCACCTTCGTGCGAGGAGTCAGCGCCTCGTCGAGCTGGTCGACGGTGACTAGGTAGTCCTGGGTCTCGTCGGCCACGACGGATACGGGGACACCCCCGGCGAGCTTGATCGCCTCCGGGTACGTCGTCCAGTACGGCGTGGGCAGCAGCACCTCGTCGCCCTGGTCTAGGAGCGCGGCGAAGGCCTGGTAGATCGCCTGCTTGCCGCCGTTGGTGACGAGCACCTGGGCTGCCTCCACGTCGTAGCCCGAGTCCCGGCGTGTCTTGTCCGCGATGGCGGCCTTCAGCTCCGGCAGCCCGCCGGCCGGGGTGTACCGGTGGTTGCGGGGATCCTTCGCGGCCGCCACGGCCGCGTCGACGATGTAGTCGGGTGTCGGGAAGTCCGGCTCGCCGGCTCCGAAGCCGATCACGGGTCTTCCGGCCGCCTTGAGCGCCTTCGCCTTGGCGTCGACGGCGAGGGTGGCAGACTCGGCAATGCTGCCGACGCGGAGGGAGATCCGGCGCCGCGAAGTGGGGCGCGCGGTGGGAGCTGTCGTCATGCGGCAATCGTCGCATCCGCCGTCCCGGCAGCGAGCGCCGGTTCACGCTGGGTTCGACCTCCGCCCCGCCGACGCCGTACACTCGAGGTCTTGGTGGGCTCGTGCACCCTAGATCGTCATGCCCCGTCACGGGTGCACGACGAGCCAAGGTGCCCGGGCACAGAGGGCAGTGGCTCAATTGGCAGAGCACCGGTCTCCAAAACCGGCGGTTGGGGGTTCGAGTCCCTCCTGCCCTGCAAGATCGCCAGCGACCGTCAAGAGAAGGAGGAGCGGTGACAGAGACTCGCGCCACCAGCTCGTCGAGCGAGCGTCGACCCGCCAGCGCGGGGCGTACCACCTTGCCGCTGTTCTTCCGACAGGTGATCGCCGAGCTGCGCAAGGTCATCTGGCCGACCAGGGACCAGCTGACGACGTACTTCGTCGTGGTCCTGGTGTTCGTCCTGGTGATGATCGGGATCGTCTCGGTGCTGGACTACTCGTTCAACTCCTTGATGTTCAAAGTCTTCGGCTGAGCC
>JBBQKY010000101.1:0-9103 GCA_038327385.1 Propionibacteriales bacterium
CGTTCGACGAAGGCGCCGCCGAGCCCGTCGATAGTGAAGGCCCCGGCCACGTTCAGCGGCTCGCCGGTGGCGACGTACGCCTCGATCTCCTCGTCGGTGAGGTTCCCGAAGACCACCGTCGTGCTTGCCGTGGCGAGGAGCTCCTTTTCGGTGCCGAGGTCGATGAGCGCGTGGCCGGTGTGCAGGACGGCTGACCTGCCTCGGAGCCCGCGAAGCCGCTCGGTCGCGACGGAGGCGACGAGCGGCTTGCCGTACGACGTTCCGGCGACCTCGAGCACGGAGTCGCAGCCGACGACCAGCGTTCGCGCGCCGTCGTCGGGGGCGCCGAGGCGGGTGGCGACGTCGCGGCACTTGAGCCGCGCGAGCGTCTCCGCCAGCCGCACCGGGTCGCGCTCAGTGACCACCGACTCGTCGACGCCGGAGATCTGGACCACCGGCTCGATCCCGGCATTGCGCAGCGTCTGCAGTCGCGCCGGCGACGCCGAGGCGAGCACCACCGCGACGCGCATGGCTGACTCAGCGGTCACGGAGCGCGAGTGTAGCCTCGCAGCGATGGACCACCCCCAGGGAGGCGCGACGTCGCCACCCACGGTGGTGGCGCTGGTCGCTGTGGCCTTTCTCGCGAACGACGTTCCGGACGCGCAGCCGGCGGAGCTCGCGGCCGCCTCGCAGTACGTCGACGACTCCGTCGCCGCCATGCCGGACGTCACCCGGGCCGGTGTCCGACTGGCGTCGGGAGCCGCCTATCTCGTTCTCAGCCTGCTGGGTGGTTCGCCGTACCGCCGGCAGAGCCGAGCCAGCAGGTCGCACGTCGCGGGGCGGGTCGCCGCGGTGTCACTGCCCGTGCTCAGTGAGCTCAACCGCCTCTCCCGCGGGCTGGCCCTGGTGAGTATCTACGAGCAGCGTTTCCGTAACGGCAGCCTGTGATGAGCCGGCACGTCGACGCGCTGGTCGTCGGGTCCGGGCCGGGGGGCGCCGTGACGGCCCGAGCGCTCGCCGAGGCTGGCCTCGACGTCCTCGTGGTCGAGGAGGGCGACTGGGTGGACCCCGGCTCCGTCGAGCCGTACTCCGTCGAGCAGATGCAGCGCCAGTATCGCGGCGGCGGGCTCACCGCAGCACTCGGGCGGCCGTCCATCGCCTACACCGAGGGCTGTTGCGCCGGTGGCGGCAGCGAGGTAAACTCCGGCCTCTACCACCGTCCGGCGGCCCAGCTGTTGGCGGACTGGTCGCGCGCCTTCAGCATCGACGACCTGACACCCGCCGCTCTGGAGCCGCACTCCGCGCTGGTGGAGCGTGAGCTGAACGTGTCGGCGCGGCCCGCCGGTCCGCTCCCGGAGTCCTCCCACGTGCTCCGGCGTGGCGCCGAGAGGCTCGGCTGGACCGGTTTCGATGTGCCGCGTTGGGTGCGTTACACCGACGTCGACGGAGCAGTCGTACCGCAGCGGCAGACGATGACGCGGACCTACCTGCCGCAGGCGCTCGAGGCCGGCGCCGAGCTGTGGACGTCGTCCCGCGTGGTCAAGATCCACGTGGACGGAGCCCGCGGGTCGTCGCTCGACGTGGTACGGCGCAGCGGCGGCCACCAGCACACGGAGCGGGTGAGCGCCGACAACGTGTTCGTCTGCGCCGGCGCGGTCCACACGCCTGCGCTGCTCCAGCGCAGCGGTTTTCGACGCAACATCGGAAGCAACCTCTCGGTCCACCCGACCGTGAAGGTGGTGGCCGAGTTCGACTCCGAGATCAACGCCCCCGCGGACCTACCGACCTACCAGGTGAAGGAGTTCGGGTCCTGGCTGAGCCTCGGCGGGTCCGCCAGCCGGCCCGCCCTGATCGCCTTGGCCCTCTCGGAGAGCTGGCCGGACTTCGGCGAGGCGCTCGACAGGTGGCGTCGGCAGAGCGTCTACTACGCGGCGATCCAGAGCGTCGGGCGCGGCACGGTGCGCGCGCTGCCCGGCTTCGCCGACCCGCTGGTCACCTACCGGCTCACCCGGGCTGACGCAGAGCGGCTGCGCACCGGGCTGGCGCGGCTCATCCACCTGATGCTTGCCGCCGGGGCGGTGGCGGTCTATCCGTCGTACGCCAACGCACACCGGGTGCGAGACCGGCTGGAGGCAGCAGAGGTGGTCCGCAGGTTCACGCCGGCTGCCGCGAGCCTGATGACCGTCCACCTGACGGGAACAGCGCCGATGGGGGAGGACACGACTCGAGCTGCGGTGAACTCCTTCGGGCGCCTGCACGGGCTGGACAATCTCTATGTGAACGACGCGTCGATGCTGCCCTGGGCGCCTGGCGTCAACCCGCAGGGGACACTGATGGCGGTTGCCCACCGCAACGTGGCGGCGTTCCTGGCTGGTGCCGGTGCCAGTGCCAGTGCCAGTGCCAGCTCGCGGACGCGGACGTAAGGAGGACCGGTGAGACAGCTTCTCGACCCTCCTGCGATGACGATCCTGACCGGTGGCAGCGGCTGGTTCGGCCGGGCCTATCTCGCCGCCGTTGCCGCCGGTCTCGACGACGGGGGTCCGGTGTCGCGGCAGGGCGACGTACGGGTCCTCGTCCCCGCGCCTTCCGACGTTCCGCTGGTGCTCGAGGTGCTGCCGCGGGCGCAGGTCCAGGTGGGGGACGTTGCGGACATGACCGCGGTGAGCCGCCTTTTCGCCGACGCAGCGGGCGCCTCGGTGGTGCACGCTGCGGGTGTCATCCACCCCGCGAAGGTCGCCGACTTCGAACGGGTCAACGCCGGTGGGACGTCGAACGTCGTGGACGCCGCCCGTCGTGCCCGCGCTCGTCGGCTGGTATACGTGTCGAGCAACTCGCCGTTCGGCGTCAATGCAACGGTTACCGACCGGTTCCGCCACGACGAGCCGTACAGCCCCTACCTCGGTTACGGCGTCTCGAAGATGCACGCCGAGCAGCGGGTCCGCGAGGCCGACGACCCGGCGGGTCTGCGCACGGTCGTCGTACGCCCTCCGTGGTTCTACGGTCCCTGGCAGCCGCTGAGGCAGACGACGTTCTTCCGGCTGGTGCGCACCGGGAGGTTCCCCCTCCTGGGTGACGGCAGCCAGCGCCGCTCCATGGTGTACGTCGACAACCTGGTGCACGGGGTCGCACTGGCCGAGCGGGTCGCGGACGCCGCCGGGGGAGCCTTCTGGGTGGCAGACGCCCGGCCCTACCCGATGAGCGAGATCGTCTCCACCGTCAAGCAGTCGCTCAGGGACGCAGGCTTCGCCGTGTCGCGGCGACAGGCCCGGCTGCCGGCTGCCACCGGGATGCTCGCCGAACGAATGGACCGCGTCCTGCAGCGACGGGGGATCTACTCACAGCAGCTGCACGTGCTCGGTGAGATGGACAAGACGATCGCGTGCGACATCAGCCACACGGAGGAGGTCCTCGGCTACGCGCCGCGCGTCGAGCTGCTGGAGGGGATGCGGCGGTCGATCCGCTGGTGCGTCGACAGGGGCATCGATGTCTGAGCCATCGACTTCGGAGCTGTCCCTGGTGACCGGCGGCAGCGGCTACTTCGGGTCGCTCCTGGTCCGTGAGCTGCGCAGTCTCGGGCGGCCGGTGCGGGTGCTGGACCTGGTCGACGCGGACGACCGACCGCGGGATGTCGAGCTCGTCGCCGGCGACATCCGGTCGCCCGCGACCGTCCGGCGCGCCGTCGACGGGGTCGGCGTGGTCTACCACAATGTGGCGCAGGTCCCGCTGGCCAGGGACAAGGCGCTGTTCGAGAGCGTCAACGTCGGCGGCACGAACACGCTGCTGGCGCAGTGCGAGGACGCCGGTGTGGCGAAGGTGGTCTACACCTCCTCTTCCGCTGTCTTCGGTGTCCCTGCGTCCAACCCGGTCTACCCGGACACCCCGCCGGCGCCCGTCGAGGCCTACGGCCGAGCGAAGTACGAGGCCGAGCTGCTGTGCTTGGCGGCCGTGAGCCGAGGCCTCGACGTCAGCATCGTGCGGCCTCGGACCATCCTGGGGCTGGGCAGACTCGGCATTTTCGCGATCCTCTTCGACTGGGTAGCCGACGGCGCCGCCGTACCGGTGCTTGGTCGCGGCGACAACGTCTACCAGTTCGTCCACGCGCGCGACCTGGCCAGCGCCTGCATGCTGGCCGCTGGCCGCAGCCGTCCGAGCGTCTACAACATCGGGGCCGAGGAGTTCGGCACGATGCGCGAGGCGGTCGAGCATCTCTGCGACTACGCCGGGACCGGCGCGCACGTCACGTCGTTGCCGGCCAGGCTTACCAGCAAGGCGATGGAGGCGACCGGGAGGCTCGGGCTGACGCCATTCGCGCCGTACCACTGGACCATGTACGGCAAGGAGCTCTGGTTCGACCTGGCGGCCGCCAAGGAAGAGCTCCGGTGGAGCGCGAGCTACTCCACGGACGCCGCCTTCCGCGACTCGTACGACTGGTTCCTGGCCAACCGTGCGGAGCTCGCCGGTACAAACGCCTCCCGGCACCGAAGTCCGGCCCGGCAAGGTGTGCTGTCGCTGGCGAAGCGCGTCCTGCGGTGAGCAGCGTGCGGGTCGCGGCGGCGGAGACCACCGCGCCTGGACCGCCGTCCACTGCGCCGGCATCGCGGTCCGGAGCTGGCTGGCTGCTGGTCTCCGCCGCCACGACGGCGCTGCTGATGGGCGTCGTATACCTCTGGGACGGCACCGCGTTCCTCGTCGACGACAAGCGCAACCAGTACCTCCCGGTCGCCATGGACATCGGCCGGCGGATCACCGCGGGGGAGTGGCTCCCGGTCATCGACCCGAATCTCGGTATCTCCGGCAACTTCGCCCTCGACATCCAGTACGGCCTGTTCGAGCCGACGCACTGGCTTGTCGACATCGGACTCTCGCGGTTCAGCGACCTGCAGCTCGCCGCCTTCGTCTGGTCGCTGGTGTTCGAGGTGCTCCTTGCGGTTGGAACGACGGCGCTCGGCAGCCGGCTGCAGATGGCGGGTCCCTGGGCGTCGGCCGCTGGACTCGCGGCGGCGAGCGGTGGGTGGGTCTTCTTCAAGCTGTCGCCGGGCTGGATGCCCGGCCTGGTCTCCATCGCGTGGCTGCCGTGGTTGTGGTGGGCCTGGATCGGGGTTCGGCGCCGGGGGTCTTCGGAGACGTCCTATCGGCGCCTGCGGTTCCGGGACTGCCTGGGCGTCGCCGTGTTCACCTACCTCGTCATCGCCGGGGGGTGGCCGGCGACGTGGCTGGCGTTCGGTGCGATGGTCGTGGGGCTCGGCCTGGAGGCCGTCGTACGACGGGACCCGGCCGCCGGCGTCCGCGAGTGGCTCGAGCCGCTTTTGCTGCGCGGTCTGGCCGCCCTCGCGGGTCTCACGGCCGCCCTCCTGTGCCTGCTGCCCCTCTACAACGCCGAGGCCTTCACCGTGCGCGGGAGCGACATCGGCAACGACAACTTCCTGACGGGCAACCTTGCCGACATGCTCGCGTTCGCCGCGCCGCAGCTGCACGGGGACATCCTGACCTTCGGTGGGCAGACGACGCTGCAGCTGCCGGTCTTCTTCGCCGTCTGGTTCGGGGTCGTCGTCCTCTGGTGCACACGGTGGGACGTCACCGTGTGGCGCCGGCCGGGGCTGGTCACGGCGGTCGCCGGCTGCCTGCTCATGCTGCTGCTCACCCAGGTGCCGAGCTCGATGGGAGCGCTGCGCGACCCGATCCGCCAGCTCGCGGGAGCGCAGCTGTTCTTTGCCGTCGGTGTGTGCGCGCTAGCCGGCTCCGGCCGCTGGCTCGTCACGGCTCCGCGGGCCGTGGGAGTCGCCGCGAGCGTGGCCGCGATGGGCTGGCTCAGCTGGGCACGCCAGCCGGCGGGGCCGGGCACGCTGACCGGCATCATCGTCGTGGCGGTCGCCGGTGCGCTGCTGCTGTGGGCTGCCGCCAGGATGCCCGGGTACACCGCGGTGACCGCGATCGTCACGACTTTGGGCCTCTCGCTGCTCACCTTCGGGCTTTACCACGGGGACCCCGAGCCGTCGGACACCCAGCAGCCGGACCGGTTGACCGCCGGCGTCCTGGCGCTGACGAAGGCCGACGGGCCGATCTTCGCGGCGTACGGCTCGGGGAACCCGGCCCTGTGGGACCGCTGGCAGAACGACGGCGTCGGGCGGGCCTTCTCGGACCTGCGCGCTGAGGCGCGCATCGCGCCCGGGTACTCGTCGCTGGGGCAGCGCGGCTTTCGCCTCCACATCTGCGTCCGGGTAGCCCAAGGCAACGGCTGCCCTAGCGAGCTGTCGCGACTGTTCACCTCCGAGCCGACCACCGGGCAGACGTGGGCCGACCTGCTGGGATACCGGACCATCCTGGTGGCGGGAGACCACCAGCAACGGCGCTTCGAGACGTTGGCGCCGGCGATGTGGCACCTCGTCGCCTCGGGAGCCGACTTCAACGAGTACCAACGGTCGAGCGCGGCGAGCGTGGCAGGCCGCGTCACCGGGGTGATCGGCCAGGCTGACATCACGGTGACGGCGCTCTCGAACGAGTCGCAGTCGTACGACGTGCGCACCCCGGGCGGCGCTCGACTCGTGTTCCGGGACCTGTTCTGGCCCGGTTACGAGGCGACGCTGAACGGCGCGCCAGTGCCCGTCGGTGTCCTAGGCGGCACACTTCTGACGGTCCGGCTGCCGCCCGGGTCCGATGGCCATCTGCAGATCAGCTATGTCCCGCTGACCCCGCGGGCGCTGATCGCGTTCCCGGCAGCGGCGGCGGTCCTCCTGGGCGCTGTCGGGCTGTGGATCCTCAGGTCGCGTAGACGGCGATGAGCAGGCACGCGAGCCAGACCAGGGCCAGCGCCTGAAGCACATGGTCGGCGAGCGCGATCTCTTCCGGCTCACCGGCCCGTCCGGCGTCCACGTCCACGGCGTACCGCAGGACGGCGAGCACGAACGGCGCCATCGAGATCGGCGCCCACGGCGTCTCGTTGGTCTGCTGGATCTGGAAAGCCCACAGCGCGTAGGTCATGATCAGGATCGCGGCCGACACGCTCCACACGAAGCGCAGGTACGTCGGGGTGTAGCGGCTCAGGGAGCCTCTGGTCGCAGCGCCGTCGGCCAGGTCGTCGAGCGCCACTACCTCGGCGTAGCGCTTGCCGGCTGCCATGAACAACGAGCCGAACGAGGCGGCGAGGAGGAACCACTGCGACAGCCTGATCTCCGACGCGGCGCCGCCGGCCACCGCGCGCAGCAGGAACCCGGAGGCGATGATCGCGATGTCGATGACGGGCTCGTCCTTCAGCGCCAGGCAGTAGGCGAGCGATATCACCTCGTACGCCGCGACGACCTCGAGCAGGTGCCACGAGGCCAGCGGGCTGAGAGCCAGCGCCGCGACCAGCAGGCAGCCCCCCACGACCACGGCAGTCCGGACCGGCACCAGGCCGGCCGCGATCGGACGTCGCCTCTTGGTCGGGTGCGCTCGGTCCTCGGCGACGTCGGCAACGTCGTTGATGAGGTAGATGCCCGACGCTGCCAGACAGAACACGACGAACGCGAGAGCCGAGCGAGCGAGCACGTCACCCTCACCGAGCCGGCCGCTCAGGGCGGGGGCCGCGAGGACCAGCAGGTTCTTCACCCACTGCCGGGGCCGGGCGGCGGTGACGAGACCTCCGGCGAGACCGCCTCGACCCACCGCCGCCGCCTCGGCCGCTTCCGCGGCCGGCTTCGAGGTCACAGTCGAGCCAGGGCCTCACGCAGCGGGTCGAGGCCGAGCGAGCCGAGGTCGAGAGCCGCGCGGTGGAAGGACTTCAGGTCGAAGTCCGCGCCCTGCCGCTGCTTCAGCTCGTCCCTGGCCTGCAGCCAGATGCGCTCGCCCACCTTGTACGAAGGGGCCTGCGCCGGCCAGCCGAGGTAGCGGTTCACCTCGAACTTGATGAACGCGTCCTCCATCCGGCAGTGCAGGCGCATGAACTCCAGCCCGAGCTCGGGCGACCAGGTCTCGCCCGGGTCGAAGCCGAACGGGTTGTCGGCCGGGATCTCCAGCTCGAGGTGCATGCCTATGTCGCAGGCCACGCGCGCAGCGCGGAAGCCTTGTGCGTCGAGCATGCCCAGCTTGTTGGCAGGCTCGTCGAGGTAGCCGAGCTCCTCCATCAGCCGCTCGGCATAGAGCGCCCAGCCCTCGCCGTGACCCGAAACCCAGCACATGGTGCGCTGCCAGCGGTTCAGAACCTCTTTGCGGTAGGCGGTCTGGGCGACTTGCAGGTGGTGTCCGGGGACGCCCTCGTGGTAGACCGTCGTGACCTCGCGCCAGGTGGAGAAGTCGGTGATGCCCTCGGGGACCGACCACCACATGCTGCCTGGGCGGGTGAAGTCCTCGCTGGGGCCGGTGTAGTAGATGCCGCCGTCGTGCGTGGGGGCGAGGCGGCACTCGATGCGCCGTACCGGCTCCGGGATGTCGAAGTGCGTGTCGGCGAGCTCGGCGATCGTGCGGTCGGCGAGCTCCTGCATCCAGGCCTGGAAGTCGGCGGCCCCGTGGATCCGGCGCGCGGGGTCCGCGTCGAGGGCGGCAACCGCAGCCGCGACGGCCTCGGCGTTCGCCGCGGCGGTCTCGGCCGGGCCGGCGCCGTTGGACGCCGTCGCGTCGGGAACGATGGCGCGGGCGGTCTCGCCCATCGCGGTCTCGATGCGGTACAGCTCCTCCCAGCCCCACGCGTAGGTCTCGTCCAGGTCGATGTCGGCGCCGAGGAAGTAGCGCGAGTCGCGCTGGTACTGCTCGCGCCCGACACCCTCCTTCTCCCTGCCCTTCGCGAGCATCTCGGCGTCGAGGAACCGGCCGAAGTCCGCGTAGGCTGCGTTCGCCTGCTCGGCGTTGCTCGCCAGGTCGGAGGCGAGCGAGCCGGGTACGTCGGCCGACTGCGCCAGGCCGGTGAAGAAGCTCTCACCGCTGCTACCGTCTCCGGTCCACGCCCGCACCTGGGCGGCGACCTCGGCGATCTGCCGCTTCGCGCTCACGAAGCCGTCGGCGGCATTGTGCAGCAGGGTCTCGCGGTAGTCGGCCAGGGCTGCCGAGACCGCTGCGAGCCGAGCCGAGATGTTGGACCAGTCGTCCGGCGTCTGTTTCGGCATCAGGTCGAAGGAGCCGCGGATGCTGTGCAGCTCACTGGTGATGACGCTGA
>JBBQKY010000102.1:0-9007 GCA_038327385.1 Propionibacteriales bacterium
TTCTCGGCGGCGGCGATCTCTGCCCTCCACGCAACGAACGCTTCCTCGACGACTCCAGGATCCGCAACCGCACCATTGAAGTCGGCGTCCCTATCGTCGTCGCGCTTGAAGAGGCGGGGCCGGTCGGTCTTCCCTTGCAGCACCCTGTGGGACCAGTGGTTCTCCACCTTGGCCAGGTGCCGAATTAGCCCGAGCAGGCTCATGGTGCTCGGTGGAACGGAGCGGCGGGCGAGTTGCTCGGCGTTGAGACCGCCGCACTTCAAGTCCAGCGTCCGCCGGTAGTTGCTGAGGTACTCCCGCAGTGTCGCCTTCTCGCCCTCTGGGTTTTCGTAGGTTCGTGGATCGTCGGTGGGTTCCACCCACATGTCGCTCATAGCTCCCGATCCTTCCCACAATCTTCCGCCCGGCGCAAGCGGGTTACCGATGCCGTGCATTCAGGCGCTCATGTCCATCCGCGCGTTGGTGATATGCGTGACCCGCGGGGAGGTCGCTACTACTCCTACGGCGCCGGAGCAACGGACAAAGCAATATATCCGCTATCGGCTCGGGATTCGAAAACAGCGGGCCCCGGCTGTCAGCGGAGCTCTGCTACCGGCAGTACGGCTCAGATTCCACCTCACGGCAATCGTCGTCGGTTATTTGCGACTGACGGCGGCGCGGTCGCATCGGGACCTTCCCCTCTGTTGGAAGCGGCACAATCTCGTCATCCGGACTCCTCGGCTCGGCCAGCTGCACCCACTCGCGGCTCGTCTGAGCTTCCGTCTGGGTAGCTTGCGGGAGCGCTGAGTACGCGGTGGATTGGGTTCTCACCAGAGCCGAGGACGCAACGCTGACGCTGGTCCTTGACGAAGAGGGATCCGGTCAGTACGTTGCCGCAACAGAACTTCTGGATGTGGCGGCTATTTGCCGGGGGGCGGGGCCATGGTCTTCAGTCGGCGTGCCTTTTTGCGATTCGCTGGGGTGGGTGCGACAACGAGTGTGCTGCCGCGCGTCGTCCGCCAGTGGCAAGAACAGCGCGGCATGGCCTCCACCATGGCGCAGCCGTCCGCCATTCACACCTACGAGTCGGGCGTCGACAACGCTGCAGTGACCGGTCACGGCGTTATCAGAGTGAACGGGGCGCCGGTCTACTCCGCCGCCGACGCGGTGCATGGGCAGATGGGCTGGGTGGCACCTGCTTCGTCCGGCGGCGGGCAGCTTGTCTACGCCAACCCCAATGTGAATGCGTCGAGTGGTTCGGTCTACCTCACTGTCCATTCGCTCGACGGGGCAACCGCGACGGTGGTTGGGCTCAAACAGGGCGTCGTCGCGGGCTCGTTCCTGGTGCGGGTCCGGCTGCGGTCCGACGGACGGGTCGACGTCGTCGATGGCGGCGGCTTACGGCTGGCTATCTCTCAGCCCGGCTGGACGACGGGGCAGAAGATGCGGCTGGACTGGCAGCAGTCCTGGGATGGCACAAACGTCACGCTGACGGTGTGGCTCTACGTCGATAATCCTGAGGGGTGGCGCCCTGACTTAGTACTGAGGGCCTACCTTCGATCCGGCTCTGCAGCATACATCTCCCTTGCCGGTCTCAACGCTAGCGCAACCCTAGGGTTCGACACGTACCGCGAGTACCACACCGCCACGATGCCAGCGCCCTACCGGCCAGTGATCGGTGCCAGGGTCGTCCATTCCTACGACGCCGGCACCGATGGGGGAGTGGTAGTGGCGGGCATGCCTGGGGCGCACGGCGTCACCAGAGTCACCGGCCGTCCCATGTACTCGACGACGGCGGCCCTGCACGGCGTTCTTGGCGTCTCGCTCCCCGCGACCACGAAGGGAGGGACTCTTTGGTACGACAACCCGTACCCGCCAGCACACACGGGATCCCTCTACGTTCAGACGACCGCTCGGGCCCGCAACGACTGCCGAATCGTGACGTTCCACAGCGGGACAACTGTGTTCGCGCAGATCAAGCTCTCGCCTCGAGGGACGGTCGTCATCGCTGATTCCGCAGGCGGCGCCCTTGCCGAGACCTCGACGAGAGCCCCCTTGGGCAGGTGGACTCGGCTCGACTGGAAGGGAAGCTGGGACGGCTCAAACCTAACCGTCGTGGCGCGCTGCTTTTCTACCGCCGCTGAGAGCATCGACAAGTACGCACAGATCAGCGCGCGTGTCCTGGCGGACGCCACGCCGGACACGCTCGCGATCGGGTCTCGCGCGGCTGGCTGGCAAGTCAACCTCGACACGTTTCGGACGTACGGTGACACCATCGCATGGCCGATGCCATTCGACACTTCACGCAACGTTGTCGTCGAGTTCACCCTGACGGGGGGTGCCGCGTCCCACGGCATCCTGGTGAATTCGACACTCAGTGCCGCCGACGCTGGTGCTTCGGTCGACTTGGCGGTGTCTACCTCAGCCGACTTGTCAACTCCGATACGAGTGGGGCCGCAGACGGCGGATTCCGACTCCATCGTCCGGCACCTCGTCACCGGGATGGACGCTAACACCACCTATTATGCCGGGTTGCTGGACCGAGGCGTGCAGGTTGGCGAAACGGTCCGTTTCAAGACGCTGCCTCCCAATACTGGGTCCTGGTCGCGCGACATCGCAGTCGTCTCCTGCCAGTGTAACTCGGTGGATCCGATCAGCACCGAGCTCGTATGGTCTGACATCCTCGCCTGGGACGCAGACGATGTGTGGCACCTCGGAGACTGGGGCTACTGGGGACAGGAGATTGCCCCGACTGATCCCTACACCGCTGACCTGTTTCATTACACTCGGTCCCTGCAGCGCATGCCCATGATGAGACGCGCCATGCAGGCGGCGTCACTGAACGTGGTGACAATCTCCGACCACGAGTTGACAATCAATGGCGACCCTACAACTGGAATGTTCAACTCTCCTGAGTCGATCCGCGAGCTCGTCGCGTTCCAGAAGCTCATGCCGGTCCGCACGTACGGTGACACCCGCAACCCTCGACGCGGCAGGTATTACTCCTATGATCTCGGCGGAGCGGTCCGGGTTATCGTCACCGACTTCCGGACCCCTGATCGTTCGAACGCCGATGATCCGGACGGCCCCTCCAAGAAGATGTTCGGTGCCAGGCAGCTCTCTTGGCTGCTCGAGACACTCGACTCAACCAAAGTGAACCTGCTCGTCAACGAAACGTCGTGGCTGGCCGATCCGAACGCGAACCAGAATAGGGCAGACGACAAACCATGGTCTTACTACACCGAGCAGCGGACCATCGCGAATTACATCACTAACGGTGGTTACAAGGTAGCGTGGATCGGCGGAGACCGGCACTATGTCGGCTACCTGGCTGGTAGCGGCACACCCTCCAACACGCTCGGGGGGTTTCCCTGTTACATAAGCTCAGGTATCTGCAAATACTCACTCGACCTCCAAGTGGGCGAGCTGATGACCTGGCAGTTCGGTGCCAACAACACGAACCCGAAGCGGCCGGTGTGCGGTTACATGCGCCTCACGGTGGCCTACGACGGCGCGACAGGCGCAGTGACTCTCAGCGGGGTGGGGCGAGCGGTTCTGGACACCACGACAGACGTGTCGACATGGACGATGCGCGACATCCCCGGCGGCACCGCCTCTGACAGGTGGAGGGTTCAATCGCCCGCACTCGTCCAGATGGCGGTAGTTGGCACGCCATCACAGGCTTCCTGACGCGAGCGCCTCGGCTTCGTCCGAGTCGATCGTCATATCGTTGATGTCCGCCTCTTCCTCCTCCGCGCCGCCTCCGACGCGCGACTGCTGCTTCACGAGGGTGATGTAGCGCTTCGTCATCTGGTCGACGTACGACGCCACACTCTTGAGCGTTTTCGGCGGGACCTCGAGCAAGTTGAGAGCCGTCGGCTTCTTGCCGGCCGGCACGTCGAGGGGCCAGTCGATCCCCCAGACAGCCTGGGCGAATCGCTGGTTCGAGTCAGTGAGCCGCCGGGCCGCCCAGGCGGCTCTCTCGACGTCCCAGCCCCAGTACTTCTCGTCGAACCAGCCGAGCTTCGATCCCTTGCGTTGCGCCACCTGTGACAGCTTCGTGGTTGCCCCGCTCCGGCGGGAGAACTCTGGATCGATCACCCGCAGGTGCGCATTCACCAGGCGCATCGCTTCGACGGCGACCGGCCCCGGTGAGGGGTTCGCCGCCCCGGACGGGAGCGACAGATTGTCCATCGGGATGTCGACCCCGACCGTCTGAAGCAGCGACTGCATCGGGCCCACTTCGACGAACTCGTCGAACCGCAGAGCGACGAACTTCACGGTGTCGCCCTCGTACCAGTAGCGGAAGGCGGTCTCGAGGTCGTAGAAACCCGACTTGACCGACTTGACGGCGTACTCGTCGAAGGTGTTGGGCGGGGCGAACGTCTTGACGGTCTGTGAGTACATGCTGTTGATGCGAGCCAGCGGGTCGCGGACGACGTACACCAGCGTGACGTCGTCGCTCACCTCCTGCAGACGCTTCGTCAGGGTCGGGCGGAGCTTCTGGTCGCTCGCCATCCGCGCGAAGGCCTCGGAGCTCATTAGCACGACATCCGTGTCGATGTTGGCGATCTCGGCCAGCATGTCGCTCCAGTCGCCGCCCGCAGGTTTGTACCGGCGGTCCTCGAGGAGCTGCCATGCAAGGTTGTGGTGGTTGAGGTTGGAGCTGGCCATCCGCCTGCCGGCGTAGGGCAGGTAGATGCCTCGCGCGCGGAGCACATCCTCGTTCCTGGCGAAGCACTTCTGCAGGTATGTGGATGCCGTCTTGGTGGCACCCATGTGGACGACCAGACGCATGAGCGTCCCTTCAGCAGTTGAACCGGGAGATCTGACTATAAGCCAGGCAGGCGCTGTCCGGTGCCGCAGGCGTGTGCCGGCACCCGCCCGGTGCGTCTGACGGCCCGTCTGCCTGCCGTATGGTAGGAGGTCGGCGTCTTGGTGAAGGGCCACGCCGTGCTTGTTCCTCGCAGATGAAAGGTCCACCGATGTCTGACCAGCATGAAGAAGCTCAGGACGCCTTCAAGGCGTGGAGAGCTGCCGAGCGCGCCTACCGAACCCAGTGCCGCGACTACTACTCCCTCGTCGACAGCAACGACACGACGCACTCAGTGGGCCAGGGCGGCCGCGAGCTGTTGGCCGAGCTGACCAAGCTGCGCGTCACCGCCGACGCTGCGCGTACCGAGTACGAGAACAGTCTGTAGGGCCGTAGGTCGGCCGGCTCACCCCAACCCGGGGAACGCTGCCAGGCCGGCCACGTGGAAACCACCGATCACGGCCGCAGACCTGACCGTCGGGTAGGACGCCGCGGTTGTCGCCGTACGCGTCCAGCGGTCGGCAGACCAGACGTACCGTACGTTGTCACCCTGAAAGCGTGTGGTGCCCAGGCTGCGGATCGCTACCTTCTGGGTCATCGCCACCCCTCCATCGCCCAAGGTGTGTCGCCACCAGCCCAGGTAGTCGCCATAAGCGGCATCCACCTGCCACAGGGGGCTCAGCGGCGACGGGCTCCTCTCGACCACCAGGGCCCCCGCCCGGTAGGTGAGCATCGTGTACATCGGCGTGTGCGCACCCTGGGTCGACCCGACCAAGAGCTCCGCGCCTGGTCTGCCGTCGACCCCGCTGGCACCGCCCCAGGCACCGCCGCCCGACCACAGCCTGACATCTACCGGCGCGGTAAGGAGCTTCTCCGTCGTCGTACGGACGCGGATCTGGACCGAGCGGTCACTGACCTGGCGCCAGCCGACAGGGTCAGCGGAGCCATCACCGTCGACGTCGACGGCCGCGACGACGTGACAGTCGGAGACGGCGGCGCACACGCGAGGGCCCGTTAGGTCGTGGCTGCCGGGCGCTGCACTCGAAGGAGAGACGGGGCTGTTGCCGCAGCCGGTCAGGGCGCTGAGGCTGACGACGGCGGCTGTCGCGAGGCCCCTTATGAGGTGATGCCCGTTCATGGTGTCGCTGACATGTATGTCCCTGTCGTGCAGTCGGATGCCCACAGCCGAATCGGCAGTGTGCCTAGGAGACGCGCTGGCCGACGCCCAGGTTGCTTGAACCGTATGACGGTTCGGCATCATCGCCGGTGACCCGACCATGGCGAGTCGCGATAAGCCAGGCCTCTGCGTGCGCATCGACGACCACAAGCTACGGCAGGGTGAGCACCTCGGCGCCCGTGGCGGTGACCACAAGCGTGTGCTCGAACTGGGCACTTCGGCCTCGGTCCCGGGTCACGACCGTCCAGCGGTCGTCCCAGAGCTCCCACTCCTTGGTGCCGAGAGTCAGCATCGGCTCGATGGTGAACGTCATGTTCTGCTCGATGACCGTGTCGAAGTGGGGCTCGTCGTAGTGCGGGATCACCAGCCCGGAGTGGAACGTCGTGCTGATGCCGTGTCCGGTGAAGTCGGTGACCACGCCATAGCCGAACCGCTTGGCATACGACTCGATGACCCGGCCGATCACGTTGACCTGGCGCCCCGGCCGGACCGCCTTGATCGCGCGTCGTAGCGACTCCTCGGTGCGCTCCACGAGGAGACGGCTCTCCTGCTCGACCTCGCCGACCAGGAAGGTCGCGTTGGTGTCGCCGTGCACGCCGTCGATGTAGGCGGTGATGTCGATGTTGCAGATGTCGCCGTCCTCGAGGCGACGTGAGTCCGGGATGCCGTGACAGATGCACTCGTTGACCGACGTACAGAGCGACTTCGGGAATCCCTTGTATCCCAGCGTGGACGGATAGGCGCCGTGGTCACACAGGAACTCGTGGCCGACCCGATCCACCTCGTCGGTGGTCACCCCGAGGCCGATTGCCTTGCCGGCCTCCTGGAGGGCCTGGGCAGCGATCCGGCAGGCCACCCGCATCTTCTCGATCGTCTCCGGCGTCTGGACGTCGCCGCCGGTGTGCGGGCGCGGCGCCGGCCTGTCGACGTACTCCGGCCGCTCGATCGACGCGGGGACGGAACGACGCGGGGAGATGACGCCGGCGGTCAGGGTGTCGGTTCTCTCGGGCACACGTCGAGTGTAGTTTCCCCGGACGGTGCGCCCGATGGGTCGCTGAGGCAAGATCGAGGTGGCCCGGTACGGCGAGTGCTGGCGTGGCGCGGACGCAGACCGAAGGAGCTGAGCGCGATGGGCAAGTGGTGGTGGTGTCTGGAGCACAAGGCGGTCGAGGGGCCAGACGGGTGCGGGCCGTCGGACCGGCTCGGCCCCTATGACACCCGCGAGGAGGCGTCGCGCGCGCTCGAGAAGGTGGCCGAGCGCAACGCGGCTTGGGACGACGACCCGAACTGGAACGACGATTAGGCCTGCCCCGCAGGTACGGCGGGTGGTCAGCCTGGTGCCGTCGCTGACCGAGACCGTCGCCGTCTCGGCGCCTGAGCTGCTGGTCGGGGTTACCGACTGGTGCACACACCCGCCGGAGATCGCCGCTGCTCGGGTGGGTGGGACCAAGAACCCCCGGGTCGACGAGGTGATTGCGCTGCGACCAGACCTGGTGCTTGTCAACACCGAGGAGAACCGGGCGCAGGACCTCGCGACGCTGGCTGAGGCCGGAATCCGCTTGTGGGTAACGGACTACGAGACGGTGCCGAGCGCGGTAGCCGGCTTGGGGAATTTGCTCTCGGCGCTCGGGCTGGCTCGACCGGCGTGGCTCGACGAGGCGGAGTGCGCGTGGCGGGAGCCGTGGCAGGGGGAGCGGTGCCGTGCTGTGGTGCCGATCTGGCGGCGGCCATGGATGGCGCTCGGCCGGGATACCTTCGCCGGTGACATGCTGAGCCGGGTCGGCGCCGACAATGTGCTCAGCGCGGACGCTGAGCGCTATCCGAAAATCGACCTCGCGGCGCTGGCGCCGCACGACATCGCGGTGCTGCCGGACGAGCCGTATGCCTTCGCCGCCGACGACGGTCCGGAGGCATTCGACGTGCCGGTCAAACTGGTGTCGGGGCGGCACCTCACGTGGTACGGCCCGTCACTGGCCGAGGCGAGGGAGGTGCTGACGCGGCAGATCTGGGGATGAGCCCGCCCGTTCCGGCGGCTAGAACGTGTGCTGCTCGGCGGGGAAGGTGCCGGCGGCAACATCGGCGGCGTAGTCCTGGGCCGCCTTGAGCAGGACGCCGTGCAGGTCGGCGTACTGCTTGACGAAGGTCGCCATCTTGCCGGTGCGCAGGCCCGCCATGTCCTGCCACACGAGAACCTGCGCATCACAGTCGGGGCCGGCGCCGATTCCGATCGTGGGGATCGTCAGGCGCTTGGTGACCTCTGCGGCGACCTCACCCGGCACCATCTCCATGACGACGGCGAACGCGCCGGCTTCCTCGAGGGCCAGCGCGTCGGCCACCAACCGCGCGGCCTGGTCGCTGGCGCGGCCTTGCACGCGGTAGCCGCCGAGAGCGTGCTCGGACTGCGGAGTGAAGCCGATGTGCGCCATCACCGGCACTCCTGAGGTGGTCAGCAGCTCGATATGGGGCGCGACCACCGCTCCGCCTTCGAGCTTCACGGCGTGTGCGCCGGACTCCTTCATGAACCGGACCGCGGTGTGGAAGGCCTGCTCCGGCGACGCCTGGTACGAGCCGAACGGAAGGTCGGCGACGACCAGGGCTCTGGTCACCGACCGGGCGACGGCACGCACCAGCGGCAACAGCTCCTCGACCGTGACGGGGATCGACGTCTCGTTCGCATAGACGTTGTTGCTCGCGCTGTCCCCGACGAGGAGGACGGGGATCCCGGCCTCGTCGAAGGTCTGCGCCGCGTACTGCTCGTAGGCAGTGAGCATCGCCCACTTCTCGCCGCGCTGCTTCATCTCGTGCAGGTGGTGGATGCGGACGCGCCTGCTCGGTGCGGCTCCGGCGGGCTGGGTCGGTCCGGCGTCGTACGGCGCTTTCGGTGCGACTGGCTCACTCATGGGTGCCGCCTCTGTTGGCTGACCTCGAGACTCCCCGGGCGAAGTCTCAGGACCAGTCTCCAGGGTGGCACGGCTGGTTGGGCCGGTCGAGCGACCGAGGCTGTCTGGTTCCTCACGTCCGGGCGGCCGGATCGTCGT
>JBBQKY010000103.1:0-8948 GCA_038327385.1 Propionibacteriales bacterium
CCGCCGCGACGCGGGGAGTACGGGTCGGGGGTGATCCGCCGGCACCGCGTAGGCTCTGACCATATGACGGTGCGGCGGATCATGGGGACCGAGACCGAGTTCGGCATCTCCGTCCTCGGAACTCCGACCGCCAACCCGATGCTTGCGTCTTCGCAGGTGGTCAACGGCTACGCCTCGCGGACGGCACGGACGCGGCGGGCCCGCTGGGACTTCGAGGAGGAGAGCCCGCTGCGGGACGCCCGCGGTTTCGACCTCAGCCGCGCCGCCGCCGACGCCAGCCAGCTCACCGACGAGGACGTCGGGCTGGCGAACCTGATCCTCACCAACGGTGCCCGCCTCTACGTCGACCACGCGCACCCCGAGTACGCCACGCCGGAGTGCACCAACCCCCTCGACGTCGTCCGGTGGGACAAGGCCGGCGAGCGAGTCATCACCACCGCGGCGGGCAACGTCGACATACCCGGTCAGAACCCGATCGTGCTGTACAAGAACAACACCGACAACAAGGGCGCCTCCTACGGCAGCCACGAGAACTACCTGATGCGCCGCTCCACCCCGTTCGCCGACATCGTCCGGCATCTGACCCCGTTCTTCGTCAGCCGACAGGTAGTGTGCGGTGCCGGGCGCGTCGGGATCGGCCAGGACGGGCGGACGCACGGCTTCCAGGTCAGCCAGCGAGCGGACTTCTTCGAGGTCGAGGTCGGGCTGGAGACCACGCTCAAGCGGCCGATCATCAACACGCGGGACGAGCCGCACGCGGACCCCGAGAAGTACCGGCGCCTCCATGTGATCATCGGCGACGCGAACCTTTCGGAGATCTCCGGCTATCTGAAGGTGGGGACGACGGCGCTCGTCCTGGCCATGATCGAGGACGGGGCGCTGACCAGCGACCTCGCGATCGACGGCCCGGTCACCCACCTGCACGAGGTGTCGCACGACCCGTCACTGTCCCATCTGGTGACGCTGAAGAACGGCCGCCGGATGACCGCTCTCGACATCCAGGCCTGCTACCTGGAGCAGGCGCGCGCCTACGTCGAGAACCGCGTCGGCTCGGACGCCGACGACCAGACCGTCGACGTGCTGGCCAGATGGCAGTCTGTGCTCGACCGGCTCAGGCGCGACCCCTTCGAATGCCGCCGCGAGCTCGACTGGGTGGCGAAGCTGGCTCTGCTCGAGTCGTACCGCGACCGCGACGACCTCGAGTGGGACGACCCGAAGCTCGCGCTCATCGACCTTCAGTACTCCGACCTGCGACCCGAGAAGGGTCTGTACGCCCGCCTGGTGGCCCGCGGCCAGATCGACCGCATACTGCGCGACGAGGACGTCGAGCACGCCATGGCGACACCGCCGGAGGACACCCGCGCCTACTTCCGCGGCCGCTGTCTTGCCCAGTACGCCGAGCGCATAGCCGCAGCCTCCTGGGACTCCGTCATCTTCGACATCCCGGGCCGCGACTCGCTGCAACGAATTCCCACGATGGAGCCGACCCGCGGCACCAGGGCTCATGTGGGAAACCTGCTCGACCGTTGCGCCACAGCAGAGGAGCTCTTCGCGGCCCTGACGTCGTGAGTGTGTCCCGCCTCGCAGGTAGGGTTCGGTCTAGGTGGGACGGCAACGGCAGGAGGTGGCAGATGGCTCGCGAAGGTGGGCAGCAGCAGAAGACCACACGCAAGGCCAGCGAGGACGAGCTTCCCCCGGACGTGGCCGGCAACGAGGACGCCGCGGAGCGGAAGGGGAAGCTCGACGACGACGTCGACGCGATCCTCGACGACATCGACGGTGTGCTGGAGACCAACGCAGAGGAGTTCGTGCGGGGCTTTGTGCAGAAAGGCGGGCAGTGACTCGATGAGCCACTCCCGGCTGCCATCCGCGTTTCTCGCTCCGGGCAGCTCGTCCTTCGCGGACTTCCTCGGCCAGCAGGCACCCGGGCTTCTTCCCGGCAGGCCTGCCCTGGCGCCATCGCTGCCGCCGGTCGAGGCGCCGCACGGTACGACAATCGTCGCGGCGACCTTCAACGGGGGAGTCGTGATGGCGGGCGATCGGCGCGCCACCATGGGCAACATCATCGCCCAGCGTGACATCGAGAAGGTATTTCCCTCCGACGAGTTCTCCTGTGTGGGGATCGCCGGAGCGGCCGGGCTGTCCGTCGAGCTGGTCCGGCTCTTCCAGACCGAGCTCGAGCACTACGAGAAGATCGAGGGCACCACGCTTTCCCTCGACGGGAAGGCCAACCGGCTGTCCGGCCTGATCCGCGGCAACCTGGCCATGGCCATGCAGGGCCTTGCCGTGGTGCCGCTCTTCGCCGGCTTCGACCCCGATACGCACGCCGGCCGGATCTTCTCCTACGACGTCACCGGCGGCCGCTACGAGGAGCACTCGTTCTACTCCGTCGGCTCGGGCTCGCTGTTCGCGCGTGGCTCGCTGAAGAAGCTGTACCGCGACGACCTGACTCCCGAGGACTCGGTCACCGTTGTGGTGCAGGCGCTGTACGACGCGGCAGACGACGACTCCGCCACCGGGGGACCCGACATGATGCGCCGCATCTTCCCAGTGGTGGCGATGGTGACGTCCGCCGGGTTTGCGCGGCTCCCCGACGACGATGTCGCGGCGGTCGCCGACCGCATCATGAGCGCGCGGATGCAGCGCCCGGACGGCCCCGCCGCCCCGCTTACCTGAGACGAGGACTACCGCCCATGTCGATGCCCTTCTACGTCTCGCCGGAGCAACAGATGAAGGACCGGGCGGACTTCGCCCGCAAGGGGATCGGTCGCGGCCGCTCGGTGGTGGTCGTGCAGTATGCCGACGGGCTGCTGTTCGTCGCGGAGAACCAGTCGCCGTCGCTGCACAAGATCTCCGAGATCTACGATCGGCTCGCCTTCGCCGCGGTCGGACGCTACAACGAGTTCGAGAACCTGCGCATCGCGGGCGTCAGGCTGGCCGACATGCGCGGCTACTCCTATGACCGGCGTGACGTGACCGGCCGCGGCCTGGCCAACGCCTACGCCCAGACCCTCGGCGCCATCTTCTCGTCCGGAGGCGAGAAGCCCTACGAGGTGGAGCTGTTCGTCGCCGAGGTGGCGGACCGCGTCGAGGATGACCAGATCTACCGGCTGACCTACGACGGCTCTGTTGCCGACGCGCAGAGGTACGCCGCGATGGGCGGCTCCTCGGACCAGGTCGCCGAGCATCTCGCGAGCCACTACGAGGAGGGTCTCGACCTCGACAGCGCGCTTCATCTCGCTGTTGAGGCGCTGGAGAACGACAGCACCGCCACGAGGACGCTGGCCGGGGACCGGCTCGAGGTCGCCGTGCTCGACCGAACCCGTCCGCAGCCCCGAAAGTTCCGGCGGATCGGCCAGCCGGTCCTCACCACGATGTTCGGCCGCTCGACCGCAACAGACGAGGCAGCTCCGGGCGTCCCGCCGCCCGAGAGCGACGACACCGCGGCGACCACCGACACTGCGGCGACCACCGACACTGCGTCAACCACCGACTGACGCTCGTCGCCTCGCCGAGGGGTCAGCGTGACATAGGCTGCAAGGGTGGATCGGCGCATCTTCGGGATCGAGAACGAGTACGGCGTCACGTGCACGTTCAAGGGTGCCCGCCGGCTGTCGCCCGACGAGGTGGCGCGCTACCTGTTCCGCCGGGTGGTGTCGTGGGGCCGCTCCAGCAACGTCTTCCTGCGCAACGGTGCCCGCCTCTATCTCGACGTGGGCAGCCATCCCGAGTACGCCACTCCCGAGTGCGACTCCGTTGCGGACCTCGTGACCCACGACAAGGCAGGCGAACGCGTGCTCGAGGGCCTGCTCGTCGATGCCGAACGTCGGCTGCGAGAGGAAGGCATCGCCGGAGACGTCTACCTCTTCAAGAACAACACCGACTCGGCGGGGAACTCCTACGGGTGCCACGAGAACTACCTGGTCGGACGGCACGGCGAGTTTGCCCGTCTCGCCGACGTGCTGATCCCGTTCCTCGTCAGCCGGCAGATCATCTGTGGGGCCGGCAAGGTTCTGCAGACCCCACGCGGAGCCATCTACTCGGTGAGCCAACGCGCCGAGCACATCTGGGAAGGGGTGTCCAGCGCGACCACTCGGTCCCGGCCGATCATCAACACCCGCGACGAGCCGCATGCCGATGCCGAGCGGTTCCGCCGGCTCCATGTGATCGTCGGGGACGCGAACATGAGCGAGACGACGACCCTGCTCAAGGTTGCCAGCACCGACCTCGTGCTGCGCATGATCGAGGCAGGCGTGGTGATGCGGGACATGACCATGGAGAACCCCATCCGCGCGATCCGGGAGATCTCCCACGACATGACAGGGCGACGCCAGGTTCGGCTCGCGAACGGCCGCGATGCATCGGCTCTCGACATCCAGAACGAGTATCTCGGCAAGGCCAGAGACTTCGTGGACCGCCGAGAGCTCAGTACGCCGGTCATCGACACGGCACTCGACCTGTGGGAGCGAACGCTCAAAGCCGTCGAGTCCGACGACCTCTCGCTCGTGGAGCGCGAGATCGACTGGGTCATCAAGCTTCGCCTCATCGAGCGCTACCGCTCGCAGCACAACCTGTCAATGACGTCCGCCCGGGTCGCCCAGCTCGACCTCGCCTACCACGATATCCACCGCGGCCGAGGCCTGTACTACCTGCTGGAGCGGCGAGGTGCGGTGACCCGGGTCACCAACGACCTGGCGATCTTCGAGGCGAAGTCGGTGCCGCCG
Source organism: Propionibacteriales bacterium (assembly GCA_038327385.1). GTDB lineage: Bacteria > Actinomycetota > Actinomycetes > Propionibacteriales > Nocardioidaceae > JAWWPG01. The sequence continues at coordinate 4,725 of JBBQKY010000103.1, forward strand.
CAGACGACCCGAGCGAGGCTCCGTGGCGAGTTCATCCGCCGCGCTCAGGAGCGTCGTCGGGACTTCACCGTCGACTGGGTCCACCTGAAGCTCAACGACCAGGCGCAGCGCACCGTCTTGTGCAAGGACCCGTTCCGGTCCCATGACGAGCGGGTCGAGCGGCTGATCGACTCGATGTGAGGCCGGCTCGATGTGCGGCTAGGCTGACCGTTCCCCTGCCGTCGAGCTGGATTGGTGAGATGTTGACTGTGCGTCGCGTGGTCGGGCTGCTCAGCGTGCCTCTCCTGCTCGTGACGGCCGCCTGCAGTGGCTCCGACAACAGCAGCACCGCGACGATCGGCACCTTGGCCTCGGTCAAGGTGGCCGGGCCGACGACCTCTCCTCCGACAGTCTCGTTCAAGGCGCCCCTTACGTTCGCGAAGACAGCGAGCAAGGTGGTCCAGCAGGGCTCCGGTGCGGGACCTGCCATCGAGAAGACCTCGCTGGTGACCGTGCAGTACGTCGCCGTGAACGCGAGCGACGAGAGCGTCTTCGGCAGCAGCTGGAAGGGCGGGCCGACCACCTTCTACGTCAACACCGTGGTCAACGGATTCGCTGACGGGTTGCTCGGAGCACACGCCGGTGACCGGGTACTGATCTGCAGCCGAGCCATGGACGCCTACGGAGTCACCGGTAACCTGGCGTCCACTGTCCGGCCCGGTGACGCGGTGATCTTCGTCGTCGACGTGGTGAAGGTCGCAACGGTGCTCCCCGCACCTCCCGGTGTGCCGAAGCTGACGTACGACGCCGCCGGCAACCCGGCCAAGTTCACCGCGGACGCCCAGACGGTCAAGAAACCCCCGAAGCTCGGCGTCTACCCCATCGTCGAGGGACCGGGCCCCGTGGTGCAGTCCGGGGACAGCATCAGCGTCGAGTACTTCGGGCAGATCTATCCCGACGGTCAGGTCTTCAACGGCTGGACCGGTGACTCGTTCGACCTGGTCCTCGGAGCGGGCAACGTCATCAAGGGCTGGGACATGGGCCTGGTCGGCCAGCGGGTGGGCTCACGGGTCGTCCTCGTCATCCCGCCCGAGCTTGGCTATGGAGACAAGGCGCAGTCCGGGATCCCGGCGGGAAGCACGCTGATCTTCACCATCCAGATAGTCTCCGTCAACTGAGTCGCCGGTGACCGCGCAGAAGGCGGAACGCCTGATGAACCTGACCATCTGCCTGCTGGTGGCCAGGACGCACATCCCCAAGCACCGCATCCGCCAGGCCGTGGAGGGCTACCACGGCCTGACCGACGAGGCGTTCGACCGAATGTTCGACAGGGACAAGGACGAGCTCCGGGTACTCGGAGTGCCGATCGAGGTGGGTTCGGTGATCCGGGGGTTCGACGACGAGGTCGGCTACCGCATCCGCCGTGCCAAGTTCGAGCTGCCCGACATCACGCTGGAGGCCGACGAGGCAGCCGTCATCGGCCTAGCGGCCCGGGTGTGGCAGCACGCGCGTCTCGCATCGGCCACCTGGGAGGGCCTGCGCAAGCTGAAGGCTGGTGGCGTCGACATCGACGAGACGGCTATCGCGATCCTCGAGCCACAGCTCGTCAGCGCCGAGCCCGCGTTCGATGCTGTGCTCGAGGCGGTGACGAGCAGAACCCCGATCGCTTTCGACTACCGCGCGTCCGGTGCGGTCGCCAGCACCACCCGGTCGTTCGAGCCGTGGGGGATCGCCTCCTGGCATGGGCACTGGTATGTCGTCGGGCAAGACCGGGACAGGGCGGCGCCGCGCCTGTTCCGGGTGTCGCGCATCGTCGGGGAGGTACGCCCCCTCGGGCCGGCCGGCGGCTTCGAGCCGCCCGAAGACCTTGACGTCCGCTCGCTCGTCGCATCCCTCGGACCGGCGCGGCCGCACAGCACCGCCACAGTCCTCGTGCGTGCCGGCAAAGGTGGGTCGCTGCGCCGCCGCGCCACGGCGAGCGAGATGACCGAGGACCCCGACTGGACGCGCATCGAGGTGCCCTACGCGTCGGGCTCCTCGCTGGCGGAGGAGCTGGTCTCCTACGGGCCGGACGTGGTCGTCACGGCGCCGGACGAGGTGCGCCAGTCCGTCGTACGCCGCCTGGTCGCCCTGTCAGCAGCGGAGCATCCGTCATGACGGCGCGTGCCCAGAGCCAGGTCGCGCGCATGCTCGAGCTGGTGCCGTACCTGCAGGCGCGCGACGGCGTCCCGGTAGCCGAAGTGGCGCGCGACTTCGGCGTGAGCACCGCGCAGATCGTCAAGGATCTCAACGTGCTGTGGTTCTGCGGGCTCCCGAACGCCGTGTCCGGCGACATGATCGACGTGGACATGGAGGCGTTGCGAGACGACGGCGTCGTGCGGCTGACGAACGCCGACTACCTCTCCCGACCGCTGCGGCTCTCGTCCGCCGAGGCGCTGGCCCTGATCGTGGCGCTGCGCGCGCTGGCCGAGTCGGCGGGCCCCCGTGAGCGGGCAGCCGTCGACCGGGCGCTCGCCAAGATCGAGGCGGCCGCGGGAGAGCGGTCGTCGCCCGCCGCCGCCGTGGACGTCCAGCTCGAGGGCGGCGACCCGCAGATCCGGGCGGCCGTCGACGCGGCGCTGCGCGAACGGCGGCAGCTGCACCTGACCTACTACGTCGCCAGCCGTGACGAGACCACCGAGCGGGTGGCCGACCCGCTACGGCTGGTCTTCTTCGAAGGCCGGCCCTATCTCGAGGCCTGGTGCCACCGGGCGCGGGAGACTCGGCTCTTCAAGGTCGACAACATAACGGCTGCCACGGTGCTGGACACGGTGGCGGATCCACCGGTCGACGTCTCCCTGCTTGACGTCTCCAAGGGTGCCTTTCGCCCGGAGGCTGACGACCCGGTGGCCGTCGTCGACCTCGAGCCGTCGGCTCGGTGGGTCGCGGACTACTACCCGACCGAGGCGACGAGCGAGCTGCCCGGCGGCGGTCTGCGTATCGAGCTGCGCTATGCCGACGTACAGTGGCTCCGTAGGCTCGTGCTACGGCTAGGGGGATCGGCTCACATTGTTGAGCCGAGCGCCCTCGCCGACTCGGTGCGCGAGCTCGCCCGGCAGTCGCTGGCGCACTACCGGACGGCGAGCTGAGGACGTGAATTGTTGCGTCGGGGTAACCTGACCGCAACACTGCGTACCATAGGTCACGAAGGGACCCCCCATATGAAGAGGCAGCCATGACCCTAGCGATACCCGGCATCGCCGGCCTCGGGCCCACAGAGCTCATCCTGATCGTGCTGGTCCTGCTGTTGTTGTTCGGCGGCAAGAAGCTGCCCGAGGTGGCGCGCGGCACCGGACGGGCCCTCCGCATCTTCAAGGCAGAGACCAAGGGCCTGATGGACGACGACGATGATGACGACAAGCCGGCGACGACCACCCAGGAGCAGCTTCCGCAGGCCTCCGCAGTCCCGCCGGCAAGCGTTCCGGCGCCGTGGCCGCAGCAGACCGTGTCCCAGCCCGCGCAGCAGGCGCCGATCCAGCAGCCGGTCCAGCAGATGGGTCCGCAGGACCCGTCGGGAGCTCACGAGGCATCGTTGGAGCCGCAGCAGCGCCCTGAGTCCGACAGCTGATCAGGGCAGTCAGGCGTGGCAGTCTCCGCCCACCTGAGGAAGGACCGGAAGCGTCCCGTGCGCACCGAAGACGGCCGCATGGCGCTCACGGACCACCTCCGTGAGTTCCGCAACCGGCTCTTCATATCAGTCGCCGCGATCTTCGTCGCCTCGATCGTGGCGTGGGTCTTCTACGGGCAGCTCACCGACCTGCTGCTGAGCCCGATCCTCGACGTCGGCAAGCAGCTGGCGAAGACCAAGGGCATCAAGTCCCAACCTGTCGTCTCGGGCGTCTCCAGCTCGTTCCTCCTCCAGACGAAGGTCTCGCTGGTCGCCGGAATCGTGGGCTCGAGCCCCGTCTGGCTGTACCAGATGTGGGCCTTCATCACACCTGGGCTGCACCGCCACGAGCGGCGGTGGACAATCATCTTCGTCTCGGTCGCCGGTCCCTTGTTCATGGCCGGCGTCACCCTCGGGTACGTCATCCTGCCGAAGGGCCTGAGCGTCCTCATCGGTTTCACGCCCGGCCAGGTGACGAACCTGATCGACCTCAACGACTACCTGAGCTTCGTCATCCGGGTGCTGCTGGTCTTCGGCGTGGCCTTCGAGATCCCGCTGTTCGTCGTGATGCTCAACCTCGCGGGGATCGTGAAGGCACG
>JBBQKY010000104.1:0-8828 GCA_038327385.1 Propionibacteriales bacterium
GAAAGTGACGGATGGTCAGAGCTTTTCGACGGGGGAATAGCGCAGGAGGAGGCGCTTCACGCCGGTTGAGCCGAAGTCGACGCTGGCCACGGCGCTCTCCGCCTGGCCTTGGACGCTGACCACGGTGCCCATCCCGAACGAGTCATGCATCACCCGGTCACCAGGCTCGAGGGACGGGACCGGGCGGGTGCCGGCCGTGGGCTTTGGCGGCGGGAGCGAGGTACGGCGTCGTACCCCGCCGGCGAAGGCGCTCGAGACCGAACCGCCGGCGGCGACGTAACGGCTCGACGCCGACGAGCTGCCCCAGCTGGTCTGGGCGTCCTCGGTGCGCCGCCAGTCGATCAGGCTGTCCGGCAGCTCGGCGAGGAAACGCGATGCGGGGTTGTGCTGCGGCGCTCCCCACGCGGAGCGCACGATCGCCCTCGACAGGTAGAGCCGCTCCCGGGCGCGCGTCACCCCCACATAGGCGAGGCGACGCTCCTCCTCCAGCTCGGTCGGGTCGCCGATCGCACGAGCGTGTGGGAAGACACCGTCCTCCAGGCCGGTCAGGAACACCACGGGGAACTCCAGGCCCTTGGCGGTGTGCAGCGTCATGAGCGTCACGACACCACCCGTCTCGTCCTCGTCGGGGATCTGGTCGGAGTCGGCGACCAGCGCAACGCGCTCCAGGAACTCGCCAACGGTGGCCTCGTCGCGTTCGTCGGCGAACTCGCGCGCCACCGCGAGCAGCTCGCCGAGGTTCTCGACGCGGCCTTCGTCCTGCGGGTCGGTGGACCCCTCCAGCTCGGCAAGGTAGCCAGACTTCTCCAACGCCGCCTCCAGCACCTGGTCGGGTCGGGCCCGGTTGGCGACCATCGTCTGCAGCTCGGCAACCATCGTGACGAAGCCCTGGATCGCGTTCAGCGACCGGGTCACGATGCCCGGCGCCTCGGACGCCCGCTGCAGTGCATGCCAGTAGGAGATGCCCGCCCGCTGAGCGAGCACGTCGACGCAAGCCTCGGCCCGGTCTCCGATGCCTCGCTTCGGCACGTTCAGGATGCGGCGAAGTGAGACGGCGTCCTCGGGGTTGTCGAGCAGTCGAAGGTAGGCCAGCGCATCACGCACCTCGCGGCGCTCGTAGAACCGCACGCCGCCGACGACCTTGTACGGCAGTCCCACCCGGATGAAGACCTCCTCGAAGACGCGGCTCTGGGCGTTCGTGCGGTAGAACACCGCCACCTGTCCCGCGGTCGCCGCGCCAGCGTCGGTCAGCCGGTCGATCTCCTCCGCGACGAACTGCGCCTCGTCTCGCTCGCTGTCGGCCACGTAGCCGACGATGCGCTCACCGTCGCCCGCGTCGGACCACAGGCTCTTCGGCGTGCGGCCCGGATTCCGCGCGATCACCGAGTTCGCCGCGTTGAGGATGGTCTGCGTCGAACGGTAGTTCTGCTCGAGCAGCACGGTCTGGGCGTTGGGGAAGTCCTCCTCGAACTGCATGATGTTGCGGATGTTGGCGCCCCGGAACGCGTAGATGGACTGGTCGGCGTCGCCGACCACCATCAGCTCCGCTGGAGTCGCTGCCGGCTCCGGCTCGACCGGTTCGGCCGTCGAACCGGCACCCGCCCCCACCAGGTCGCCGTCCGTCGTACGACGTGTCGCGGCGTCGGCGCACAGCTCACGGATCAGCACGTACTGCGCGTGGTTGGTGTCCTGGTACTCGTCAACCAGAACCTGGCGGAAACGCCGTCGATAGGTCTCCCGCACCTCGGGGAACGTCTGGAACAGGTGCACGGTGGTCATGATGAGGTCGTCGAAGTCCAGCGCGTTGGCGGCGCGGAGCCGGGCCTGGTAGGCGACGTAGCACTCGGCGAAGGTCCGCTCGAGGTGGTTCTCGGCCTTCGCTGTCGCCGTCTCGGGCCCCTCCAGCTCGTTCTTGCGGTTGCCCACCCAGTTGAGGGCCGCGCGCGGGTTGTACCGCTTGATGTCCAGGTCGAGGTCGCGGCACACCAGCGTCATCAGCCGGCGCGAGTCGGCGTCGTCGTAGATCGAGAAGTTCGACCCGTAGCCGAGCCGGGCAATCTCCCGGCGCAGGATCCGCACGCATGACGAGTGGAACGTGGAGACCCACATGATCTTCGCCCGCCCACCCACCAGCTCGGTCACCCGCTCCCGCATCTCCGCGGCAGCCTTGTTGGTGAACGTGATGGCCAGCACCGAGCCGGGGTGTACGTCGCGCTGTCCGATCAACCAGGCGATCCGGCGGGTGAGCACCCGGGTCTTGCCTGAGCCGGCACCGGCGACCACCAGCAGCGCCGGACCCTCGTAGGTGACTGCCCGCCGCTGGGAGTCGTTGAGATCGGCTAGCAGCTCCTCGGCCGACGGCCCATGGCGCGCCTTGCCGGGCCGCTCCCCCTCCGGGTGGCCCTGCCGCTGCAGGTCCTCGACCGGCTCGGGATCGGCCAGCCGGGGCAGTGGGAAGAGCAATGGCATGTCGCCTGACATCGTACGTGGCCGCGACGACATCGCTGTGGACTCTGCGGAGGGGCACGATGCGGCTGAGGCAACCGTGCACGGTCCGCGCGCGTCCTTGCAGCTAGGAGGTATCCCGCGTTCCGCAGGAGTCGCCGTGACCACACGAGGCAACCGCGTTACCACGTTCTCCGCACTCTCTTTGGCGAGTGTGCTGACGGTGCTCGGCTGCTCACCCACGCCAGCCACGCCAGCGACGCCAGCCACGCACACGGCACCCGGGACCCAGGGGGTGCCGGTCTGTCCGCGGGGGGACCTGTCGGTGAAGGTCGCGGTCAGCGGATCCGTGGCGTCCCAGCCGTTCCTGGTGATCTCGCTGACCAGTCACGGAAGCTCGCGGTGCCGCCTCCATGGATACCCGGACATCACTGCCACCGGCCACCCGGCGGGTCGTTCGATGGTCCGTCGGCTCCGGGTCATCGAACGGCGCGGGCCGATCTACGAGCGCTCCGACCCTGGCGACAGGACGGTAACGCTGCAACGCGAGGCGGTTGCGTCTTTCAGCCTCGGCACCGCGACCGCTTTCCAGGGCGGGAGGTCCCTTGCCACGATCACCGCGATCTCTTTCAGGGTGCCCGGCATCCAGCAGCCTTTCCACGTGCGCACCAGCATGTTGGCGAGCGCACCGGCCGGTGCCCCGATCCCGATAGGGGTGACCGCCCTCACGCCAGGACTGCACTGACGCAAGCGGCGTGGCCGGCTTACCAGAGCTGTGCGGCCGGGGGTAGGGCAGCGTCGGAGCCGGCAGCCCACTGCAGAGGGTCTGGCCCCAGCGGGCCCAGCTGCTGAACCTGCTCGACGCACCAGGGCGACACCTCGCGGCGGCCGTCGAGTACGTCGCTGCAGAACTCAGTCCACGGCACCCACCGGGTCGCAGCCACCTCCTCCGGGTCGACCAACGGCTGGTCGTCGGTCAGGGCGGCCGAGACCGGGCACATCTCGTTCTCCACTGTGCCGTTGGGCATGACGGCGCGGTAGCGAAACCCCGGCAGCACGATCCGAAGATTCCGCAGCCCGATGCCGAGCTCTTCGCCGACCCGGCGCGTCACGGCGTCGACAAAGCGCTCACCGGGGGCCGGATGCCCGCAGACGGTGTTGGTCCAGGCACCGGGGAACGTCGTCTTGTGCAGCGCCCGCCGGGTCACCAGTAGCCGGCCTTCCGAGTCGAACGCGTAGCAGGAGAATGCCAGATGCAAAGGCGTCCGAGCGTGGTGCACCGTGCCTTTGTCCTCGGTGCCAGCGGCTCGCCCGTCCTCGTCGAGGAGTACGACCTGCTCCACCGTGCTGCGGGTCCCGGCTCCAGTTCCCGGGTACGACGACGTCATGCAGGTCTCGCCAGCTCGTTGACGGCGGCCGCGAAAACCCTGGGCAGGGCGGACGCGGCCGGCACGATCCCCCGGCGAACGAGGGTTAGCCGTGAGGCGCCGAGCAGGGAAGCGGTCAACAACCGGTACCTCCAGGTGATTCGCCGCCAGGACGCCTCGTAGAGCTCCGCTCGGTCGGCTGAGATCGCGGCGACGGCCGCCCTCGCCTGCGCCAGCCCTAAGGCGATCCCCTCACCGGTAAGGGCGTCCACGTACCCACTCGCGTCGCCGACGAGCAGCACGCGGCCGGCCACCCGTCGTACCGAGCGCTGCCGAAGTGGCCCGGCGCCACGGACCTTGGACACCCCTGCACCGGCCAGCCGGATGCCGATAGCGGGAAAGCGCAGCAGCATCTCGTCGAACGACGCAGGGTCGCTGGTCAGCATCGCCACGCCCACGAGGTCAGGCCCGACGGGGGTGACGTAGGCCTCGGCCGAGCGTGCCCAGTGCACCTCCACGTGGTCCGTCCAGGGCGCGATGTCGGCGTGACAGCGCAGCCCGAAGCGGCGGGCGAGTGGCCGTACCGGGGCGTCCAGGCCAAGCCGCCGCCGCAGCGGCGAGTGCAGGCCGTCGGCGGCGACCAGATAGCGAGCCGCTGTGCCGTCGACGAGCACGTCGCTGTCGCGCTGCGCTACCTCTTTCACCGCCCGTTGCACGACGGGGATGCCGACGCGCTGCACCTGCGACAACAGCTCGGCGTGCAACGTCGTACGACGCACGCCGCGCCCTTCGCCATGCCGGAAGGGAGCCTGTGCGGACGCATCACCGGCCAGATAGCGGATGCCGACGAGCGGCTGACCCTCCGGGTTGATGCCCAGATCACCCAACGCAGCAACGGCTCCGGGCATCAGGCCCTCGCCGCAGGCCTTGTCGATGCTGCCGGCGCGCGGCTCGTGAACGGCGACCTGCAAGCCGGCACGATGGGCGTACAGCGCGGTCGCCAGCCCTACCGGTCCACCCCCTGCGACGACCATGTCGAGCATCAGGCGGACGCCTGCGGCTCGAGCGCGGTGGTCGGAAGGCCTTGCAGGGCAGCGTTCTCCACGCGCAAACGGACGCTCAGAAGCGCCGCGTTGAGCACGGTGAACGCCGTAGCGGTGATCCATGCGGTGTGCACAAGCGGGAGTGCGGCACCTTCCACGACGACAGCCACGTAGTTCGGATGGCTCATCCACCGGTACGGTCCACGGCGCACCAGCGGGAGACCTGGGACGACGATCACGCGGGTGTTCCAGCGCGGCCCCAGCGTGCGGATGCACCACCAGCGAAGAGCCTGTGACGCCAGCACGAACATCAACATCGGCCAGCCCAGCGCGGGGATGAAGCTGGGGCGTCGCACCCAGACCTCGACCAGCGCACCGACCAGCAGGCCGGAGTGCAGCGCGACCATCGCGACGTAGTGCCGCTGACCCGTTTCGACACCGCCCCGGTGCATGCTCCAGCCGGCGTTGCGCTTGGAGACCACCAGCTCCGCCAGCCGCTCCACTCCGACAAGGGCGACGAGCACGGTGAAGAGCACGAGGCTAGCCACGAAGCAGGACGAGCTCGAGGCAGAACCCCGGCCCCATCGCCAGCGCGATGCCGTAGGACCCGGCTCGCGGCGGCCGCAGCCGCAGCGTGTCCTCGAGCACGTGAAGCACCGAGGCGGATGACAGGTTGCCGATGCGGTCGAGGGAGTCCCAGGTCAGCGACAGCGCCGAGGGGTCGAGCTCGAGCGTGGCCTGCATCGCCTCGAGCACCTTCGGACCACCGGGGTGGCACACCCACCACTCGATGTCGCGTCGGGTGAGCCCGTGGTCCTCGAGGAACCCGTCGACGTCCTCGCGGACGTAGGTGCGCACCAGGTCCGGGACCTCGACCCCCAGCACGATCCGGAACCCGCTGGCCCCGACGTCCCAGCCCATGGCGCGCTCGGTGTCGGCGTACATGCGGCTGCGGGTCGCCAGCACGGTCGGCCGGGAGCTGCGCGCGTCCGCGCCGTCCGAGGCGTCGGGGGCGCCGGTGGCACGGTCGGCGCCGACGGCGACGACAGCCGCTGCGCCGTCGCCGAACAGGCCGCTCGCGACGAGGTTCGCAACCGACGCGTCGTCGCGCTGGACCGTCAGCGAGCACAGCTCGACGGCCATCAGCAACGCGACCTCGTCCGGGTGCCCGACGAGATAGTCGTGCAGGCGCGCGATGCCGGCGGCACCAGCGACGCAGCCGAGACCGACGATCGGGACCCGCTTCACGTCCGGCCGCAGCCCGATCCGGGCTCCGACGCGGGCGTCCAGCGACGGGACTGCAAGCCCGGTGACCGTCGCCGAGACGATGAGATCCACGTCGTACGGCGTGAGGTCGGCCGCCTTGAGGGCATCCACGACGGCTCTGGCGCCTAGGTCGACGCCCGCGTCGATGAAGGCGTCGTTGGCCGCACCGAAATGGGCAAGCTCGGCGTAGCCCTCCAGCGGCAGGGCGAGGTGACGGAAGCTGACGCCGGCGTTGCGGTGGAAGCGGTCGAGCAGGACACGGTCAGCGCCGTCATCGAGCATGACGTCGGCGAACGCAGCGGTGACCTCCGCCTGGGGATACCGGTGCTCCGGCAGCGCACCTCTGACGGCGCGGATCTGCGTCATGTCGCAAAGCCTAGGTCGGTCTATTCTGGCGCCGTGCGGAGCCTGGGGTCGGCGGCGTCGATCCCGTTGCTGGTACGGGCCTGCCACCCTGAACCAGTGGCGGCGGTCACGGCGCTGACCTCCTTGCTCGCCGTCGACGCCGGTCTCCCTGTCGGCAGGGCTGTCCTCGTGACGGCGGCCGTGTTCACTGGCCAGCTCACGATCGGCTGGTCGAACGACCTCATCGACTCCCAGCGAGACCGCCTCGTCGAACGCGCCGACAAGCCGCTTGCCACTGGGGCGCTGCCGGCGCGGACCGTTCGGGCCGCTTTGGTGGCTGCGCTGGTGGCCTGCGTCGTGCTGTCGCTGTCGTGCGGCTGGCGGTCGGGGCTCACCCATCTGGTGCTGGGAGTCGGCGCCGGCTGGGCCTATAACCTCGGGTTGAAGCGAACCTCTTGGTCCTGGCTGCCGTACGCCGTGGCGTTCGGCACGCTCCCTGCTGTCGGGTGGCTGGCTCTGCAGCCCCCTCGCCTGCCTCCGTGGTGGCTGATGGCGGGCGGGGCGCTGCTCGGGGTAGGGGCACACTTGGTCAATGTCCTGCCCGATCTCGAGGACGACGCCGCCACCGGTGTCCGCGGCCTTCCGCACCGGCTTGGCCGGCACCGGTGCCAGCTGCTCGCCACCGTCGTGCTGCTGGCGGCGTCGAGCGTCGTCGTTCTCGGGCCGGGGACGTGGCCGGGCGGCTGGTCCTGGACCGGTCTGGCGGTGACCGCGGCCCTGGCCGCCGTCGGGCTGCGCTGGTCCGGGAGTGTCGCCTTTCGGGCCACGGTGGCGATTGCGGCCGTCGATGTGGCTCTGCTGATCGCCCGATGACGCGGCGTACGACGTCCAGCAGTGCACTCGGGGAGGCGTACAGGTGACGGCGGTCTGGGACCTGGTGATTGTCGGTGCCGGACCGGCGGGGTCCGCCGCCGCCCTGGGAGCACTCACCGCTAGGCCGGACAGCCGCGTTCTGCTGCTCGACCGGTCGGACTTCCCGCGGGACAAGGCCTGCGGCGACGGGATCGCGCCGCACGTCCTCGACGTACTGAGCGGTGTCGGCGTGACCGGCCTGCTCGACGACCGGGTGCCGGTGCATGAGCTACGCCTGCAGCAGGGCGAGGCTGAGGTGTCACGAACGATGTCTCGTCCCGCCTGGGTGGTACCGCGCGCGGTCTTCGACGGGCGCCTCGTCGAGGCGGCTGTCAGCGCCGGCGCGGAGCTTCGCCGACAACGCGTCAAGACCATGCGGCGGGACGGCAGCGAGGTCGTGCTGGACGACCACACCCGCGCCAGGGCAGTGGTGGCGGCCGACGGTGCTCACTCGGTGCTGCGCTCAGCTATGGGGCTGGCGGCGCCGCGGCGACAGGCCTTCGCGCTGCGTGGCTACTCACCGACACCTCCACGACGGGTCGGGCAGCAGGTCATCGTCTTCGGCGAGAGCCGCCAACCGTCGTACGCCTGGTCCTTCGACATCGGCGACGGGATGTCCAACGTTGGGTATGGGGAGCTGCTCGGGCCGGGTCGCCAGGCGCCCACGCGTCAGCTGCTGCTCGACCGGCTGGCCGAGCTGCTGCCGGAGGCGACGGACGGCGGGACGGCCTGGCGTGGGCACCATCTGCCGCTGTCCACCTGGGCTTTCCAGCAGCCTGACGGACCGGTGCTGGTGGCCGGGGACGCGGCCGGGCTCATCAACCCGATGACCGGGGAGGGTATTCACTATGCCGTGCAGACCGGCGTGCTGGCCGGCCAGGCGGTGGCGGCCGCCGTGGAGCGAGCTGACGGCGCGGCCGCCGGGGCTGCCTACCGCGGCGCGGTGCGGTCGATGCTGGGGCGGCACCTCAAGCACACGTCGATGACGGCGCGGCTGGTGAGCGTGCCGGTGGTCGTCGCCGCGGGAATCCGGGCGGCCGCCCGGCATCAAGGGGTCTTCGACGACCTGGTCGAGGTCGGGCTGGGCCGGGGCCTCGTTACTCTCCGCGTGGCCGCAGGTTTGGCGGGCGCTCTTCGTCAGCCTTCCCGCAGGTGACTCGGACCGTTTCGGGTCTCCCGAGCCCGATGAAAGCCCCGTATCGTGCCGCACTACCGCAGAAGAGAGGTGAGGGTGTGGACCTGCAGCGCTCGGTGCTCGTGGTCATGGGGGTGTCCGGCAGCGGGAAGTCGACGATCGCCGAGCTGCTCGCCGAGCGCCTCGGGTGGGACCTGACCGAGGGCGACGACATGCACCCGGCCGCCAACCGAGCCAAGATGGCCGCCGGGCAGCCGCTCGACGACGAGGACCGCTGGCCGTGGCTGGACAAGGTCGCGGCGTGGATACACGAGC
>JBBQKY010000105.1:0-8708 GCA_038327385.1 Propionibacteriales bacterium
GCCTTCGCCGCCACCGCCGCCGCCAACCTCGAATCCACCGCAACCCCATCACTGGTCATGCCCCAGCCTGGAACACAACCCGCCAGGTGTTACCGATGTCCTGAGACTCCAACCGTTACCAATCTGATGAGACAGGACAGACTGCCGGGGCGGCCTCACCGTCGGATCCTTCGGCTCCTCGGTGATCAGACTGCGATACTGCGACCGTGACCGACACCCCGAAGCGCCCGCCGCGCGGACGGATGACCGGTGCAGAGCGTCGGGAGCAGCTCATCGACGTCGCGCGAGCGCTGTTCGCCGAGCGCGGGTTCGGGGGGACCTCGATCGAGGAGGTCGCAGCGCGCGCCAACGTGTCGAAGCCGGTCGTCTACGAGCACTTCGGCGGCAAGGAGGGCCTCTACGCCGTCGTCGTGGACCGGGAGGTCCGCCGGCTGCTGACGATGATGCGCTCGTCTCTCACCTCCGGGCACGCCCGCGAGCTGCTCGAGCAGGCCGCCTGCGCGCTGCTCGACTACATCGAGCAGTCCTCCGACGGCTTCCGCATCCTAGTCCGCGACTCACCGATAGGCTCCGAGACCGGGTCATTCGTGTCCATCATCGGAGACATCGCGGGGCGCGTCGAGCACATCCTCGCCGCCGAGTTCAGCCGGCGCGGCTTCGACCCGCAACACGCCCCCTTGTACGCCCAAATGCTGGTCGGGATGGTCGGTACGACGGGGCAGTGGTGGCTGGATGCCCGCAAGCCGGACAAGTCCGTCGTGGCGGCGCATCTCGTGAACCTCGCGTGGCACGGGCTGTCGGGGCTCGAGAAGTCGCCGCGGCTCGAGACGCTGTTCCCGGTGCGGGCAGCCGAGGATCCCTAGGGACCGACCTGTTCGCGGCTGGCGGGCGCCAGCGCCGGTGCTGCCTTCTCAGCCATCGTCGTGCGCTCCGTCTGGGCCGTCGTCGAGACCCAGCATCTCGACCCGGTTGCCGTGCGGGTCAGCGAGGTGGAACCGCCGGTACCCGGGGAAGCGCTCATCCCACCCGACGACCAGACCCGCTTCCTCGAGGCGCTCGGCCACCGCGTCGATGTCGTCGATGAGGAAGGCCGGGTGCGCCTTGTGCGCCGGTGAGAACGGTTCCTCCACCCCCACGTGCAGCTCGTAGCCATCGCCGCGGAACCACACGCCGCCGCGGTTGGCCAGTTCGGAGGGTTTGGCAACCTCAATGAGGCCGAGCAGCCCGCCGTAGAAGGCGCGCACCGGTCCCTCCCCTCCGGGCGGGCATGCCACCTGGACGTGATGGAGAGCGCACACCTGGTAGCGCGCAGTCATGCCACGCCTTCACCGGAAGGCGCCGGCAGGTCGGCGTTCTGGGCCGGCTCGTCGGCGTACTGGGCCGCCTCGTCGACACGCTGCGCGACCACGAAGACCCGTCGAAACGGCAGCACCGTGCCGAAGCTCTGCGGTGGGTAGGCCGCGCGCAAGAGCGCTTTGTACTCGCGCACGAACTCCGCGCGCTGCTCACCGTCGAGAGCTTGCAGCGTCGGACGGGCGCCCGTTCCCGAGATCCAGGTGAAGACGGGGTCCGCACCTGGGAGCACGTGCAGGTACGTGGTCTCCCACGCATCGACCCGCATGCCGAGCCCGGCGAGGTCGCCGAGGTAGACGACCGGGTCAAAGGCAGATGGGGTCTGCAGTCCCGCAGTCGCCTCGGCAAAGCGCGAGTCCGCGCCGAGCTCGTGCAGCAACGCGTGGCTGGGCTCGTCAAAGTTGCCGGGGACCTGAAAGGCGAGCCACCCCAGTGGTGACAACCGGCGCGCCAGACGTGGGAGCAGCTCTCGGTGTCCGGGCACCCACTGGAAGGCCGCATTGGCGACGATCACATCGACCGGTTGGTCCGGTTCCCAGGTCCCCACGTCCATCAGGGCGAAGGTGAGCCGCTCGGTCGCGTGCCGTTCCGCCCGCTCGATCATCTGCGGCGACGAGTCGAGGCCGGTGACCAGGGCCGTCGGCCAGCGCTCAGCGAGGGTGCCAGTGAGATGCCCGGGTCCGCAGCCGAGGTCGACAACCCGAGTCGGGGCTGCTGCGTCGATGCGCCGCACCAGGTCGTGGAAGGGTCGCGCTCGCTCGTCCTGGAAGGCGAGGTACGTCGTCGGGTCCCACGTCATCATCGCGCCCCACTCCCATATTTGTCTTGACCTCAAGATACATTGCGCTCTGGTTCATCTTGATGTCAAGACAGAATGCGGCCCCACTCAGCACTACAATCCTGACGTGCCCGAGCGACTACCCGATGAGGTCGACCGGCTGGTCGCTGCCTGGCAGCGAGAGCGCCCCGACCTCGACACGGAGCCTATGCAGGTCCTGAGCCGGGTGACGCGGCTGGCGCGGCATCTCGACCTGGCCCGGCGGGAGGCTTTCGAGGCGCACGGTCTGGAGACATGGGAGTTCGACGTACTAACCGCGTTGCGACGCGCGGGCTCGCCCTACCAGCTCTCCCCGGGGCAGCTGCTTCGGGAGACGATGGTGACCTCGGGGACGATGACGAACCGGGTGGATCGCCTTGCTGCCAAGGATCTGGCCGGCCGGTTGCCCGATCCTGACGACAAACGGGGCGTCCTGGTGCGGCTGACCTCGCGGGGCAGGAGCAGGGTCGACGGCGCCCTCCGCGAGCTTATGGAGCAGGAGCGCAAGCTGCTCGATCGCCTGACGCCCAAGCAGCGGCAGTCGCTCGCGTCGATGCTCCGGACCGTCGTCGCCCCTTTCGACCACGAGATCCCCTAACCCATCGCCCGTCATCACACGTGTCACTGTGGTGGCGCCCATTCGCGCAATAGTGCGCAAATCGTTGGTAGGTGTAGCGGCGGAGTCCGTCGCACAGGGCTGCGGCATGCTTGTCGGTGTGCTTGCGCTCCGCGAACTGAGCCCGGATGACTGGGCCATCTGGCGAAGGCTACGACTAGCCGCGCTCGCCGAGGCACCCCACGCGTTCGCTGCCCGCCTTGCGGACTGGCAAGAGGAGAACGACGTGGAAGAGCGATGGCGCCGTCGGCTCAGTATCCCGGGATCGTTCAACGTTGTTGCCATGCTCGACGATCAGCCGGTCGGTATGGCGAGCGGTGTGCCCACCGCCGACGACAGCATGATCGAGCTCATCTCGATGTGGGTCGCTCCGGCGGCCCGAGGCCGAGGCGTTGGAGATGCCCTGGTCGACGACGTAGAGCAACGGGGGACGGCTATGGGCGTACGCACGTTGCGTCTGTGCGTTGCGGGAGGCAATCGCGCCGCCTCCGAGCTCTACCAGCGCAAGGGGTTCCGCTTTACGGGTGAACGAGGCGACTTGATGCCTGACGGAGCTGGGCGGGAGCGTGTCATGGCGAAGCAGCTTCAGCCGTCAGCTCCTGCATTCTGACCCGCTTCCACGATTTCCGCTGCCTCGAGCCAGGCGGTCTCGACGTCGTCGCGCTCCCCGGCGAGCGTCGCAAGGGCGGTGTCAAGCTCCGCAAGGCGGACGTAGTCGCTGGCGGACGCCGCCATGTCGCGGTGGACATCTGCGATCTTCGCCTGGACCCTCGCAAGCCGCCGCTCGAGACGCGCGAGGTCCTTCTGCGCTGCGCGCCTGATGGCTGCATCTCCCGGGTACGACGAGCTCGACGTCACGGAGGCGGCGGGGCCCTCGACAGCAGAGCTGCGATCGGCACGCTTGGCGAGGTACTGGGCGACGCCACCGGGCAGCATCGCCAGTGAGCCGTCGCCGAGCAGCGCCCATACCGTGTCGCACACCCGCTCGAGGAAGTACCTGTCGTGCGACACCACGACCAGGGTTCCGGGCCAGCCGTCGAGGTAGTCCTCCACGACGTTCAAGGTGTCGATGTCGAGGTCGTTCGTCGGCTCGTCGAGCAGCAGCACGTTCGGCTCGCGCAGCAGCAGCCGTAGCAGCTGGAGCCGCCGACGCTCACCGCCGGACAGATCCCCGATGCGCGCCGTCAGCCGGTCGCCGGTGAAGCCGAACCGCTCCAGCATGGAGACAGCGGTCACCTCCCGGCCCTTCGCCACCCCGGCCACCCGTTTGATCTCCTCGACCGAGGCGAGGACTCGTTGGGTCAGGTCCAGATCGCCCAGCGACTGGCTGAGGTGGGCGACCTCGACGGTTCTGCCACGACCCATCCGCCCCTGTTCAGGCGCAACCTCGCCGGCGAGCACCGACAGCAGCGAGGTCTTGCCGGAGCCGTTGACGCCGATCAGCCCGAGGCGGTCGCCAGGACCGATCCTCCAGGTGACGGCGTCGGCAAGCACGCGCCCGCCGCGGACGATCGTCGCGTCTTCCAGGTCGAGGACGTCCTTTCCGAGCCTCGCCGTGGCGAAGCGTTGCAGCTCGACGGTGTCACGGGCCGTCGGCTCGTCCGCGATGAGCAGCTGCGCAGCGTCGATCCGGAAGCGCGGCTTCGACGTACGCGCTGGCGGCCCCCGCCGCAGCCAGGCGAGCTCCTTGCGGACGAGGTTCTGCCGACGGGTCTCGGACGCGTCCTCCCGTCGCAAACGCTCGGCCCGCGCCAGCACGTAGGCGGCGTAACCACCCTCGTAGCTGTCGACCGTCGCGTCGTGGACCTCCCACGTCGCCGAGCACACCTCGTCGAGGAACCACCGGTCGTGGGTCACGACGACCAGTGTGAGGTCACGGCTCAGCAGCTCCGCTGCCAGCCACGCCACGGCTTCGATGTCGAGATGGTTGGTCGGCTCGTCGAGAAGGAGGACATCGAGGTCGCGGAGCAGCAGCGCTGCAAGAGCAACCCGCCGCCGCTCACCGCCGGACAGCTCGGCGATCAACCGCTCCAGCGCGGTCCCGGCAAGAAAATGCTCGACGACTCCTCGAGCCGCAGCGTCAGCCGCCCACTCGTGCTGCGCCCGCCCGCCGAGCACCACATCGGTCACCCGACTGTCCGGGTCGAGGTCGTCGTGCTGGGCGAGCATCGCGACCCGCAGGCCACGGTTGTGCGTCACGCGGCCGTCGTCGGGCTCCTCGAGCGCACCAAGGATCCGAAGCAGCGTGGACTTGCCGTCCCCGTTGCGTCCGACGATGCCGACCCGGTCGCCGCGCTGTACGCCGAGGCTGACCTCGTCGAGGACCGGGCGGACACCGAACGCCTTCGACACGGTGTCGCAGCTGATCAGGTTCACCGATGCGCGAGCCTTGTCACGTGGCGATCCGAGCACCGGGCACCGGCCCGGTCGCCCGCTGCACAGAGCTGCACAGACCAGAGCCGGACAGCGCGACCGCGAGGTCGACCGCATGGTCGGCATCCGAGGCGAGGAAGAGGCACGTGGGCCCCGAACCGGAAACGATCGAGCCGAGCGACCCGTACTCCTCGCCGAGGTCCAGAGTCCGCTTCAAAGACGGTCGCAGGCGCAGCGCCGCCGGCTGGAGGTCGTTGTGCAGGGCAGGGCCAACGGCGTACGGGTCGCCGCTGCGAAGCGCCGCCATCAGATCCTCCGGCACGGTCGGCGCGGGGGCCGGACCGCGCGATCTCCCTCGCATCTTGTCGAGCTGCGCATACACCTCCGGAGTGGCCAGGCCGTCAGCTGCATAGGCGAGCACCCACTCGTAGGAGCCCTGCGACAGCACCGACGACAACGTCTGGCCACGGCCCGTGCCGATCGCCGTGCCACCACTCAGACAGAACGGTACGTCGCTGCCCAGCTGCGTCGCGATGGCGACAAGATCCTCCCGGGAGGCGCCGGTCTGCCACAACGCATCGCACGCGACGAGAGCGGCCGCCGCGTCGGCGCTTCCTCCACCGAGCCCGCCGGCGACCGCGATGGTCTTGTGGACGCTCAGCGAGACGCCGTCCTCGATATCGAAGGCCTTCGCGAGCCGGCGCGCCGCCTGCACCGCCAGGTTCCGCTCATCGGTCGGCACATGCTGCTGTCCCTCACCGGTGACGCTGATCGTCACCTCCCCGGCCGCGGTGTGCGGGCGCGCCTTCAGCTCGTCGTACAGGGAGATCGCGTGGTAGACCGTTGCCACCCGGTGGTAACCCGCGGGATCGACCGCGCCTACGGTGAGACCGAGGTTGACCTTGGCGGGGCTGCGCACGGTAACGGGCGGCAAGCTCACTCCCCAAGGCTACGTGCGAACAGCGAGCGCGTCCGCGATCCGCGCGAAGTCGTCGACGGTGAGACGCTCGGGTCGTTCGGTGGGGTCGACGCTCGCAGCGGTCAGCGCCTCCTCAGCACGGCCAGCCGGGGCAAGAACGGACAACGACGCCCGCAGCATCTTGCGGCGGCGGCCGAACGCCGCGTCCACCACCTCGAACACCCGCTCCCGCCCCACGGCCGAGATGGGCGGTTCGCGCCGGTCCATCGTGACGAGCGCCGAGTCGACGTTGGGCGCCGGCCAGAACACCTGCCGTCCGACGTTCCCTGCCAGGCGTACGGCGGCGTACCAGGCTGCCTTGACGCTCGGCACGCCGTAGACCCGTGATCCGGGTACGGCTGCCAGCCGCTCCGCGACCTCGAGCTGCACCATCACAAGAGCCCGGCGAAGTGAGGGCTGAGTCGCCCACAGATGCAGGAGAACGGGGACAGCCACGTTGTAGGGCAGGTTCGCCACCAGCAGTGTCGGCGTGGACTCGATACCGACCCGCATCGCGTCCCCGTGCACGACCGTCAGGCGATCCTCGAGGGCCGGTGCGTACTGTGCCACCGTGTGTGGCAGAGCCGTGGCAAGGGTGGCATCGATCTCCACAGCTGTCACGTGGGCGTCGGCGCACAACAGGCCGAGCGTGAGCGAGCCCAACCCCGGACCCACCTCCAGAACCTCGTCCCCGGCCTCGATGCCTGCCGTGGACACGATGCGTCGAACGGTGTTCGGGTCGATCACGAAGTTCTGTCCGCGCCGTTTGGTGGGCCGGACGCCCAACCGGTCAGCGAGCAGGCGAACGTCGGCCGGCCCCAACAGACGGGGACCGTTCAGACGCCCGCCTGCACGGAGCAGACCGGCCAGGCACCCCAGCCCTGAGCGGCCTGGACCCGCTCAGCGATGGCGATCTGCTGCTCGCGACTTGCCAGGTTGGCCGTCGACGCGTAGGCGCCACCGCCGTACCCGAGCCAGGTCGAGGAGCTGAACTGCAGTCCGCCGTAGTAGCCGTTGCCGGTGTTGGCGGCCCAGTTGCCACCGGACTCACAGGCGGCGATCCTGTCCCAGATGGTCCCGCCACTGGCGAGGTTCGACTCGGGCGCGGTCTTGGTGCCGATCTTGACGACCTTGGCGACCGGCTGGGTGATCGTCTTCTGCTTGACGACGGTGCGCTTGACGACCTCGCCGTTGCGGAAACGCACCGTGTAGGTGACGTCGCGGGCGCCGTTGGAACCCTCGCGGATCGTCTTGGAGTCGCCCTTCATCATCGAGTCGTCCTTCTGCTCCGTCACCGCGGCTGGGATGACCTCGCGGGGGACGCGCTTGGTCCGGACGCCGATCTTGGTGACCACGACGCGAGTGCCGTCGACCAGCTCCGCGCTGCGTGAGGGACGCACGAGGTCGTTGCGGTCGACGTCCGCGTCCAGCTTGCGCAGCAGCTCGCCGACGGTCGCGGCGGGAACGTTGTGCCGCTTGACCTTGTCGTTCGCGCTCTTCACGGCGACCTTCTTGGGCGTCGTGAGCTCGAGCGCCATGCCCGACCGGTCGATGGTGGCGCTACGGCTCACCGACAGTGCGGCGCTGCCGAAGCGGACGCCGAGCTGGTCGAGCGCGGAGGACACCTTGGTCGCGGTGGTCCACAGCGTGCGCTTGGTGCCGTCGATGCTCAGGGCCAGCGGCCGTCCGAGGCGGACGGCGATCTCGGACCCGTCGTTCACGGGCGCGTCCACACCCGGGACGACGGAGTCGTGCTCGTTGGTCTCGATGCCCCTGGCCGCGAGCACCTCACCGACGTTGTCGCCGAAGGTGCGAACGGTGGAGGTCTTGCCGTCGACCGACACAGTGACGGTCTTGCTCATGGTGGCGTAGGCGGCGGTGGTGCCGACCAGCGCGATGACGATCGCTGAGACCAGTCCGAATAGCAGGGTCTTGTTGCGGCTGAGGTGCGTCAGTGAGGCGCGCACGATTCTCCGATGTTCGCGGTTTCCGGGCCGCGGGGTGGCGGCGCCTGTCCGCGTCGGACCGAGATGGTCGCAGTGCGGCTCCCCAGGGGCGCTCACCGGGGATGGAACAGTCCCGCTCCCGGCCAACAGCCTCCGACCCTAGGTAAGTAGCTGCCAGTTAGCAAACTGCTAGCAAAACATGTGGTCAGGCTCACACTCCGGGTCACGGCGTGTCGCACGGCGTGTCGCGCGGGCGGCTCACCCCCAGGAACCGCCGAAGGCAGCGTCGGTGTTCGCCTCGATCGCCCGGCACAGGTCGGCCAGGTCCATCCCGCGCGTGGCGGCCATCGAGCGCACCGTGAGCGGCACCAGAAAGGACGCATTGGTACGTCCGCGATGCGGCATCGGGGTGAGGTAGGGCGCGTCGGTCTCCACCAGGATCCGGTCGAGCGGCGCGATCCGCAGCGCCTCACGCAGGGACCCGGCGTTCTTGAAGGTGACCGTGCCGGCGAAGGACAGGTGGGCGCCCCGGTCGAGGCACTCGCGGGCGAACGTGGCATCGCCGGAGAAGCAGTGCATCACCCAGCGCTCGGGCGCCCCCACCTCGTCGACCAGGCGTACGACGTCCTCGTGGGCCTCGCGGTC
>JBBQKY010000106.1:0-8664 GCA_038327385.1 Propionibacteriales bacterium
CGGGTCGGACTGTACGTGCCGGGCGCCACCGCTCCGCTGGTGTCGTCGGTGGTCATGAACGTCGTACCCGCGCAGGTCGCAGGTGTTTCGTCCCTCGCGCTGGCGAGCCCGAGTCAACGCGAGTACGACGGACTCCCGCACCCCACGATCCTGGCGGCGTGCGCGCTGCTCGGCGTGGCGGACGTCTACGCAGCCGGTGGAGCCGGGGCGATGGCGATGTTCGCCTACGGGTACGAGCACGCCGACGGGGGGTGCGCGCCGGTCGACCTCGTGACCGGCCCGGCGAACATCTACGGCGTCGCGGCGAAACGACTGCTGCGCGGCGTCGTCGGTATCGACTCCGAGGCAGGCCCGACCGAGATCGCCGTGCTCGCCGACGACTCGGCGGACCCGCGTTACGTGGCAGCCGATCTGATCAGCCAGGCCGAGCACGACACGATGGCGGCGAGCCTGCTGGTCACCGACTCGGAAAGCCTTGCCGACGCCGTCGAGCAGGAGCTGACGCGTCAGGTACCGCAGGCCAAGCACGCCGAGCGCATCAGCTCAGCGCTCGCCGGCCCTCAGTCGGCGCTGGTCCTCGTGGACGACCTCGCGCAGGGTGTCGACGTCGTGAACGCCTACGCGGCTGAGCACCTGGAGGTCCACACCCGGGATGCGTCGGCGGTGGCCGGCCGGATCCGGAACGCCGGCGCGGTATTCGTGGGACCGCATGCGCCGGTCTCGCTCGGCGACTACTGCGCGGGGTCCAACCACGTGCTCCCGACCGGCGGCTGCGCCCGCCACTCGTCGGGCCTGTCCGTGCGGTCGTTCCTCAAGACCATGCAGGTCGTCGACTACTCGGAGTCGGCCCTGGCGGCCGCAGCCGACCACGTCATCTGCCTTGCCATGGCGGAGGATCTCCCGTCGCACGCCGACGCCGTGCGCATCCGGCTGGATCCCGCGTGACCGGGCTGCCCGTCCGCGAGGAGCTGAGGGGGGCGAAGCCGTACGGCGCCCCCGAGCTCGACGCGGCCGTCCGGCTCAACGTCAACGAGAACCCGTACGGGCCGTCGGCGGCGGTTGCTGACGAGATGGCGGAGGTGGTCCGCGCGCTGGCCGGTGGCCTCAACCGCTACCCCGACCGGGAGGCGCGGGCTCTTCGCGACGACCTCGCCCGCTACCTGGGTCATGGCTTGACCGCGGGTCAGCTCTGGGCCGGCAACGGCTCGAACGAGGTCGTATCCCATGTGCTGCAGGCCTTCGGCGGTCCGGGCCGGAGCGTGCTGTCCTTCGAGCCGACCTACTCGATGTACGTCGAGTACGCCAGAACGACCGCCACCCGCTGGGTCGGCGCTGCTCGAAAAGAGGACTTCTCCGTCGACGTGGACGAGGCGGTCGGCGTCGTACGACGTGAGCGACCCGACGTCATCCTGCTCGCGTCGCCCAACAACCCGACCGGCACCGCCGTGCCGCTGCAGGCGGTCGAGGCGATCTGCGCGGCCAGCGCCGGAGTCGTGGTCCTGGACGAGGCGTATGCGGAGTTCCGGCGGGCCGGCGTCCCGTCGGCCTTGACGCTTCTCGACCGTTTCCCGCGGCTGGTGGTCACCCGCACGATGTCGAAGGCGTTCGGTCTGGCCGGTGCGCGCCTCGGCTACCTCGCCGCGTCCGTGGAGCTGGTGGACGCCTTGCGGCTGGTCCGGCTGCCCTACCACCTCTCGGCCGTCACCCAGGCGGTGGCGAGGGTGGCGCTGGCGCACGCCGACGAGATGCTGACGACGGTCGACCTGCTCCGCGCTGAGCGCGACCGAACCGTCGACTGGCTGCGGGCCGAGGGCTTCCGGGTCGCGGAGTCGGACGCGAACTTCGTGCTCTTCGGCACGTTCGGGAACTCCCATGCCGTGTGGACGGGCTTGCTCGACCACGGTGTGCTGGTGCGTGAGACCGGCCCGCGGGGCTGGTTGCGCGTCTCCATCGGGACCGCGGATGAGATGGCGGCATTCCGATCCGCACTCGCGGCCGTGACCGTGACCGTCGTACCCGATCGAGAGGTCTCGTGATGTCGCGAAACGCCCACGTCGAGCGAACCACCAAGGAGTCGCGGGTCGTCGTGGACCTTGCCGTCGACGGGTCGGGCCGGGTGGAGGTCTCCACCGGGGTCCGCTTCTTCGACCATATGCTCGCGTCGCTCGGCCGGCACGCACTTCTCGACCTCGCGGTGGACGCGGAGGGTGACGTCGACGTCGACGCGCACCACACCGTCGAGGACGTGGCGATCGTGCTGGGGGATGCGCTGAACGAGGCGCTCGGAGAGCGGCTCGGCATATCCCGCTTCGGGGACTCGCTGGTGCCACTGGACGAAGCGCTGGTCCAGTGCGCTGTCGACCTGTCGGGACGGCCGTACTGCGTGCACACCGGCGAACCCGTCGGCCAGGAGTACGTCGTCATCGGGGGGTCGTACGTCGGATCGCTGACCCGCCACGTCTTCGAGTCGCTGAGCGCCCACGCGGCGCTCGCCCTGCACGTGCGCGTGCTGGCGGGGCGCGACCCGCACCACATCGTCGAGGCGCAGTACAAGGCGGTAGGCCGGGCGCTGCGCGCGGCCGCCGTGATCGACCCGCGGGAGGCGGGTGTGCCCAGCGTGAAGGGGAGCCTGTGAAGGGGAGCCTGTGAGGGGCGGCCGGTGAGGCCTCGAGTCGTGCTGTACGACTACGGCTCGGGCAATATTCGGTCCGGTGAGCGCGCCTTGGAGCGAGCCGGCGCCTCGGTGGAGGTGACGTCCTCGGTGGAGCGTGCCGTCGAGGCGGACGGAGTGGTGGTCCCGGGTGTCGGCGCCTTCGCAGCCTGTATGGAGTCACTGCGGGCGGTGGGTGGACCGGGGATGATCGAGCAGCGGCTCGAGCGGGGGCGTCCGCTGCTGGCGATCTGCGTCGGTCACCAGGTGCTCTTCGAGCGGGGTGACGAGCATGGGGTCTCCACCGCCGGGCTCGGGGTCTGGCCCGGAGCGGTTTCGCGTGTGCACGCAGCGGTGCTGCCGCACGTCGGATGGAACACAGTCGAGGCGTCGGGCGCGTCGAAGATGTTCCACGGTGTCGGCGAGGAGCGGTTCTACTTCGTGCACTCCTTCGCTGCGCATGCAGAGTCCTTCGACGGCTGGTGGATGGACCCGCCCGTGACGACCACAGCGTCGTACGGGGACGACACGTTCGTCGCTGCCGTCGAGCAGGGCAGCTTCTGGTCGACCCAGTTCCACCCGGAGAAGTCCGGCGACGCGGGCCTTGCGCTGCTGCGCAACTGGGTTTCGACGCTCTGAGCGATGACGTCATCCCTGGGTACCAGCGGCGGCGAGATGCCACGTCTGGAGCTGCTGCCGGCCGTGGATGTGGCCGGCGGCCGCGCTGTGCAGCTGGTGCAGGGCGTGGCGGGAAGCGAGCGCGTCTTCGGCGATCCCCTCGAGGCCGCGCTGCGCTGGCAGGCGGCCGGCGCGCGCTGGGTCCATCTCGTCGACCTGGATGCCGCTTTCGGCCGGGGGAACAACCATGAACGGCTGGCGGAGGTGGTCGGTGTACTGGACATTGACGTCGAGCTCTCTGGCGGCATCCGTGACGATGCGAGCCTGGCGGCCGCCTTGGCGACTGGCTGCCGGCGGATCAACATCGGGACGGCGGCGCTGGAGGATCCCGAGTGGTGCGCGGCCGTGATCGCCGAGCATGGTGACCGGGTGGCGATCGGTCTCGACGTGCGCGGCACCCGGCTCGCGGCGCGCGGCTGGACGCGCGAGGGCGGCGACCTGTACGACGTGCTGGCCCGCCTCGATGCGGAAGGTTGCGCGCGTTACGTGGTGACGGACGTGGCGAGCGACGGGATGCTGCAGGGGCCCAACGTCAGGCTGCTGCGCGACGTGTGCGCGCGGACCGACCGACCGGTGGTGGCTTCGGGGGGAATCGCCACCCTGGACGACCTGCGCGCGCTGGCTGTGTTGGTGACTGAAGGGGTGGAGGGCGTCATCATCGGAACTGCCTTGTACACGGGTGCTTTCACCCTCGTGGACGCTCTCGCGGCGGTCTCGGCATGACGCTGGCGGTGCGGGTCATCGCCTGCCTCGACGTCGACGAGGGCCGGGTGGTCAAGGGGGTCAACTTCCGCGGGTTGCGAGACGCGGGCGACCCGGTCGACCTGGCGGCGCGCTACGACGCGGAGGGCATCGACGAGCTCACGTTTCTCGACGTCAGCGCGTCCCAGCAAGGCCGGGCGACGATGCTGGACGTGGTACGTCGGACCGCCGAGCAGGTGTTCATCCCGCTGACGGTCGGCGGCGGCGTCCGCTCGGTCGACGACGTGGACGTGCTGCTGCGGGCCGGCGCCGACAAGATCGTGATCAACACGGCAGCGATCGAACGCCCCGAGGTGATCTCTGAGATAGCGGACCGGTTCGGGCGGCAGGTGGTGGTGTTGAGCGTCGACGCCTTCCGCTCATCCTCGGCGCCGAGTGGCTTCGAGGTGACGACCCACGGCGGCGTCCGGACGGCTGGCCTGGACGCCGTCGAGTGGGCTCACCGGGGTGCGGAGCTGGGCGGCGGCGAGATCCTGCTCAACGCGATGGACGCCGATGGCACCCGGGCGGGGTTCGACCTCGAGCTCATCCGGCTGGTGCGCGATGCTGTCGACGTCCCGGTGATCGCCAGTGGTGGCGCCGGGTCGGCCGCCGACTTCCCGCCGGCGGTCGAGGCCGGCGCGGACGCCGTCCTCGCGGCCAGCGTGTTCCACTTCGGCGTCGTGAGCGTGGCGCAGGTCAAGGCGGCGCTGTCCGGGGCTGGTCATTCGGTCCGGTGAGCGTGCCGGCGCCCGGCACAATGGTTGGATGGACGAGCCCGCGCCCGCCGACGCCGCCACCTGGACAGGTCGCCTGTCGCCGAACGCCGACGGCCTGGTGCCGGTCGTCGTCCAGGACGCCGGCTCCCTCCAAGTGCTGATGCTCGCGTGGATGAACGAGGAGGCCCTGCGTCGGACCTATGAGTCCCGCCGAGCGACGTACTGGAGCCGCAGCCGACAGGAATACTGGGTCAAGGGCGAGACGTCGGGCAACACGCAGCACGTCCGCGAGGTCCGTCTCGACTGTGACGGGGACACGATCCTGCTGTTGGTTGACCAGGTCGGCCCCGCTTGCCACACCGGCGCTCAGTCCTGCTTCGACGACGGCCAGCTCGCTGACCGGCACACGTAAGTCATCTCGCCCACAATGAGCGCACCGAGACGGCCAGATCTGCTTGTTATGCCGATGAGCGGATACCCGGTTGTTCGACTCGCGGTGCGCCGCGTGGTACTGGCTACGCTTCGGCGATGGACGTTGACTGGAGTGGCGAACTGGTCGATCAGCTTGAAACGCATTGGGAGCATCGGCTGCGGCCCCGACTCGACGGCCTGACGGACGACGAGTACTTCTGGCAGCCGGTTCACGACTGCTGGACGATCAGCCGCCGCGGAGCGAGCTCGGCGCCGAAGTCATTCGGGTCGGGAGAGTTCACCTGGGACTACGGTGAGCCACAAGACCCGGAGCCGGTGACTACCATCGCCTGGCGGCTCGCTCATTTGATCGTTGGATTCGCCGAGATGAACGGGACCCACTTCGGCGTCCCGCCGACGCACATCGCGACCTTCGACTATGCGGGCTCTGCCAAGGAAGCGCTGCGTCAGCTCGATGACACCCACGACATGTGGGTCGACGGTGTGCGCGGCCTCGGCAACGCAGGGCTTGCCCGGCCGCAAGGCCCGACGGTCCCGCCCGAATTCGCCGATGCACCTATAGCGAGGCTCGTCTTGTACACGAGCCTGGAGGTCTTTCACCACGGTGCCGAGATCTGCCTGCTCCGTGACCTCTATCTGTGGAACCGTTTGTACCAGCGCGATGGAGCGTCCAGGTCCAGACCCGGCAATCCTGGCGGTTGAAGGTCTACGTCAACCGGGGTGCCATCGACGTCCAGCCGACGAGTAAGAACTGGTCGGGTCGGCGTCCGGATCAAGACCCGATCCACCGCCTACGGATCTGCCGCGATCCTCTCGATCGACGGAGCAACGGAGACGCGTCGTTCCGCCGCCTGTTCGCAAACCGGAAGGACTCCCTTCGGAGAGTTCGAAGACCACTCGTCTACGGGTGACCAGTCGGATCGTCTGGGATGCTCTTGGGGTGGACGAGAAGACGGCGGGCGTGGTGGCGTGGCTGCTCGCGGCCGAGGATGCGGCGGTGGGAGCCTGACCCGCCGCTACCTACTGCGGGAGGACTCGGTGGCGGATCGGGCAGCCATCACCGCGGGGCCGTGGGTGTCGGCGTTGCTTGCCGGGCAGCAGGAGGACGGCGGGTTTGGAGGCGACGCATACCGCAAGTGGACGAGCGCGCATTGGCGGTTGGTCTCGCTGGCAGAACTTGCCGTGCCGGCCGACGACCCGCGCGTCGCAGCCGCCGCGAAGCATGTCTTGGCCTGGATCGTCGAGGACCTGAAGTATCCGCCACGGGTGGTCGACGGGCTGCCGCGCTCGCACGCCAGCGTGCACGGCAACGCGCTCGGCGCGTGTACACGGCTCGGACTCGCCGGAGACGAGCGCACCGAACGCCTCGCCGAGGCGATCATCTCCTGGCAGTGGCCGGACGGCGGCTGGAACTGCGATAACCGGGCCGGCGGACACAGGTCGTCGTTCCACGAGTCGCTACGCACCGCTTGGGGGCTGCAAGAATACGCCGCCGCTACCGGTCACGCCGGCGCCCGCGAAGCCGCGGATCGGGCCGTCGAGCTGTTCCTCCAGCATCGGGTGTTCCGCCGCGGGGGCACCGGCGAGCCGATGAATGCCCGCTGGCTGTCGACGCCTTACCCCTCGTACTGGCACTACGACGTGCTTTCCGCATTGCTCGTCATCACGCGCGCGGACAGAAGCACCGACCCTCGTGCCTCCGACGCCTTGGACCTGCTACAGGAGAAGCGCCGAGCCGACGGCAGGTGGAACGCCCAGGCACAGTTGTGGCGGGCGGCTGACAGCAAGACCACGCCCGAGGTAGTCGATTGGGGAAGCCCTGGCGAGCCCAATCTGATGGTGACCCTCAATGCGCTGCATGTGCTGGACGCGGCCGGTCGGGTGAGCCTCAGCAGGTGAGGAGGATGCCTGGCTAGGCCAACCGATCCATCCTCGGGACCTGTGTCTGCGGAGATCGAGGGCTGGGTTGGAAACGTCCGCGCACCCTCGCGATTAGGGCACGTCTATCCGCCGCGTGTAGGCGTCGCCTGGCGCAGACGCGGAGTACCTGCCACCCCGCCTCCGCCAGCGCCGTGTCGTCCCCGCGCTGCGAAGGATGACCACTTCCAGCGCCTCATGTTTCAGATCTTGGAGAGTTCCGCGGTTCGAGCGCGCCATGATGCGGGCGCGTCAGGCGGATGGCATCGCGAAGGCCAAAGAGCGTGGCGCGTGCAAGGACGCAAGCCGGGCCTCACTGACAGACGAGCAGGCCCAAGAGGCGCGAGACCGGCTGGCGGCGTGCGTAGCCAAGGCACGTGTAGCCCGTGATCTCGGTGTCTCACGCTCCACGCTGTATGGCATCTGGACGCATCCCGCCTGTCTCCTAAGCCACGTCCACACGTGACGTGTCCGAAGCGCGGTCCCATCCCGTCTCGCTGATCTGGTCAAGTGTCGGCACCCTCGCCTAGCCTTCCGATCGTGACCGACGTCGTTGAACCGAATCCCATGTCCCGCTATGAACGAAAGCGGTGGGACGAACTGCAGGCGCACTGGGAAAAGAAGGCCGAGGGGCGCCAGTTGCTACCACCCCGCGCCAAAACCGTTCTCGGCAAGGCAGGAGAGGTCTCGAAAGCAACAGCTTCCAAGGCTGGACATGCCATTGCCAGCAAGACGCCGGAGAAGGTTATGGACCTCGCGGGCTCGGCCGTCGACGCTGCTCTCGTGCCAACGGTTCATCACGTAGTTCAGTTGCTTGAACTTCTCAATGACTGGGTGGTCGAACTGACCGATCCGGAGGCAGTCATCAAGTACCACCAGGGTAAGGGCCGCGCGGTCGAGTCATTGGAGGACCTCAAGGCCCTCGACCTGGAAGCCCTTGAAGAGTTCACCGACGCCATGGTGCTCCGATGGCGGACGCGCGGCGCAGGCCAGGGTGCGAGCTTTGGAGCCTTGGCCATGATTCCCGTCCCGGTGCTGGGCAGCGTAGCTGCGATTTCCCTCGACCTAGTTGCCATGCAGGCGCTCACAGGAGCCATCGCGACCCGCGTCTGTTACGCCTACGGCTTCGACGCTGCCGACCCGGACATGCGGCACATGATTGACCGCATGGTCGTACGTGCCTACCGGAACCAGACTGTCAAAGCTGGCTCCGTCAAGAAGGCAGGCGCGGCGTTCGAGGCGGCTAAAGGTCGAGTCAAGTGGAGCAAGAAGCTCCGCGAGGATCATCGCCTCATGGCGGCTGTGGAGAAGCTGTTGAAGCAGGTGGGCGATGGGAGTCGGGTCCCCGTCAAGAACGTCCGCATGGGGATGCCAGTCATCGGTGTCCTAGCGAGGCTTCGCCTCGGACCGCCGAGTGTGGTGGTTGAGCTGGTGGAGTGACTTTCTCGCCGCCGGGGTTCAGTGTGGTGCACGACGGTGAGGTCGGTCGTGGAGGTGTGCCGTGGTGTCTCGGCTGGTGACGACGGA
>JBBQKY010000107.1:0-8618 GCA_038327385.1 Propionibacteriales bacterium
TCAAGGCCGTCCAGGACGGCAAGCAGGTAGCGGTCCTGGTCCCCACGACGCTGCTCGTCCAGCAGCACCAGCAGACGTTCACCGAGCGCTTTGCCGGGTTCCCCGTCAACGTGCGGCCGCTCAGCCGCTTCCAGAGCGACGCCGAGGCACGCGCGGTGGTGGCCGGGCTGCGGGACGGCACCGTCGACGTCGTCATCGGCACCCACCGCCTCTTCAACGACGAGGTCAAGCTCAAGGACCTCGGCCTTGTCGTCGTCGACGAGGAGCAGCGGTTCGGCGTCGAGCACAAAGAGGCGCTGAAGCAGATGCGGACGGCCGTCGACGTGCTCAGCATGTCGGCGACGCCTATCCCACGCACGCTCGAGATGGCCGTCACCGGCATCCGCGAGATGTCGACGATCACCACACCTCCTGAGGAACGCCATCCGGTGCTGACATTCGTCGGCAACTACGAGCCCCGGCAGGTGGTCGCCGCGATCCGGCGGGAGCTGCTGCGGGAGGGTCAGGTCTTCTACATCCACAACCGGGTGCAGAGCATCGACAAGGCAGCGAAGCGGCTCAGCGAACTGGTCCCGGAGGCGCGCATCACTGTCGCGCATGGAAAGCAGCCCGAGCACCAGCTCGAGCAGGTGATGCTCGACTTCTGGGAGCGCAAGTTCGACGTGCTCGTCTGCACCACGATCGTGGAGTCCGGTCTCGATGTGGCGAACGCCAACACGCTGGTGATCGAGCGCGCCGACCTGTTGGGACTGTCGCAGCTGCACCAGCTGCGCGGCCGGGTGGGCCGCGGGGCCGAGCGCGCCTATGCGTACTTCTTCTACCCCCAGGAGAAGCCGCTCACGGAGACGGCTCACGAACGCCTGTCGACGATCGCGCAGCACTCCGAGCTCGGGGCCGGCATGGCCGTCGCGATGAAGGACCTCGAGATCCGTGGTGCCGGGAACCTGCTCGGTGGCGAACAATCGGGACACATCGCCGATGTGGGCTTCGATCTCTACGTCCGGCTCGTCGGCGAGGCCGTCGCCGAGTACCGCGGCGACAGTAACGCGGAGGAGCGGGAGGTCAAGATCGAGCTGCCCGTCGACGCCCACCTGCCGCACACCTACGTGCCCAGCGAGCGGTTACGGCTCGAGATGTACAAGCGGCTCGCTGAGGTCCGCTCGCCCGAACAGGTCGAGGCGGTGCGCGTCGAGCTCCTCGACCGGTACGGCGCGC
This sequence comes from Propionibacteriales bacterium, assembly GCA_038327385.1. Taxonomy (GTDB): domain Bacteria; phylum Actinomycetota; class Actinomycetes; order Propionibacteriales; family Nocardioidaceae; genus JAWWPG01. Next base: position 1,216 of record JBBQKY010000107.1, read on the forward strand.
CGCCGGCCCCGGTCGACAACCTGCTCGCCGTCGCCCTGCTGAGGGCGAAGGCGAAGCTGGCTCGCCTCTCCGACATCAACGTGCAGGGTAGCTACGTGCGCTTCGCGCCGGTCGACCTTGCCGACTCCGTCCGGGTGAGGCTGGACCGGCTGTATCCGGGCAGCATCGTCAAGTCCGGCCTGCACAGCGTCCTCGTCCCGCGTCCGAGGACCGCGCGGGTCGGGGGTGAACCCATCCGCGACGTCGCCGTACTAGATTGGGCGGGTCGCGTCATCGACGACATCTGTGCGGCACCAGCCACCAGCTCGTCCGCTCCGTCACCGACCGCAGCGCAAGGAGCCCTCACGTGACGACTCGTTGGAGGAAGCACCGGCTCGCCGGTCTCGCTGTGGTTGCGGCTCTTGCGGTGTCGTCCTGCACGTTCCATCCGGGCTCAGCGGCCGTCGTCAACGGCACCAGCATCAGCCAGCGCACGGTCGACGATCTGGTGGGGGCCGCCTGCGACTACATCACGCTCCTCGGCCAGAAGAACTCGGGCGCGTCGCAACCCCGGCCGGTGTCCTTCTTCAAGCACCTGTTCACCCAGAGCTACATCTCCTTCGGGATCACCGCGAAGGCAGCTCGCGAGCTGCGCGTGAGCGTGAGCCCGGCTGCCATCGCCAAGCTCACCGACCAGCAGCCGTTGCCTGCCGGCCTCAGTGCGGGTGACCGCGAGAAGCTCACGGCGTTCTTCACCGGCTCGGCGCGGGCTCAGCTGCAGCAGGAGGTCATCGGGGCCCACCTGAACGACCCCGCTGTGACGACAGCCGACAACGTCTCCCAGGCTGACCTCCCGGCTGCCAAGCCCTACCTGGCGACGTACGAGCGCAAGCAGAGTGTGCAGGTCAACCCGGCCTATGGTTCGTGGAACGGCCAGCGGCTCGTCGACACCGACGGGTCACTGTCGGTTCCGCAGTCCGCCGTCGCCGGAACCTGGCTGCGGCTGCGGCAGAGCTCCTCCGACACCACTGGGCTGCCCGCGAACCAGGTCTGCGGCTGACCCGCCGCCCTATCGTGAAAGGCTGGGCCACATGGGGCGGCTCAGCGTCGTCGTCACGTCACCGCGGACTCCCGGTGGCGCCCTGACCCCCGCGGCCTGGCGGGCGGTCCAGGAGGCCGACATCGTCGCGGTCGCGGACGCCGACGAGCCGCTCCCGCTGGCGCTCCGTTCCGTCGGCGTGGACCTGCAGATCCTCCCCGACACCTCGGCAAGCGACCTGTTGGCGATGGCCACCGACAACAGTGTCGTCTGGGTCGGTTCCGAGGACGGAGACGAGGAGCTGATGAAGGCGCTCGCGGAGGTCGTCGTACGACGGAGCGAGACCGCAGAGACCGGCCCTGAGGTGGAGATCGTCGTCGGGTCGTTCGACGCGGTTGGAGCGCGCCTGCTGGACGCCGTCGCGGTCATGGACACGCTGCGGAGCCAGTGTCCGTGGGACCGCGAGCAGACCCACGAGTCGCTGCTTCCCTATCTGGTCGAGGAGACGTACGAGGTCGTCGAAGCGGTGGAGGGTGGTGAGCCGGCGCACCTGCAAGAGGAGCTCGGGGACCTGCTCCTGCAAGTGCTCTTCCACGCTCGCATGGCCGCGGAGGCGGCGACAGAAGGGTTCACGATCGACGATGTGGCCGCGGGTCTCGTCGCCAAGCTGGTACGGCGGCATCCACACGTCTTCGCCGGCGCGCAGGTCGACGACGCGGCGGACGTCGAGTCGAGCTGGGAGACGATCAAGCGGGCCGAGAAGGCGCGCACCTCCGCGATGGACGGCATTCCCTTGGCGCTCCCCGCGCTGAGCCTCGCCAGCAGCGTTGTGGACCGCGCCACCACCGCCGGCCTGCCGCTCGAGGGGTCGGCGTCGGCTGCGGTCGGGACGGCTGCCAGCCCGGAGGAGACGCTCGGTGCCGCGCTTTTCGCTATGGTCGGCAGAGCGCGCGCCGAGGGCATCGACCCGGAGCGCGCACTGCGCCACCACGTCCGTCGCGAGATGGCCGCGGTGCGCAGCGCGGAGCCGCGTGCCGTGCCGCCGAACGAACAAGCCCGCCGATAGGCTGGCGAGCACTTCCACCGGTTAAGGAGAGGTCTCTTGGCGCAGATCGAGGCTGTTGGAGCACGCGAGATCCTGGACTCACGCGGTAACCCCACCGTGGAGGTCGAGGTTGGCCTCGACGACGGGACAGTCTCCCGCGCCGCCGTGCCCTCGGGAGCGTCCACGGGGCAGTTCGAGGCGGTCGAGCTGCGCGACGGCGGTGACCGGTATGGCGGCAAGGGTGTCGGCTCGGCGGTGGACGCGGTCAACGGTGTCATCGCCGAAGCCCTTCTCGGGCTCCCCGCTGACGAGCAGCGCGTGGTGGACCAGGTCCTCGGCGATCTCGACGGAACCCCCAACAAGGCGAGGCTGGGGGCGAACGCCATTCTCGGCGCGTCGCTCGCGGTCGCCAAGGCGGCGGCGGAGTCGGCCCAGCTGCCGCTGTTCCGCTACCTGGGGGGGCCGAACGCCCACCTGCTCCCGGTGCCGATGATGAACATCCTCAACGGCGGTGCCCACGCCGACAGCAACGTCGACGTGCAGGAGTTCATGATCGCGCCGGTCGGCGCAGCGACGTACCGGGAGGCCCTCGAGAAGGGCGTCGGCGTCTATCACGCGCTCAAAGGCGTGCTCCAGAGCCGCGGCCTGGGCACCGGTCTCGGGGACGAGGGAGGCTTCGCTCCCAGTCTCGACTCCAACCGCGCGGCGCTGGACCTAATCGCGGTCGCGGTGGACAAGGCGGGACTCGATCTCGGCACCGACATCGTGCTTGCCATGGATGTGGCGGCATCGGAGTTCTACGACAGGGACGCAGGTCACTACACGTTCGAGGGCAAGGCCCGCTCGGCCGAGCAGATGGCCGCCTACTACGAGCAGCTCCTCGACGCCTATCCCATCGTGTCGATCGAGGACCCGCTCGACGAGGACGACTGGGTGGGTTGGAAGGCCCTGACCGCGGCCGTCGGAAACACGGTGCAGGTGGTCGGAGACGACCTGTTCGTGACCAACGTGGAGCGGATCCAGCGGGGCATCGATGAGTCGTCGGCGAACGCCCTGCTGGTCAAGGTCAACCAGATCGGCAGCCTCACCGAGACGCTGGACGCGGTGGACCTGGCGCACCGCAGCGGGTTCAGATGCATGATCAGCCACCGCTCTGGCGAGACGGAGGACACCACGATCGCCGACCTCGCGGTGGCGACGAACTGCGGTCAGCTGAAGACCGGCGCCCCCGCGCGTTCGGAGCGGGTAGCGAAGTACAACCAGCTGCTGCGGATCGAGGAGGAGCTCCAGGAGGCCGCCCGATATGCCGGGCTGCAGGCGTTCCCGCGCTACCGGGCGAAGGGCTGAGCAGTGGCGACTCGCTCGCCGCACGCCTCGGGACCTGGGGGCTCAGCCGGCCGCCGGCCCGGCCAGGCGGCGCCCAGCATCCGTCGTACGACGCGCGTCGAGCCGCCAGCACCGCCCGGCCCGCCGCGGAGGACCTCGACGTTCACCACCCGCGCCCTCGTGCTGGTGCTGGTCGTCGCGGTGCTGGGTGTCTCGTACGCGTCCAGCATCCGCGCCTGGCTCAACCAACGCAGCCAGCAGGGCTCGCTGTCGGCCCAGATCGCCGCGGAGAAGGACGCGATCGCGCAGCTGAAGATCCAAAAGGCTCGCTGGAACGACCCCGCCTACATCGAGGCGGCTGCGCGGCTGCGGTTCGGCTGGGTGATGCCGGGGGAGCGCGGCTATCGCGTGATCGGCAAGAACGGCGTGGTCCTCAGCGCTCCGACCAGCCAGCTGCCTCCATCGCTGACGACCTCGGCTGGGCAGCAGGCACCGTGGTGGGACGGCACCGTGAAGAGCCTGGCTGCTGCCGACGCCGGCGCTACGGCCAGCAGATCGACCGGGCCCGGCCACGACCCGGCGACGCTGATCGGCCCCCTGCCGGGCAGCTCGACCGGTCAGTGACCGCCGCAACTCTCTCCGGGCCGGATCTGGCGGCAGTCGAGGCTCAGATCGGCAGGCCGCCGCGGAACCTCGTCGCCGTCGCGCATCGGTGCTCGTGTGGGGACCCGGACGTGGTCGCCACGGCGCCCCGGCTGCGCGACAGGTCGCCGTTCCCGACGTTCTACTACCTCACCTGTCCGCGCGCGACCGCGGCCATCGGCACCCTGGAGGCGAGCGGGTTGATGGTCGAGATGACGCGGCGCCTCGATGACGACGACGACCTGCGGTTGCGCTACCAGCGGGCTCATGAGGCGTATCTGAGGGACCGGACCAAGTTCGGTGAGGTGCCGGAGATCGCCGTAACTTCCGCCGGTGGCATGCCGACGCGGGTGAAGTGCCTACACGCGCTCGTCGCCCAGTCCCTGGCGTGTGGACCAGGCGTCAACCCGTTCGGCGACGAGGCACTCGCGCTGCTGCCGCAGTGGTGGTCGAAGGGTCCGTGCACGCAGCACGCCGCCGTTGCGGAGAGCGGGGACGACACGTGACGCGGGTGGCGGCGCTCGACTGCGGTACCAACACGCTGCGGCTCCTCGTCGCCGACCTGGACGCAGCCACGGGCTCCGAGGCGGCCCTGGACCGCCGTACGACGATCGTGCGGCTCGGCCAGGACGTCGACAAGGCCGGAGTCTTTGCGGCGGCTGCGTTGTGCCGTACCTTTGCGACGCTGGACGAGTACCGCGAGGTGATCGCCCGCCACCACGTGGACGCGGTCCGCTTCGTTGCGACGTCGGCGGCCCGCGACGTCGCGAACCGGGACGTCTTCCTGTCAGGGGTGCTCGACCGGGTAGGCGTCGAGGCGGAGATCATCTCCGGTGACGAGGAAGCGCGGCTGTCCTACGCCGGGGCGACCCGCCAGCTGGCTGCCCGCCCCGACGTCGCGCATCCGGTCCTCGTCCTCGACATCGGTGGCGGCTCCACCGAGCTCGTCATGGCCGAGGAAGCGGGTGGCGCGGTCAGCGGCGTCTCCCTCGACGTGGGGTCCGTCCGGCTCACCGAGCGGCACCTGCACACGGATCCGCCGACGAGCGCCGAGGTGGCCGGCGTGGTCGGCGACGTCGAGACGGCGCTCGACACGGTCCACCTGCCGCTGCCCACCGTGCGGTCGTTGGTCGGCGTTGCCGGCAGCATCACCACGGTGGGTGCCATGGTCCTCGACCTCGCGGCCTTCGACAGGGAACGCCTCAACCTTGCCCGTCTGTCGACCGGCGACGTGTTGGCGGCAATCAGCGACGTGGTCGCGATGAGCGTCGCCGAGCGGCGGGCGCTGCCGTTCATGCACCCGGACCGGGCAGACGTGATCGGCGCCGGCGCGCTCGTGCTGGGCTGCGTTGTCGACCGGGTAGGCCTGCCCGACCTCATCGTGTCCTCCAACGACATCCTGGACGGGATCGCGTGGTCGATGGTGTGAGCCGGCTGCCGCATCCGCTGACGGGGCGGCTCTTCTCGAGTCCGGTGCCAGCCGGGAGCGGGTGGCCGGAGGACCCCTCGACGGCCGGCTCTCCGGTCGCCGAGGATGCCCCGTCGGTACGTCGGCTGGCGGACGTCGCCGCCGACGTTGCCGAGCTGTCGGCGGACGTGGCGGTGTGCCGGGCCTGCCCACGGCTCGTCGCCTGGCGGGAGCAGGTGGCGCGCGAGAAGCGAGCGGCGTTCATCGGCCAGCCGTACTGGGGAAGGCCCATCGCGGGTTGGGGCGCTCCCGACCCACGCGTGCTGGTAGTCGGGCTGGCGCCCGCGGCGCACGGCGGCAACCGGACGGGCCGGATCTTCACCGGCGACAGGTCGGGCGACTGGCTCTTCGCGTCGCTCCACCGGGTCGGCCTCGCGGCGAAGGCCACGAGCCTCTACGCCGGTGACGGTCAGTCCTTGCTCCGGACCCGGATGGTCGCGGCCGTGCGGTGTGCTCCGCCCGCTAACAAACCGAGTCCGACCGAGCGCGACGCGTGCGCGCCCTGGTTCGACGCCGAGCTTGCCCTGGCGCTGGCTTCGGTGCGGGCGGTCGTGTGCCTCGGCTCGTTCGGCTGGCTGTGCGTGTGGCGGTCACTTGCGCGGCTCGGTCTCCCAGCCCCTCGCCCCCGGCCCCGCTTCGGTCATGGCGTCCGGGTGAACGTCGCGGTCGGGGCCTCGGGCGGGCGGCAGGCAGTCGGTGCGGCAGCGGCGGGCGGCCGGCAGGTCGCCGTACTCGGGTGCTACCACCCCAGCCAGCAGAACACCTTCACCGGCAAGCTCACCGAGCCGATGCTCGACGCCGTCCTCGCCACCGCGGCCGCTCTCGCCGACGCCTGACACGATCCGCTGCCCGTCGCCTTCGTCCTCGAGTCGTCTGTGCCCTTTGGAGCGATCCGACGGTCAGACCGTGCGGGCGACCTCAGTGTCGCGTCGTTGGGTGCTGGTGGACCGGCCTTGTGAACACATTCACAAACAAATAGGATGGTAGCGAGACGGGAAGAAGGTGGCCGACGTGACGGCTCCGCACATCGTGATAGCCGGCGGCGGGTACGTCGGCATGTACACCGCCCTTGGGCTGCAGAAGGCGCTGCGCAAGGGGGAGGCCCGCGTTACCGTGATCGACACCCGCCCGGCGATGACGTACCAGCCGTTCCTCCCGGAGGCCGCGGCCGGCAGTCTCGAGCCGAGGCACGTCGTCGTCGAGCTTCGCCGGATACTGCGGCACTGCGAGGTGCTCACGGCACGCGTTGTCGGGATCGACCATTCGGCGCACACCATCCACCTGCAGCCTCGCGAAGGGGGGAGCTACGGCCTCGCGTACGACGAGCTGGTCGTGGCGCTCGGGTCGGTAGCCCGGACCCTGCCGATCCCGGGGCTCGCGGAGCAGGCGATGGGTTTCAAGCAGATCGAGGAAGCGATCGCCCTGCGCAACCACGTGCTGGACAGGCTCGACCTGGCGGGTTCGGTCCAGGACGCGGCGACGCGGACCCGCGCTCTCACTTTCGTGTTCGTCGGTGGCGGCTACGCCGGGGTCGAGGCGCTCGCGGAGATCGAGGACATGGCACGCTACGCCACGCGGTACTACGACACGTTCAGCTCCGACGACTTGCGGTTCGTGCTCGTCGAGATGGCGGACCGCATCCTGCCGGAGGTGGGCACCGACCTGGGTGTCTACACAGTTGACCGGCTGCGCGAGCGGGGCATAGCCGTCCGGCTGGGCACCAAGCTGGTGTCCTGTGTCGACGGGCACGTCGCCTTGTCGGACGGCTCGGAGTTCGACGCCGACACGATCGTATGGACGGCCGGAGTCAAGGCGAACCCGGTGCTGGCGTCTAGCGACCTGCCGCTCCACCGGTCTGGCCGCGTGCAGGCGCGGGCCGACCTCCGGGTGGACGGCGTCACGCA
>JBBQKY010000108.1:0-8601 GCA_038327385.1 Propionibacteriales bacterium
GCGCCGGTGGCGGAGCGGCGGGTGTGCTCGGTGTTGTTTTGCGATCTGGTCGGGTTCACGCCGTTGAGTGAGGCTCGCGACCCGGAGGAGGTCCGAGAGCTGTTATCGCGGTATTTCGAGGTGGCGAGAACGCTCATCGCCCGGTATGGCGGTGTGGTGGAGAAGTTCATTGGGGACGCGGTGATGGCGGTGTGGGGGACGCCGACGGCGACGGAGGAGGACGGGGAGCGGGCGGTAAGAGCGGCGTTGGAGTTGGTGAGTGCGGTCGCGGCTCTGGGCCGTGACGCTGGTGTCGAGGGGCTGGCGGCCCGGGCGGGAGTGGTTACCGGTGCTGTGGCGGTCACCGTCGGTGCTTCTCATGAAGGGATGGTGGCCGGGGATGCGGTGAACACCGCAGCTCGGGTGCAGGCGGTCGCGCAGCCGGGTGTGGTGCTGGTCGATGAAAGCAGCTGGCGCGTGGCTCAGGCTGCGGTTGCCTTCTCCCCCGCCGGAGCTCACACCTTGAAGGGAAAGGCCGAGCCGGTGCCGTTGTGGCGAGCTGAGCGGGTGTTGTCTGGGGTGGGTGGGGCGCAGCGGATCGACGGCCTGGAAGCGCCGTTCGTGGGCCGGGACGCCGAGCTGCGGCTGGTCAAGGAGCTGTTTCACGCCTGCGTCGAACGCCGCTCGCCGCGGTTGGTGAGCGTGACCGGTGTGGCAGGTGTGGGGAAGTCACGGTTGGGGTGGGAGTTCGAGAAGTACATCGATGGGCTCGTTGACACGGTGTACTGGCATCGGGGTCGGTGCCTGTCGTACGGCGAGGGGGTGGCCTTTTGGGCGCTGGCAGAGATGGTGCGCCAACGGTTGCAGATCGCCGAGGAAGACGCGTCATCGGTTGCGGCTGAGAAACTCGTCGTCGGGTTGAGGCAGTGGCTGAGTGACGCGGGTGAGCGAGAATACGTGGGCCCCAGACTGGCGCAGCTGCTCGGCGTTGGCTATGGCGAGCCGGGTCTCGTCCTAGGTCGGGAAGAGCTGTTTGCGGGTTGGCGGTTGTTCTTCGAGAGGCTCGCTGATGTGGCCCCGGTGGTGTTGGTTGTCGAGGATCTGCAGCATGGTGACAGCGGGCTGTTGGACTTCTTGGAGCACCTGCTGAACTGGACCCGAGACGTGCCGGTCTTCGTGCTCACCTTGGCCCGCCCGGAGCTCGAGACCCGGCGTAGGGGTTGGGGAACCGGACTGCGCAACAGTACGGCGCTCACCATGGACCCACTGGACGCAGCGGCGATGGATGCGCTGCTCGAGGGGCTGGTGCCGGGGATGCCCGCCGCGGCGAAGAAGGCCATCGCCGGTCGCGCCGAAGGCATCGGACTGTATGCGGTGGAGACGGTACGGATGCTCATCGACCGTGACGTGGTGCAACCGATCGACGGTGTCTACCGATTGCTGGGTGACGTCGGCGAGCTGACGGTCCCCGCCACCCTGCAGTCGTTGCTGGCCGCCCGACTCGACTCCCTCGACCCCGACGCACGCCAACTCGTGGCAGACGCGGCCGTCCTCGGTGGCAGCTTCCCCGCTGAGGCGCTGATTGCGATAACCGACCAACCTGAGCCACAGGTACACCGGCTGTTGGCAGACCTGGTGCGCCGCGAGGTGCTCGGGGTGCGCGCGGACCCCCTATCTCCCCAACGGGGCCAGTATGGGTTCATCCAGACCATGTTTCGTCAGGTCGCTTACGACACCTTGTCGAGGCGCGAACGCAAAGCCCGCCACCTGACTGTCGCTAAGCACCTGCAAACGGTCTTCGCTGAAGGCGGCGAGGAGGTCGCCGAGGTCATCGCGGCCCACCTCATGGACGCACTTGCCGCCGTCCCCGGCGATCCCGACGTACCCGTCGTTCGCGAGCGCGCGATCAGCATGCTGACCCGCGCTGGTGAGCGCGCCGTACGCACCGGCGCCTCCGCGGCTGCCGTCACCGCTTACACCGCGGCGGTAAACCTGCTACAACAACAAGGCAGCCCCGAAGCCGAGCTCGCAGCCGCCGCGCTTTTGGAGCATGCCGCAAAGGCAGCGGGCAACGGCGGCGACCACCTTGGCGCGATTGCGTACTATCAGAACGCCGCCGATATTTATCGACGGCACGACCGGATTCGCGACGGCGCCAGGGCCGAGATCGGGATAACCGCTTCGCTCCGTTGGCGGGGCCGGCTCGAGGATGCCCGGACGCACGTCAGCAATGCCCTGGCGGTGCTCGAGTCCGATCCGGACGCAGACACCGTTAGCGCGCTGGCAGAGAAGGCCACCCTGGAGGCCTTCGCGGGCAACGCGCTGGATGCGGACCAGATGTCGGCCGCTGCTCTCTCTGAAGCCCAGGCGCTGGATCTTCCTGACGCCGTCTCGGCCGAGTTGTTCATCATCCGCGGAATCGCGCACGCCTTGGCAAGCCGGCTGGCTCAGGCCGCCGCCAATTTCCGGGAGGCGGTCCGCCGCGGTGACGCAACACAGAACAGTGCCGCCGTCGCGCGCGCACTGCTCAACTTGGGTGACGCCTTGCTGACAGTGGAACCAGCGGCGGCGGTAGAGGCCGCGCGCGCCGCAATGGTGCACTCCCGGCGTATCGGTTTCCGCGGCGCCTTGGGCATCACGACAGCGAATCTCATGCAGGCCTTGCTGCTGACGGGAGACTGGGAAGATGCTCGCCAAGTTCATGCCACAGCCATCATTGAAGACGAGCTGGGGGATGACAGTGCGGTCGCGCAAATCGGTGCGATGCTGCATGCGTTTTCCGGCGACGATGCGAAGCTAGCCGCTGCGCTGACCTCGGCTGAGCGAGTGGCCGAGTCCGAAGACCTGCAGGACCGTGCCGGGGCGGCTATCGCTAGCGCCGCTGCCGCGGTCTTGGCCGGTGACCATGCGCAAGCGCTCCGCCATGCCAATGATGCCCTGGGCTCTGGTGATGCGGTCGGCCTGCACACAGAAGTGCGTTGGGCCTGGGCGATCGCTGCTGATGCGGCGCTGGCGCTTGGTGACCGCGCTGAGGTCATCCGACTCCTCGACTGGCTCAATCAGCACCGACCGGGCCATATTCCAACGGTGCTTCGTGCGGAACAGCAACGCATCCGGGCCCGCCTGCTGATCATCGAGGACGACCCGGCAGGCGCCGACGCCTTGCAGGCTGCGACCCAGGCGTTCCGTCAGCTCGGCTCACCCTTCCACCTCGCGATCGGGCTGCTCGACCAGGCCGAGCAGCTCACCGCCGCCGGCGACGCCCAGGCCGCACGACCACTGGCCGCCGAGGCCGCCGTCATAGCAAACCGACTGGGTGCAAGGCCATTGACGGAACGGGTCGCAAGCCTTGCAGATGCCTGGGGCGATAGTCGGCGGGACCTGCGCCCGGTCGACCTCGCGCCGGGACCCTAGTGCGCCGTGCTCATGGTGCCGCAGGAAATCAGCAGACCGACTACCGGTCGTGCCAGCGTCGATAGCCCATGACCGAGACGCTATCCGCTCACCCTTGTGCTGCCGCAGGCCCTATCACAGCCGCCTCGAAGTCGGGCAGCCATAGGTAGGGTCACACGCCGGGCCCTCTGACGGCCAGGAAGCCTGCAACCAGCGATGGTTGCTGATCTCGTTCTTCACGCGGCTGATGTAGCCGTCCGCGGCGGCCGAATGCCAGTCGCCCGAGTACCAGGATCCCACACACCCCCACAGGTCCCCGCCCGTCTTGTTCAACCACCACTCCCAGCCGTTGTAGCAGCCACGAAGATGCGCGGCCAGGTAGTCGGCTGCGAACGCTGTCGAGTTGCGGTTGAACGGGAAGGTTCCGTTCTGGTTGCCGGCCCACGCGAAGCCCCACGAGGGATTGGACCAGCTCATCTCGCCGAGGATGCTGAACGTCTTCGGGCAGTAGCCGTCGCCGTAGTCGACCTGATAGTCGTGCCCGAAGGTGTCCAGGCCGTCACAGAAGACCTTCCGGTCCGCACGGGTCTCCGAGGAGAAGAAGTCGCCGCACCCGTAGTACGTGACACAGCGCCCAGAGGGATAGGTCTCGTACTGGAACCACGTCGACTCCCGCACCGCCATTCCGCGGAGGACGTTGTCCGGCAATCCCCACTTGCACGCTGCCCATTGGAAGATCTCGTCAGTCGTTCCTGTGAAGTGTCCCGTGACCCGTGCCAAGAGGTTGGAGTCCCACCGCGGGTCGTACGTGCCGTAGGTCGCGCGGGGGCGCGACTTGAAGGACGCGTGCACCTTGGTGACGTTCGGCATGGTCTGGTTGGCGTCGTAGTTGCTCGGACGCGGCTCCCACGAGGATCGATGCACCAGCGTCTCGCAGGTCGCCTGGGACGGTAGTGAGGCGCCGGGGGCGAGGAGGGCGAAGTACCCGTCGGGGGCCGGTGGTGCGTCCGTGCTGGCTGGTGCGCTGGTCGGTGCCAGTGCCGTCAGAAGGATGATGCCGGTGATGACCCCACGCATGTCAGGACTCCGACTTCGAGGAGCGGCGCTCAACAGACATCCGAGCCACGCCGGTCATGTGGGTGCGGACAAAGGAGGCGCTACGACGGCGGTCCTGTCGCGCGCTCGGTCGTGAAGCTGGGGGGCAGCCGGTGTCGCAGTCAGGGTCGGGGGCTTGAGGAACGTGGGGCATGGGAGCAGTCTTTCTATTTGTTGCTGAGACTACTCTCATGTGCAACATACTGCCCAGGCCGGGACCCCCAGTTATCGATGACGAACGTGGTTCAGCTCACAGGGTGCCGCCCTCATAGGCATGTTCCGAACCGGAGGCCAGGCGAACTCGTCCCGCATCCGCTGCCGGACCTTGGATGAGCCATGCCGAACCGACCCGTGCCAGGTGCGACGCCGCCCGCTGTCGCCACCAAGCGGCGGCCTCGTGTGGCAAGGGCTGCCACATCGTCTCGTCGCCGGCGAACTCACCGAGCAGGCAACGCCATGCCTCCGCCACGCGTATGTCGGATGCGTAGTCGGGATGCGAGAGAGCCAACACCATTCCGCCGCGGCCACGGATCTCGCGCGCCTTGTCGAGCCAGAGCTGTCCGTTAGGGTGCTGAAGAATCTCGAAGAGCGTGTGGTCCTGTGGAAGGGTGATCGGCAGCTCCACGAGGTCGGTGTTGAAGAAAGGCAGGTAGGTGCAGCACCCACCTGGTTGCGGCTCGTACGGGTCGGTGTCGGTGTAGGAGGAGTCGTAGTCGAAGCCGAGCTTCGGCATGAGATCCCAGGACCGCTGGGTTGCCGGGGATCGAAAGCCCACAGCCCCCCAACGAGCCGCGTGCGTGCGCATCGACGGCAGTCGCTGACTCAAGACCTTCTCCGATGCCAAGTCGCGTCCATCGTGCTTCAGGCCATGAAGGCCCACCTCGCACTCGTCAGCCTTGACGCCGGCGATGATCTCGTCGTCCACGGCGTACCGCTCCGGTACGAAGTTCCAGGCGGAGCGATACCCCTTGTCGCGCTCGGCTGAACGCAACAGGTCCATAGCGCGTACCCCGGCAGCGGTCTCCACGTCGTGCGTCAGAACCATCGCCCATGACTTGCCGTCCGGCCAGTTGTCGATCCAGGGGACAGGACGTCGTGCAACGGTGGCCGCCTGAGCGAAGAGCCACTGGTAGAGGTCGTGGAGGCTGTGCTCGACGGGCCACCGCGGAAACGTGGGCAGAATCTGCCTGCGGGCGAAGGTCCGACGCATCGCCAGCTGGGTCTTGCGAGGCAACAGAGGGCGCACGGCGTAGTAGCCACGGACCATCGCCGTTCGGCTGAGCCGCCGCAGCTTCGAGCGGCCCACCGTGGTGTAGCCCTCGGACCATAGAAGGTGCATCGCCTCACCCGGGTCGAAGGGGAGGAAGACGCTGCCGTCGGAGTGCGTCCACACCCAGCCGTGGAGTGCCCCGCCGGCGTCGGTGATGGCTTCCGAGCGACTCCACCCGCTGTCAGCGGACGCGAGCAGAGTCCCGGGCGACTCAGCTGACACGTGGCAGACCAAAGCCGTCTCGCCGAGCTGATAGCGCCCGAGCTTGTAGAGCCGTCCACCGGGGCGCACCGGGGCGTCGGAACGCAACCAGAGCAGCCGGGGCACGTTCCCGCCCGCTGGTTCGAGCGGTCGGATCTGACCGACGAAACCGGATGCTCCGTCGCAGCCACCGACCGTGTACGGGACCCGGAAGTAGTCGAAGAACGCGAACGGGTGCGAGGACTCAAACACCGGTGCCCCCGGCACAGAGATCCATCATTACAAGCCGCGCTTGACTGCGAGATAGGGGAGAAGGGCGATCTCGTACAGCCAAGGCAGCGGGTCCGCCAGAGAAAATACCGCCTCGGTGTCGAAATGGCGCAGCGTTCGTAGATACTCGCCAGTCTGGGCCGCGCCAGCATGCACATCGCGCACCGCGTTGGGTAGGTCCGTCACCAGACGGACCCAGCGAACCCCCGCGCGCGCGGAGACCCGCTCGACCGGCAACCCGAGTTGGTCACGGAAGAGCAGGTGGGAGAAGTCCACGCCAGCGGCCGAGCCCAGAGTGTGGTATCCCCAGGTGCGGGCGTTGACGTCCAGCAGCTTGTAGCCTCCGTCCCGCGGGTCTTGCTTGTACTCCAGCTCGACCAGCCCGTAATAATCGATGGCCCGCAAGAATGCGACCGACGGCTGCGCCAGCCCCGGGAGGTCGATGGTCTCGACGAACGTGCTTGCGCGGCCGAAGTCGGACGGATGCTGACGGATGCGGCGCACCGTCATGTCGGCCAGGACCTCTCCGTCCTTGAACAGCGCGCAGTAGGCGAACTGGCGCTCGCCACCTCCGGGCACCATCTCCTGCACGATGATCTCGTCGCGGGGGACGATCTCGGCAGCGCGTCGGTATGCGGCGACGAGCTCCTCCTGGTTGTTCGCGCGCCAGGCCTTCGCGCCAGTGGCGTACACGAAATGCTCCTTGATGGCCGGCTTCACGACCACCGGAGTGTCCGTTTCGACGACGGCGAGGCCGTCCTCTCCGACCGGGAACCAGCTGCGCGGCGCGCCGATGCCAAGGCGTTCGGCCAGCCGGTAGGTCTCACGCTTGTCCCAGGCTGGCCGTACCGATGGCCACGCAGGCGTCGGTACACGAAATCTTTGCGTAAGGAGGTCGCGGTTCTTCGCCACCGCGGCAACCATCTCCTCGCGAGTCGGATAGAGGACCCAGCCGTCCAGCTGCAGTCGCTCACCGACGTCCAGCAGGGCGTTGACCGTTTCCCGGGTCCCTCGAAGGCTCGGTACTCGAACCGTCTCGCCGACGAACTTCGATGCTCGAGCGATCGAGCGTTCGTCGTCGAGGACGCATACGGGGATACCGTGGCGGCCCAGGCTTCGTGCGATCCCCAGCCCTTGGTAGTCCCCGCCGAGAACAAGCCCTCCGACCGTGCCGCGGTGACGTGGTGCGATCGGTCGGCGGCTGCGCCTTCCCGAGATCGTCCCCCCCACGAGCATCCGGGTCAGCCTCGAGCGCTCGAGCCGGCGACCCTGGGGGCATTCGCGGAAGATGTGTCCTTGACTGCTTGGGTCAACGACGTCGCGCCGAACCAGCCGCCGGCGACGAAGCGCATGATCGGGCCGTAGCTGTATGCGGCCGGCGCGCCGAGGAAGTGCAGACGCTGCACCGATGACTCCATGCCCCGTCGAAGGACGGGGTACCCGGTGCTTGTCTGGACCTGGCGAACGAGGGAGGGGTCGAGGAACGAGTACCTCGTCAGGTCGACCCGGTAACCGGTGCCGAGAAGGAGATGGTCGACGACCCGGGTCGTCCCGTCCGCTAGCTCAACCCGCACCTGCGAGCCGACCTGCTGAGCGCTTCGTACCTGTGAGCTGAAGTGGATCGGCACCTGTTCGAGCCGAGGCTTGAGCCATGTCGCCCCAGCAGGACGGATGGCGCGGGCTGCCATGGGGTTCTGCGCGCCTCGAGGCAGCCGCCGGAACAGGTCCGGTACGGCAACGATCCGGGAGATGCCCATCGGTCCGACGTCCGTCGGTGCGTACACCAAGGGGGCCAGGCGGCCGAGCATCCGGTGGTACTTGCCACCATGCAGCCAGTTGAGATGGTCCTTGCGGACGGCGACGGTCACCGACGCGCCCGACTCATGCATCAGGGCCGCCGACTCCAGGGCGCTCTGGCCGCCACCGACAACGAGCACCTCCTTGCCACGGAACACGCTGAGGTCCGAATGGTCCCCGGTGTGTGACGCGAGCTCTGACGGCAGGTCCGCCGCCATCGCCGGACGATGAGGGAAGGCGGCGATGCCCGCCGCGACCACGAGCCGATGCGCGTGTAGCTGTGTGTCGTCATCGGTGGTGATGAGGAACTGCCCGTCGTCTTGCTCAGCACGGACGACGAGCCGCCGGTCAACGTCGGGCACAACCTGCGCTTGCACCCACATTCCGTACTCGATGAACCGGGCCAATGGCACGGGTGTGGTGAAGTCGGCCCCGGTCGCAGCGCGGTAGCTGTGGAGGGAGAGCGCGCCCTGATGTTCGGCGATGCACGTCGCTGTCCAGTTGGACCGCAACAGCATGCCGACAGGCATGCTCCGCCAGAACGACATCGGCTCTCCGAGCACCCGGCATTCCACGCCGGCGCGGCGTAGGTGAGC
>JBBQKY010000109.1:0-8578 GCA_038327385.1 Propionibacteriales bacterium
GCGGCCGTCGAGCTCATCCGTGACGCACCGGTGCTTGCCTCGACGGTTATCACGGTCCTGACGCCCGAGGAGGCCGCCTGTGTGGAGATGAGTCCGGCAGGTGTCGGGGTGGTCGAGCCAGTGGACGGCTGGCTGGTGCACACCAACCACTTCCTCGACCCGCGGCTTGCCGAAGGCGAAAGGGTAACGCAGGACGTGACCACGACGCTCGAACGTGCCGATGTTCTCGCCAGGCGTGTGAAGGGCGTCGAGCAGCCAGTAGATGTCGAGGGCCTGGTCGCCCTGCTGTGCGCGCACGACGCGGACGGGCCGGTGTGCCGCCACCCGGACGACGCCGCGCCGATGGGCTATCGGGCGGCGACCCTCGCCACCGTCGGAATCGACGCCCGCCGGCGGTCGGTCGCCGTCTCGGATGGCGGCCCCTGCCGTCGTACGTCGATCACCACCCTGACGGCCGGCTGACCAAGCCCTCAGCAAGCCCCGTCCGTCTGGGCAGAGATCAGCCGCCCGTGCGGATCGAGCTTGACGACGATCACGCCATATCTGACCGGTAGCGAGTGCAGGAAGGTCACGGCAGAGACGTGGTGGGCAGCCAGCGACAGCGGAAGGCCGCCCGAGAAACCGGTGCAGACATTGACGACGAAGGTGGCGTCTGGCCGAACGGGGATCGCGTGCGTCGCTCCGACGCCCTGCTCGATCGCGTCGGTGTGGGGGTACGGCTTGAAGCCGTGCCGAGCGATCTGCCCGTCCGACCTGCGGTCGATGTGGGTGCGCTGCAGGAGGACGACGGGGTTTGCGCTCGCGAGGGTGTGCGGACCTACGATGCGGCCGACGTCGTAGCGCCGCCCGGTTTCAACGGGCATCGCGGTGTGCGCAGGCGATGTGTCCGAAAGAGAATGGACGGGTGGCGTCACCTGTCGCACCTTCGTCGAAGGCTGGCCCGCGGACGGACCGGGTGACGCGTCCGGGCCACTGTTGATCAGCGAGGCTGCGAGCGCTGTCGCCGCAACGGCCGCTGCTGCGGCGGCGGGCCACAGCCAGCGTCGTCGCCCGTGTTCCAGGCTGTCTGATGTGATGGGCAGCAAGTCGACCGAGGGTGGCAGACCCGATGAGAGCGACTCCTCGGTCACTTCCGACGCGGCTGATTCGAACGCGTTCCTCAAGCGGTCCTCGAGATCCATCAAAGCTCTCCGATCTTGGCGTGAAGGCGCGCCAACGCGCGGCTCGCTTGGGACTTCACCGTCCCGCGGGAGATGCCGAGGGTCTCGGCGATCATCGCCTCAGTCAGGCCGGACCAGTAGCGCAGGATCAGCACTTCACGTTGACGACGAGGAAGGGCATCGACCAGCGCAAGTACCTCCCGATGCTCCTCAGCCCGCACGAGGGATGCCTCGGCCGGCTCGCTCATGTCCGGCTCGGCTGAGGTCAGATGCAGACGAGCCGTACGGCGGCGACGCAGCGCCGAGCGCGACTGGTTGACGACGGCCTTGCGTAGGTAACCCACCGCGGCTTCCGGGCTGCGCAGTGACACCTGGTTGCGCCACAATCCGAAGAAGGCGGACTGGACCACATCCTCGGCGGTCGCCACGTCGTCCACGAGCAGGTGGGCGAGGCGCACGAGGGACAGGCGATGCGACGCATACAGCCCGTCGATGGCTACCGCGCCTCCAGGACGCTCCACTGGCCGCTCCTCTGATGGCGTCGGTTCGCGGGCCGGGAGGCGTTCCCCCGTGTGACCTGTCATGTAATCAAGACGTTCGAGGCGGCTCGAGGTTGCCTCGCAGGCTGACAGGATTTGCCGGTGCTGCTGTTCCAGCACCGGCCCGACGCAGCTGCGAGATATGCTGAACGCACGACGAGTCGGGCACAGCAACAGTGGAGTCCCGGGAGACTCCCGACATGAGACTCGTCTCCGGCCAACCGACGAGGGGGCACACGCACCATGAGCCTGAAGAAGTCAGTCATCGGCGCGGTCGCCGTGCTCTCCACGGTGGCGCTTGCCGGCTGCGGCAGCGCCTCCGACATCTCCAGCAGCCAGGGCGCCAGCCTCACGAGGCAGAACTTCGCATCCGCGGTGACGACCGCGACGACGCGCGCGGGGTCCGTGCATATCACCGGCACGATCTCCGCTCAGGGACAGAAAGTGGCTCTGTCCGGCGACGAGTCGATGAGCGGCGCGTCGATAAAGGACGTTGCGGGAGCGATGAACCTGACCCTCCCCGGGATGGGCGCGCTTCAGGTGCGCATCCTGTCCGGCGTGATCTACATCAACGTCTCCAAGCTCGGCCTGCCAGGCGCCACAGGCAAGCCATGGATGAAGGTCGACCTCACCGATCCGAGCAACCCCTTGGGCGCCGTGTTCGGCAAGATCTCCGTCATGAACCCGTCGCAGATGATGAGCGCATTCACGTCGATCGCGACTTTCACCAAGGTCGGCATCGAGACGGTCGACGGGGTTCAGTCGACCCACTACACGGTTGCTCTCGACACGTCCAAGGCCATCGGAATGCTCGGACTGCCGCAAAGTCAGTCGGGCTCCCTGCCGAAGACAATCGACTACGACGTGTGGGTGGACGGTATCTCGCGTCCGGTGAAGATCGCCGCCACCAACCCGATGGTCACGATGGAGATGCACTTCTCGAAGTGGGGCGAGCCGGTTCATGTGGTGGCCCCGCCCGCGTCGCAGGTAGGGGAGTTCAGCTTCTGAGCGCATCAGGCACCTGAGTCGTGCGACGACAGAGCCGCCGATTTGGCCGGTCGGCGCACATCGACCTATCCTGAGTAGACCGAAGACCGCTGGTCGCCGCTCCCTCCGGAGCAGCCGAAGGCCCCGAACCACCAGGGCGGCCCGCGCAGGTGACTCGAGTCGGACCGTGAGGTCCAGCCCTGTGCGCCTGCACGGGGCTTCTTTGTGTTCAGGGGTGCCCACTCGGCACAGCTTGGCCTGGCCGGCGCGGTTTTCACCGAGATATCTGGAAGGAGCCCCATGGCGCGGCCCGACAAGGCAGCAGCAGTCGCCGAGCTCACGGACGCGTTCCGGAGCTCCCAGGGAGCTGTGCTCACCGAGTACCGGGGTTTGACAGTGAAGCAGCTCCAGGAGCTTCGCCGGGCCCTGGGCGCGAATGCCAGCTACGCCGTGGTGAAGAACACGCTCACCAAGATCGCCGCCAAGGAGGCGGGGGTCGACAGCTTCGAGGAGCTGCTCACCGGGCCATCAGCGATCGCTTTCATCAACGGCGACGTCGTCGAGACGGCCAAGCGCCTTCGCGACTTCGCGCGGGCGAACTCTCCGCTCGTGATCAAGGGGGGCGTTCTCGACGGCCTGCCGCTCACGATCGACGAGATCTCGCGCATCGCCGACCTCGAGTCGCGCGAGGTGCTGCTGGCCAAGCTCGCCGGCGCGCTCGTGGCGTCTCTGCAGAACGCCGTCTACCTCTTCAACGCACCACTGGCTCAGGTGGCGCGCCTGGCCGGCGCCTTGGAGTCGAAGGCGCAGGCGGATCCATCGATCCTCGGCGGCGGCGCCGGTTCGCCGTCCCAGCCGGACTCCGCGGATGAGACCGCTGCGGCTGAGACGTCCTTGGAGGATGCCCCTTCGGCTGAGACGTCCTTGGAGGATGCCGCTTCGGCTGCGCCGCCCTCCGCGGATGAGGCCGTACCGGACGAGGGCGCCAGCGACGACCCGGAAGCCCGCCCGGAGGGCTGAAGCTCTCGGCACTTGACCACCCACAAGAGGTCGACCAGACAGGTCGACCAGCTACTCGGAAGGAAACGCCGCCATGGCGAAGCTCAGCACTGGTGATCTCCTCGACGTGTTCAAGGAGATGACGCTACTCGAGCTCAGCGAGTTCGTTAAGGAGTTCGAAGACACGTTCGGTGTCACGGCAGCCGCTCCGGTGGCGGCGGCAGCAGCCGCACCCACTGGTGGTGGCGATGCGCCCGCGGAGGAGGAGCAGGACGAGTTCGACGTCGTCCTCGAGTCCGCCGGAGAGAAGAAGATCCAGGTCATCAAAGAGGTTCGCTCTCTCACCAGCCTCGGGCTCAAGGAGGCCAAGGACCTCGTGGAGGCCGCACCCAAGGCGGTTCTGGAGCGGGTCGCCAAGGACGCTGCCGACAAGGCCCGAGAAGCCCTCGAGGGTGCCGGCGCCACCGTCACGGTCAAGTAGCGACCGAATCCACCAGGGCCAGTCAGCTGGTGCTGGCCGCCGGGAGCCGACGGCGGCCAGCACCGAGCCGGCCGCCCGGGCACTAGCCGAGGTCGTCCCGAGATTTCGGGGTGTTTCCGCCGTTTGGTCTTGACTCTGCCGCCGCCTCAGGGCATGCTCACAGGCGCATCGACGTTCGCAGCCGCAGAGCCGATAGGAGAGGTGCACCCGAAGTCATCGGACACCGACTGGATTGTAGTCGCCCGCTGGGGTAGGCTACTTCTTTGCGCTGCCTTCCACCCACCCCCAGACCCGGGTCAGGGTGCGTTTGGCATGCGCTTTGGATGACTCCGCGAGCCTTCGGAAGGATCCCTCTTGGCCGCCGCGCGCAACGCCAGCAAGTCCAGCACGACCAAACAACCAGCCAACAGAACCGTCGACACCGGTCGGGTGTCCTTCGCCAAGATCGCCCAGCCCCTCGAAGTCCCTGATCTGCTGGCTCTCCAGTCAGACAGCTTCGACTGGCTGATCGGAAATCCCCGGTGGCACGAGTATGTAGCCGAGTCGCAGGCGCAGGGCCGTACCGACATCTCCACGAAGTCCGGCCTGGAGGAGATCTTCGAGGAGATCTCTCCGATCGAGGACTTCTCCGGAACGATGAGCCTGTCGTTTCGCGACCACCGCTTCGAGCCGCCGAAGAACTCTGTCGACGAGTGCAAGGAGCGCGACTTCACCTACTCCGCACCGCTGTTCGTCACCGCCGAGTTCATGAACAACGAGACCGGCGAGATCAAGAGCCAGACGGTGTTCATGGGCGACTTTCCGCTGATGACCGAGAACGGCACGTTCATCGTCAACGGCACCGAGCGCGTCGTGGTCTCCCAGCTCGTCAGGTCCCCCGGCGTCTACTTCGAGCGCAGCATCGACAAGACGTCCGACAAGGACGTCTTCACGGCGAAGATGATCCCGTCTCGTGGCGCCTGGCTCGAGTTCGAGATCGACAAGCGCGACATGGTCGGCGTCCGCCTCGACCGCAAGCGCAAGCAGAACGTGACTGTCCTGCTGAAGGCTCTCGGCTGGACCGAGGCTCAGATCCTCGAGGAGTTCGGCCAGTACGAGTCCATCCGCCTGACGCTCGAGAAGGACCACACGTCGGGCCAGGACGACGCGCTGCTGGACATCTACCGCAAGCTGCGTCCCGGCGAGCCGCCGACCAAGGAGGCTGCCCAGACGCTGCTGGACAACTACTACTTCAACCCCAAGCGCTACGACCTCGCCAAGGTCGGCAGGTACAAGATCAACAAGAAGCTGGGGCGCGAGGAGCCGTTCGACAAGCAGACCCTCACCACCGACGACATCGTGGCGGCAATCCACTACATCGTCGCGCTGCACGACGGCGCGAGTGAGCTGGCTGCTCCGCGTGGCACGGTCGTCGTCGAGTCTGACGACATCGACCACTTCGGCAACCGCCGGCTGCGCACTGTCGGTGAGCTGATCCAGAACCAGCTCCGTACTGGTCTGGCCCGGATGGAGCGCGTCGTCCGCGAGCGGATGACGACCCAGGACGTCGAGGCGATCACGCCGCAGACGCTGATCAACATCCGCCCTGTCGTCGCGGCGCTGAAGGAGTTCTTCGGTACGTCGCAGCTGAGCCAGTTCATGGACCAGATCAACCCGCTGGCAGGACTCACCCACAAGCGACGCCTCTCGGCGCTCGGGCCGGGCGGGCTGTCCCGCGAGCGCGCCGGGTTCGAGGTCCGCGACGTCCACCCGTCGCACTACGGCCGGATGTGCCCGATCGAGACCCCGGAGGGCCCCAACATCGGCCTGATCGGCTCCCTGTCGACGTACGGCCGGGTCAACTCCTACGGCTTCGTCGAGACGCCGTACCGCAAGGTCGTCGACGGGGTCGTCACGACCCAGATCGACTACCTGACAGCCGATGAGGAAGACCGCGTCGTCATCGCGCAGGCCAACGCGCCGCTCAGCGAGGACAACCACTTCGTCGAGGAGAGGGTGCTCGTCCGCGAGCGCCGGGGCGAGGTCGACAACATCCCTGGCGCCGACGTCGACTACATGGACGTCTCCCCCCGGCAGATGGTGTCGGTCGGTACGGCGCTCATCCCGTTCCTCGAGCACGACGACGCCAACCGCGCGCTGATGGGCTCGAACATGCAGCGCCAGGCAGTGCCCCTCATCAGGGCGGAGGCGCCGCTCGTCGGCACCGGCATGGAGTACCGCGCGGCTGTCGACGCGGGTGACGTCGTCCTGGCCAAGGCAGCCGGCGTCGTCACGGAGGTGAGCGCCGACGTTGTCGAGGTCACCGACGACGAGGGGCACGCCGAGGCCTATCGGCTGGCCAAGTTCAAGCGCTCCAACCAGGGGACGTGCGTCAACCAGCGCCCGTCGGTCAAAGAGGGCGACCGCGTCGAGATCGGCTCACCGATCGCCGATGGGCCGAGCACCGACGACGCCGAGATGGCACTCGGGCGCAACCTGCTCGTGGCCTACATGCCGTGGGAGGGCCACAACTACGAGGACGCGATCATCCTCAGCCAGCGACTGGTGCAGGAGGACGTCCTCACCTCGATCCACATCGAGGAGCACGAGGTAGACGCCCGCGACACCAAGCTGGGCCCGGAGGAGATCACCCGCGACATTCCGAACGTGTCCGACGAGATGCTGGCCGACCTCGACGAGCGCGGCATCATCCGGATCGGTGCCGAGGTGGTGCCGGGCGACATCCTTGTCGGCAAGGTGACGCCGAAGGGCGAGACCGAGCTGACACCCGAGGAGCGCCTGCTGCGCGCGATCTTCGGGGAGAAGGCGCGGGAGGTCCGCGACACCTCGCTCAAGGTCAAGCACGGCGAGAGCGGCATCGTCATCGGCGTCCGGGTCTTCGACCGCGAGGAGGACGACGAGCTGCCGCCTGGCGTCAACCAGCTGATCCGCGTCTACGTCGCGCAGAAGCGCAAGATCTCCGACGGCGACAAGCTCGCCGGCCGACACGGCAACAAGGGCGTCATCTCGAAGATCCTGCCGGCTGAGGACATGCCGTTCCTGGAGGACGGCACGCCGGTCGACATCATCCTCAACCCGCTGGGCGTGCCGGGTCGGATGAACATCGGGCAGGTTCTCGAGAGCCACCTGGGGTGGATCGCTCACAACGGCTGGCAGGTCGAGGGCATGGACACGGAGTGGAAGCAGCGGCTCGCCGACATCGGCGCGTCGTCGGCTCCGGGTCATACTCGCGTCGCCACACCCGTCTTCGACGGCGCCCGGGAGGACGAGATCTCCGGCTTGCTGGCGTCGACGCTGACCAACCGTGACGGTGAGCGACTGGTCAAGGGCAACGGCAAGGCCAACCTGTACGACGGCCGCACCGGCGAGCCTTTCCCGGCACCGGTCGCCGTCGGCTACACCTACATCATCAAGTTGAACCACCTCGTCGACGACAAGATCCACGCTCGTTCGACCGGTCCGTACTCGATGATCACCCAGCAGCCACTTGGTGGTAAAGCGCAGTTCGGTGGCCAGCGGTTCGGCGAGATGGAGGTGTGGGCTCTCGAGGCCTACGGAGCGGCGTACGCGCTGCAGGAGCTGTTGACGATCAAGTCCGACGACGTGCTCGGCCGCGTCAAGGTCTACGAGGCCATCGTCAAGGGCGAGAACATCCCCGAGCCCGGTATCCCGGAGTCGTTCAAGGTGCTCGTCAAGGAGATGCAGTCGTTGTGCCTCAACGTCGAGGTGCTGTCCAGCGACGGGGTCGCCATGGACATGCGTGACACCGACGAGGACGTGTTCCGGGCGGCGGAGGAGCTGGGCATCGACCTGGCCCGCCGCCCCAACGAAGGCATCAGCTCAGTCGAGGAGGTCTAGCACGGCTTCGCCGCGCTGCACCCCTCGCCACACCGGTTCCACCCACCGCACGACCAGACGAAGACAGCATCAAATCAAGACTGGAATCTAATGAAGGACGTGCCTTGCTAGACGTCAACTTTTTCGATGAGCTCCGCATCGGCCTCGCTTCTGCTGACGACATCCGCCAGTGGAGCCACGGCGAGGTCAAGAAGCCGGAGACCATCAACTACCGGACCCTGCGTCCGGAGCGCGACGGACTCTTCTGCGAGAAGATCTTCGGCCCCACGCGGGACTGGGAGTGCTACTGCGGCAAGTACAAGCGGGTCCGATTCAAGGGCATCATCTGCGAGCGCTGCGGCGTTGAAGTCACCCGCTCGAAGGTACGACGTGAGCGGATGGGCCACATCGAGCTGGCGGCTCCGGTCACCCATATCTGGTACTTCAAGGGCGTGCCCAGCCGCCTCGGATACCTGCTCGACCTGGCTCCGAAGGACTTGGAGAAGGTCATCTACTTCGCGGCGTACATGATCACCGCCGTCGACGAGGACGCCCGTCACCGCGACCTTCCCTCC
>JBBQKY010000110.1:0-8491 GCA_038327385.1 Propionibacteriales bacterium
TGGCCGCGACCGAGCAGGAGGAGACGCCACTAGGCTGGCGCGGTGACCGCTACCCCGACGCTCGGTGATGTTGCCGACGCGATGGAGGAGCTGTTCCCGGCCCACTGGGCCGACGACGGCGACCCGGTCGGACTGGCCGTCGGAGATCGAGCCGATCCGGTACGACGGGTGCTGTTCGCCGTCGACCCGGTGCAGGCGGTGATCGCCGAGGCGGTCGCCTCCGGCGTCGACCTGATCGTCGTCCACCACCCGCTGCTGTTCCGTGCAGTCCACTCCGTAGCCGCGTCGACGCCGAAAGGCCGCGCGGTACACGACCTCATCCGCAGTGGCATCGGGCTGCTCGTCGCCCACACGAATGCCGACTCCGCGCCGGGCGGCGTGTCCCAGTCACTGGCCCGTGCCCTCGGTCTGCAGGACCTCCGACCGCTCGCGCCCGACAGAGCCGACCCGCTCGACAAGGTGGTGACGTTCGTGCCGAGTGCTGCCGCTGACGCAGTCGTCGACGCGCTGGCGGCTGCCGGAGCCGGCGCGATCAACGACTACGACCGGTGCGCTTTCCTCACCACGGGGCAGGGCACGTTCCGCCCCGGACCAGGCGCGGAACCCGCGATCGGCAGCGTCGGGAGGATCGAGCTGGTGGACGAGACCCGCGTCGAGATGGTGGCGCCCAGGCACCGGCGGTCCGACGTGGTCGCGGCGCTTCGGGCCGCGCACCCCTATGAAGAGCCTGCCTTCGACATCATCGAGATGGCGGGCGTGGACGGCGAGCGGGGCACCGGACGAGTGGGAACACTCTCCGAAGCGATGAGCCTGCGCACGTTCGCGCAGCTCGTGGTGGACGCCCTGCCGCCCACCGCCACGGGAGCCAGGGTGGCCGGTGACCTCGCGACGCCCGTCCGCACGGTCGGAGTTGTCGGGGGCGCTGGGGACTTCATGCTCGACGCAGCGCGGCAAGGCGGTCTCGACGTCTTCGTGACGTCCGACCTGCGCCACCACCCCGCGTCCGAGCTGCGTGAGTACGTCGGAGCTCCCGCGCTGGTCGACGTACCGCACTGGGCAGCGGAGTGGACGTGGCTGCCGCCCGCCGCTCAGGCCCTCAGCGAGCGTCTCGCGGCGAGCGGCAAGACGGTGGTCTGCACCGTGTCCACCGTCTGCACCGACCCGTGGAACCATCGTGCGGGGTCAGCACCCGGCAGGCTCGCGGAGCTAACGGCACCGCCGGAGGCGCCCGAACCAGCGGGCAGCGCCGCCGACAACCACGACGAGGAGTCATCCTGAAAGCCGACCCGTTCGCCCAGCTCAAGCTGCTCGACCTGCAGGCGGTCGAAGCCCAGCTCGACCTGCTTGCGCACCGGCTGGAAACGCTTCCCGCGGCGATCGCCGTCGCCGAGCTCACCGAGCGACGGCAGGGCCTCGCCACCCAGCACGGCCGGCTGCAGACAGAGGTCGAGGACCTGGGGCGTGAGCAGCGCAAGGCCGACGCCGACGTCGAGCAGGTCAAGAGCAGGCGAACGCGCAACCGGGAGCGGATCGAGGCCGGCCTCGTGGGTGACCCGAAGCAGCTACAGGCAATGCAGCATGAGATAGGGACGCTCGACAGGCGGATCAGTGACCTCGAGGATGTCGAGATCGAGGTGATGGAGAAGCTGGAGACCACCCAGACTCGTCTTGGCGAGCTTGCCGCCCAGACCGCCGCGCTGGACGCCGAGATCGCCGACAAGACGGTTACCCGGGATGCGGCGACCGCCGACATCACCCGCGAGCGGACCGAGGCGGAGGCCGAGCGCGTCACCTTGGCGGCTGACATCCCGCCGCCGCTGCTGACGCTCTACGCCAAGCTGCGCACCCAGCTTGGCGGCGTCGGCGTCGGCGCCATTCAGCACAAACGCTGCACCGGCTGCCGCCTGGACATCGGGGCAGCGGAGCTGGCCCGCATCGCCGCCGCCCCTAGTGACGAGGTGCTGCGCTGCGAGGAATGCAACCGCATCCTCGTGCGGACCAATGAGTCGGGTCTCTGACCCGGTGACGGGTAGCCGACGGGTGGTCATCGAGGCCGACGGAGGGTCGCGAGGAAACCCTGGTCCGGCGGGGTTCGGGGCTGTGCTCAAGGACACGGACACCGGAGCCGTTATCGCCGAGGCGGCCGAGTCCATCGGCCGCGCCACCAACAACGTAGCCGAGTATCGCGGGCTGATCGCCGGTCTCGAGCTGTACGTCGACCACACCCCCGACGCACTGCTGGAGGTCCGGATGGACTCCAAGCTGGTGGTGGAGCAGATGGCCGGCCGGTGGAAGGTCAAGCATCCGGACATGCGCCCGCTTGCCGTGGCGGCGCAGCGCCTCGCGCCGTTCGGCACCATCTGGACGTGGGTCCCACGCGAGCAGAACAAGCACGCGGACCGGCTCGCCAACCTCGCTATGGACGCCGCCGCCAGGGGCGAGGTCTATGAGCCGGGGAGCGTCCGCGTCGAGGAGTCCGTGCCCTCGAGCGCCGCCGCCCACCTCCTGCTCGGCCAGGACGCGATGAGCGGCACGCCCACCAAGGTGACCTTCCTGCGCCACGGCGAGACCCAGCACACCGCCGACCACAAGTTCTCCGGGCCCGGGGGTCACGAGGACCCGGGGCTCATCGAACCCGGCATCGAGCAGGCGCGGCGGGCCGCCAGGTGGCTCACCGACATGGGCGGTATCGACGTGCTCATCAGCTCACCGCTGCGGCGTACCCGCGAGACGGCGGAGGTGGTGGCGGCCAGCATCGGGCTGCCGGTCGAGATCGACGACGGCTTTCGGGAGTGCGCCTTCGGCGTCTGGGATGGCCTGACGTTCCGAGACGTCGAGGAGCGCTGGCCCCAGGAGTACCGGCAGTTCTTCAGCTCGACGAACGCCAGGCCCCCCGGCGGGGAGTCCATTGCTGAGGTGCAACGTCGCGTCGAGGCGTCCCTCGTCTCGACAGTCAAGGCGTATGCGGGTCAGACCGTCGTCGTAGTGAGCCACGTCAACCCGATCAAGCTGGCCGTTCGCTACTGCCTGCAGGCACCCTGGGAGGTCACTCACCGGATGCTGCTGGCGCCCGCCTCCCTCACCACGCTGTGGTTCTATGAGTCGGGCGCCAGTGTGCTGCGCAGCTTCTCCGTCGTCCCCTGAGCCCGTGGTCACCCCTCTCGATTCGTCTGCAGGTGCGCCGCGGCGGCGGCAGTCTAAACCGCTGACGAATCGGGGGAGGGGTCAGGCGGGTCAGGCGGGGGGAGCGGTTTCCAGCTCCATCTCCGCCGGCGTGGTGAGGGTCGGCTGGCGACGTCGTACCAGCACGGAGACAATCGCGATCGCGACCGCCAGCAGGACCGCCCCACCGAGGAACGCCGCGGCGGCTCCTTCGACGAAGGCCCGGCGGGCTTGTTCCGCGACGCTCAGTCCGCCGACGGTCGGCGCGGTGACGCTGCCATGTGCGGAGCCGAAGATCGTGACGAGCACGGCAAGTCCCACCGATGCACCAACCTGCTGCGAGACGTTGACCAGTCCGGAGGCTGCACCAGCCAGCCGCGGCTCGACTGCATGCAGACCGGCCGAGGTGAGCGGCACGAACGCGGACCCGTTTCCGAGACCAAGCAGGACCAGGGGTCCGAGGACGCTCAGGTAGCCGCTCGTCTCCGTGAGCTGGGTCAGCCACACCATGCTCAAGAAGGACAGGCCGACGCCCACCAAGAGCACCGTGCGTTCGCCGAAGCGCTCGACCAGCACGCGGGCGCTGGCCTGCGACGCTGTGAAGAGGGCGATCGTCACAGGCAGGAAGCCGAGCCCCGTCTTGAGTGGCCCGTAGTGCAGGACGTCCTGCATGAACTGCGTGAGGAAGAAGAACATGCCCGTCATGGACGCCACCAGGAGGAACCGACCGAGATAGGCGCCGGCGCGGGTGCGGTCCAGGAAGAGGGACAGCGGCGTGATCGGGTGGGATGCCCGTTGCTCGTTGACGACGAAGCCGGCGAGGAGAGCCACGCCGATGGCCAGCGCACCCAGCGTGCCGGCGTCGAGCCAGCCGTCGGACGCGGCACGCACAAACCCGTACACGAGCGACGTCGTACCGAGGGTCGCCAAGATCGCACCCGGCAGGTCGAACCTGCCGACCTGGCGCGGGGTCTCCGTCAGTGCGAAGGAAGCGCCGAGAAGGACGGCCACCCCGATCGGCACGTTCACGAACATCACCCAGCGCCACGAGAGCAGCTGAGTCAGGATGCCGCCGGTGATGAGCCCGATCGCGGCGCCGCCGATCGAGACTGCCGTGTAGAGACCCAGCGCGCGGGTGCGCTCACGACCCTCGGCGAACGTCGAGGTCAGGAACGCCAGGACTGCCGGTGCGGTCATCGCCGCACCTATCCCCTGCAGCGTGCGGGCGGCGAGCAGCCACCAGCCCACGGTCGCGAGGCCACCCAGCATCGAGGCGATGGTGAAGACGGCCATACCGGCGATGAAGGTACGGCGCCGGCCCAGCAGGTCACCGGCGCGGGCGCCGAGCAGCAGCAGCCCCCCGAAGGCGAGTGTGTAGGCGTTCAGCACCCAGGACAGACCGGTGGGCGAGAAGGACAGCGCCACCTGCATGTCGGGCAGCGCCACGTTGACGATGCTCATGTCCAGCACGACCATGAGCTGCGCGACGAGGATCACCGGCAGCAGCAGCCGGGTGGCCCAGGACCTGGGGGGAGCGTCGAGCTGGCGGATATCCGCGGCTGCCTCCACGGGGAGAGCAGCCGAGCCGCCAGCGGAGGGGTTGTCGAAGCGGGAGTCGAGGTTGGTGTGGAGAGGCACGGAGGCTTGCTCCTTAGGGTAGAGTTTGCGATGAAGCGGATGGGCCCTCCGGTTACTATACGGAGGCATCCTCCGCTTTGCAAGCCAGAATCGTGCCGAAGTTGCCAGGAACGTCGAAAGGCTGGGGTCCATGACCACCGGAGCTCCCGCAGTCACTGCGGAGGCGCCCGCACGTCGCCCACTGCGTGCCGACGCGCAGCGCAACTACGACCGGTTGATCGAGAGTGGCCGCGAGACCTTCACGGAGCTGGGTGGTGACACGCCGCTCGAGGAGGTCGCTCGCCGGGCCGGCGTCGGGATCGGCACGCTCTATCGCCACTTCCCGACCCGCCTCGACCTGCTCGAGTCGATCTACCGGGAGGATGTCGACCGCCTCGCCGCCCTGGCGCGCACGCTCACCGCGGAGCTCGAGCCGTGGGACGCTCTGGAGCAGTGGGTCGCGGAGTTCAGCGCGTACGCCGCCACCAAGCGGGTGCTCTTCCAGGAGATCGTCGCCGTGGCGGGCAAGGACGCTCAGGTCTTCATCCACTCGCGGGCCGCGATCGGCGAGGCCGGCGAGCTTGTCGTCGGCGGCGCCCAGCGCGCCGGCGTGGTGCGCTCCGACATCGAGGTCTCCGACGTCACCCGCTTGGTGGGCGGCTGCACGATGATGCCCGGAGCAGACGCCGACCAGCAGCGTCGGATGCTCCGCCTGGTGCTCGACGGCCTCCGCGTGCGCGACTGACCTAGCGGCCCACAACCTAGCGGCCCCTCGACCTAGCGGTCCGTCGGCACAAGCCTGTGCGCGGAAGTGGTGCGCTGGCGCGGCGTTCCGCCCCGGTATCGAGCCTGTGCGCGGAAGTGGTGCGCTGGCGTTGCCCCTGCCGCTGGCGTTGCCCTGAGCCCTGACCCCTCGCGTTCGGCCTGGCTTCTCGCAGCGTTCCCGATTCTCGTCGCCGGCGGATCAGCGGGCTTGAGTCGACGTCACAATGACGTCAAGCCGTGTCCGTTCATGCGGGCCATGTTCGACCTGCCAGCCGAGTCGGGACAGCACAGCCGCAAGGCCGCGGGCCGATCCCGGGTTGGCGCCGTCCTCCAGCAGGCTCGCGACCAGCCGTCCTTTGGTCGCCTTGTTGAGGTGGCTGACGACGGTGCGCACGCCGGCGCTCTCCTGGAGCACCCGCACGGAGACGGCGTTCGTGGTGCTTCCCGCCCGCGGCCGCCAGAACGCGGCATATGTGCCCGAGCGCAGGTCGACCAGCAGACCCCGCCGCGCCTCGTTCTCCAGCACCTCGCCGAGCGGTCCCCGCCAGGCGCTGGCGAGCGTCCCGATGTGCGGGAGCGTGGTGCTGCCGCCCAGCCGGTACGACGGGATGCGGTCGCCCAGCCTGACCAGCCCGAAGAGCGCGCTCGCCACGGCAACTCGGGTGGCGGCTCGCCGCTTGGCGGCTTGACTGAGCGTGGCGATCCCCATCGCGTCGTACAAGACGCCGGTGTAGATCCTGGCAACCGGTGCGGTCGGCGCGGTGAGCAGTCCGGCGTTGCGCTCGACGTCGCTCAGCTGGCCGGGCGACAACCCCAGCGCGGTGCGCGCCCGGTCAGGGTCGTCGCGACACAGTTTCACCAGCGACAGGAGCAGCCGCTCGCGGGTCGCGTTGAGCGTCGGGTAGCTCAGGGACGTCAAGTCCAGCCGACTGCCTCGGACGGGGGATGACTTCCCCTCCGACGGGGGCAGCAGGATGAGCACCGCACGAGCGTAACCACGCGATCACGGCGCTGCCGCTGCGCTTAGGGTGGTCCAGGCCGACCACCGGAAGGGAGCTGCCCAGTGTCGCAGCGTCGCGTGCGGCTCAATGCCGAGGACGGGCACGCCCTCACCGCCGAATTCGCAGCCATCGAGACGGAGCTGCACCTGCCGGGTGAGTTCGCAGACGAGGTGCTCGCTGCGGCCGACCAGGCAGCGGCTGGTGCCCAGCTGCCCGCTCTCGACCGCACCGACATCCCGCTGGTCACGCTGGACCCGGCGGGCTCGATGGACCTGGACCAGGCGGTGCACATCGAGCGCCGCGATGACGGCTTCCGGGTCCACTATGCGATCGCGGACGTCGCCGCGTTCGTCGTACCGGGCGGCCCTCTCGATGAGGAGGCGCACGCGCGCGGCGAGACCCTCTATGCGCCAGATCACCGCATCCCGCTCTACCCGCCCGCGCTCAGCGAGGGCGCAGCCAGCCTGCTCCCTGATCAGGTGCGCCCTGCGCTGCTCTGGACGATCGACCTGGATGACAGCGGGGAGAGCACGAGGTTCGACGTCGTACGGGCCCAGGTTCGCAGCCACGAACGCTTCGACTACGAGTCCGTGCAACACCAGATCGACGCGGGGACTGCCGACGAGGTCTTCCTGCTTCTGCAGACGGTGGGAAGGCTTCGGCTGCATCGTGAGGCCGTCCGGGGTGGCGTCAGTCTTCCGCTTCCCGAGCAGGAGGTCGTCGTCGAAGGCGACCGATGGTCGCTGACCTACCGCCAGCAGCTACCCGTCGAGCAGTGGAACGCGCAGATCTCGCTGCTGACCGGCATGGGCTGTGCGGAGATGATGCTGTACGGCGACATCGGCATCGTCAGGACCTTGCCTGCACCGCCCAACTCGGCGATCGCCCGGCTACGTCGAACTGCTGAGGCGCTGCACCTGGAGTGGCGCGCGGAGGTGCTGTACCCGGACTTCGTACGGTCCGTCGACCCGAGCACGCCAGCCGGCGCCGCGATGCTGAACGCGTGTGCGTCGCTGCTGCGCGGTGCGGGTTATGTGGCGGTCGACGGGGGAGTGCCGGACCACATCGAGCACGCGGCGCTGGCTGCGGAGTATGCGCACACGACGGCGCCACTTCGGCGTCTGGTGGACCGGTATGCGGGCGAGATAGCTGTTGCGCTGTGTGCGGACCAGCCGGTTCCGGACTGGGTCCGCGCCCGCCTGCACGGCTTGCCAAAGGAGATGGACGCGGCCGACCGGAGGGCGCACCAGTTCGACGGGGCCGTGCTGTCTCTCGTCGAGGCGGGGATGCTGCGGACGCGCGTTGGCGAGACGTTCCTCGGCGTGGTCACCGAGGTTGACGGACGGGACTCCTCTGCTGGCGTGGTAGTGCTCCACGACCCGGCGGTCGAGGCGCGCGTCAACGCGGCGGATGGAGGCGCGTTGCCGCTGGGCCGGGAAGTGGCGGTGCGGCTGGTGGAGGCGGACACCTCAACCCGGGTCGTCCGCTTCGAGCTCAGCCAGCCGGGGTGACCACAAACCGGTAGGCTCGTAGGGCGGGCGAGCCGACCGGGCGGCCGCGGCACCACGCGGCGCGAGCGTCGTACATGTCGAGGAAGGTCCGGACTCCGCAGGGCACAGTGGTGGGTAACGCCCACCCGAGGCAACTCGCGGGACAGTGCCACAGAGACAGACCGCCAGCGGCCCCGACCAAACTCGGGGTGCGGGTAAGGGTGAAACGGTGGTGTAAGAGACCACCAGCGCCACGGGTGACCGCGGCGGCTGGGTAAACCCCACTGGGAGCAAGACCAAGTCGGCCCCTGGACAACGTCCAAGGAGCCGCGCAGGCGCAGGCGACTCCGGTCGCCGGAAGGGCTGCCCGCCCGAGTCTGCGGGTAGGTCGCACGAGCGTGCCGGCAACGGCGCGCCTAGATGGATGGCTGCTCAGGGTGTCGCGGAGACGCGGCT
>JBBQKY010000111.1:0-8459 GCA_038327385.1 Propionibacteriales bacterium
GGTTGTCGCGTCCCCAGGCGATCGCCGTCGGCGCGAACGACCCGGGCTGGAAGCGCTTGTAGGAGTTGATGTTCGGCGCGTAGAACAGCGTGAAGTCGGCCAACGTCGCCTGCACGCCGGCCACGAAGTGCTCGAAGACTGGGGTCTGGCCGTCGCCCTCGTCGAACACGATCTCGCCCCCCAAGCCCCGCACACTCATGTGCACGTGGCAGGAGTTGCCCTCCCGCTCGTCGTACTTAGCCATGAACGTGATCGCCTTGCCGTGCTGGCTGGCGATCTCCTTCGCTCCGGTCTTGTAGACCGAGTGCTGGTCGGCCGTGCGCACCACTTCGTCGTACATGAACGCGATCTCGTGCTGCCCGAGGTTGCACTCACCCTTCGCCGACTCGACGGTCAGCCCAGCGGCGTACATGTGGTTACGGATGTCGCGGAGCAGTGGCTCGACCCTGCTGGTCCCCACCAGCGAGTAGTCGACGTTGTACTGGTTGGCCGGCGTGAGCCCCCGGTAGTGCCGGTCGCCCGCCGCCTCGTACGTCTCGTTGTAGATGTTGAACTCGAGCTCCGTTCCGGCGTACCCGACGAGACCCAACGCTTCGGCCCGCGCAGCCTGCGCCTTGAGGATCTGCCGCGGCGACTCCGCCACCTCGGTGTGGTCGTGGTCGAGCCAGGCCAGGTCGCACTGCACCATAGCGGTGCCGGGCAACCATGGAGTACGTCGCAGCGTCGCCAGGTCGAGCACGAACTCCATGTCCCCGTAACCCTTGTCCCACGAGCTGATCGCGTAGCCTCCGACGGTGTTCATGTCCACGTCGACGGCGAGCAGGTAGTTGCACCCCTCCGTCCCGTGCTCGAGAACACTGTCGACGAAGAACTGCGCGTGTATCCGCTTTCCCTGAAGCCTGCCTTGCATGTCGGTGAACGCCACGACGACGGTGTCCACATCTCCGCTCTCGACGAGCGCGCGAAGCTGGTCGACGGCGAGCAGGGAAGGTTTGGCCATGGTGACGGGTCCCTTCGACGGAAGGCGGAAATCTCAATGAGTCTAGACCGGAGGAAGACCGCGCCACTAGCATTCCACCAGGATTCAGTCGCCGTGAACGGAGGTGGCAGGGCGTGGCGCCTGACGACATCACGTCGGCACTCAGCCATCTGCGATGTCTCGACGACGGGCCACGAAGTGTCACAGCGCTCGTCGGCGGGCTGACCAACACGAATCTGCGAGTCACAACGGCGACGCGCGACGTGGTGGTGAGGCTGTCCCAGAAGGACAGCTCGCTTCTCGCAATCGACCGCGACGCCGAGTTCGCGAACTCGCAAGCAGCGGCGACGTCCGGCGCCGCGCCACAAGTGGTCGAGTACGTCCCGGAGCACCACCTGCTCGTGGTGGAGTACGTCGACGGGCACACGCTGACCGACGAGGACCTCGCCAGCGAGGAGATGCTGCCTCGGGTCGCGGCGGCCTGTCGGCAGCTCCATGGCGGGCCTCGGTTCGTCAACGACTTCCTGGTGTTCGAGGTCCACCGCGCATACCTGGACACTGTCATCGCGCGCGGGTTCCGGCTGCCGGGCCGCTACCTCGAGCTGATGCCGAAGGCGTCGCAGGTCAAGGCCGCCCTCTCGGCGTACCCGCTCGACACCGTGCCCTGCAACAACGACCTGCTCGCTGCCAACTTCATCGACGACGGCGAGCGAATCTGGGTCATCGACTTCGAGTACGCCGGCAACAACGACCCGTGCTTCGAGCTCGGGAACATCTGGAGCGAGGCCACCCTGCCGCTCGACCACCTCGACATCCTCGTCGGCTCCTACTTCGACCGGGAGCGGCCCGCCCTCATGGCTCGCGTCCGGCTCTACGGCCTGATGTCGAAGTACCTCTGGACGCTGTGGGCGTGCATTCAGGACGCCACCAGCACCCAGGACTTCGACTTCTGGACGTGGGGAATGCAGAAGTACGACCGAGCCGTCGCGGAGTTCGACGGACCCGACTTCGAGCGACTGCTCGACGCCGCCGCCCAACCCACCGGAGGGATCGCATGTCCGACACCAAGCCGCTGAGTGCGGACGAGCAACGGCTCGCCGAGCTCGGTTACAAGCAGGAGCTGCACCGCAGCTGGTCAGGATTCTCGAACTTCGCCATCTCGTTCTCGATCATCTCCATCCTGGCTGGCTGCTTCACCACGTTCTTCGTCGCATGGAACAACGGTGGACCGGTTGCCATCTCATGGGGCTGGCCCCTGATCTCGGCCTTCATCCTGATCATCGGCTTCTGCATGTCAGAGCTGGTGTCCGCCTTCCCGACGTCCGGCGGCATCTATTGGTGGGCATCGAAGCTCGGCGGGCCCAAGGCCGGCTACTACACGGGTTGGTTGAACCTGATCGGCTTGTTGGCCATCGTGGCGTCCGTCGCGTATGGATGCGCGACATTCTTCGACTTCGCCTTCAGCCGGATGAGCACATCGTGGGCCAACAATTACTCCTTGCAACGGGTGTTCTGGATCTTCCTGGTGATCCTGGTGATCATCTCGCTGCTGAACATCTTCTCCAGCCACCTGCTCGCCGTCATAAACAACATCTCCGTGTGGTGGCATGTGGCCGGAGCGGCCGCGGTCGTCTTGATCTTGTGGGTCGTCCCTGATCACCACTCCTCCACCTCCGACGTCTTCACAGGCACGGTCAACAACACCGGTGGCCTGTTCGGTGGAGAGACAAGCGGGATCGGGTTCCTGTTCTATGTCCTGCCGCTCGGCTTCCTGCTGACGCAGTACACGATCACCGGCTACGACGCGTCCGCCCACCTCTCGGAGGAGACGCAGGGGGCGGCGAAGGGGGCGGCCAGAGGTATCTGGCAGTCGATCTTCTACTCGGCGGTCGGTGGCTACATCCTGCTGTTGTCCTTCGTGTACGCCGTCCAGGACAAGGACGCGGTGACCGCTGGGGGTGGCGGTGTGCAGGTGATTTTCGACCAGGCGCTCGGCAACAGATGGGGCTCAGTCGTGCTGCTGATCGCCTCGGCGGGTCAGCTGTTCTGCGCCACGGCATGCATGACATCCTGCACGCGCATGCTGTTTGCCTTCAGCCGTGACGGTGCGCTTCCGGCATCGAAGGCGTGGTCACACCTGAACGCCAACCGGGTGCCCGTCAACGCCGTCTACCTCACGGCGGTCGTGTCCGCCATCATGACGGCACCTGCTCTCATCCAGTTCAACATCGGGACTGCAGATGCTCCTATCTACGTCGGACTCGCCTTCTCGGCGGTGGTGTCGATCGGTGTCATCGGCCTCTATCTGGCCTTCGCGATCCCGATCTACCTGCGGTGGAGAATGGGCGACGCCTTCCAGCAGGGCAGCTGGAACCTTGGGACCAAGTGGAAGTGGATGGCACCGCTGGCCGTGGCGGAGATCGCCATCACGACTGTGTACTTCGTGCTGCCCACGTCGAAGCTCGGGGTGCCCTTCACGAGTGACTTCGACTGGAAGTTCGTGAACTACACCGGGATCGTCACAGGTGCGGCCCTGATCTTGCTCTGGGTCTACTGGCACCTGTCGGTCAAGCACTGGTTCACAGGTCCGAAGCACACGATCGATCCCACTGTGGTCGAGGTATTCGAGACCTGAGTGACGACGGCACCAGTACTCGGCGCCGCGGCTGCGAACGGGCCAGCCGCGGCGCTGGTCACGGGTCCGCCTGCCTTCGCGATGGCGGGCGGGCCGCCGGCGTACCAGCAGATCGAGCAGTGGCTGACCGAGCTGATGACCGCGGGGACGCTGACGCCGGGAGACCGGCTGCCCAAGGAGTCCGACCTCGCGTCGGCTCTCGGGGTGAGCCGGATGACGCTGCGGCAGGCGCTGTCCGCGCTCGAGGTGAGGGGCGCCGTCAAGCGGATACCGGGCCGAAGCGGTGGCACGTTCATCGTCGAGCCCACGATCGAGTGCGACATCACCGGGCTGGCCGGCTTCACCGAGCAGCTGCGTCGCGGCCAGGTGCGCGCCAGCGCCCGCGTCGTCAGCTCGGGCCTGGTGCCGCCTTCGGCCCGAGTGACCAAGGCGCTCGAGATCGGTCGCGGCGACCAGGTGTACGAGGTTGTCCGGGTACGGCGGGCGAACGGTCAGCCGCTGGCGCTCGAGCGTTCCTACCTGCCGGCCGAGCTCTTCCCGGGGCTCCTCGACCGGCGACTGACCGGCTCCCTCTACGCGCGGATGCGACGGGACTACGACCTCGCGCCCCAGACCGCGACCGAGTATCTCGAGCCCTACGTCGCCGGCGACGCGGTGGCGCAGCTGCTGGAGGTGCCGGCAGGGTCGGCGCTGCTCCGCATTGAGCGGACGGCGGCCTCCGCGGCCGGCCAGCCGATCGAGTACGCCTCCGACCTGTTCCGCCCCGACCGGATCAGGATCACCGTGCGCACCGTCGCCGACGCGGGCGGCGCCCTCCGCGCTGCTCCCTAGTCGTAGTCCGCCCTAGTCGTAGTCCGCCCTAGTCGACGTCGGCCGAGACGAGGGACCGAAGCTGTCGCTGCGTGACCACCGTGGCGCCGACCGGCCGGCCGAACAGGTCCACGCTGACCGCCGTACCGGGGGCAGCCGAGTCCACCGGCAGGTAGGCGTAGGCGATCGAGCGCCGCACGGTGTAGCCGTACCCGCCGGAAGTGACCCGCCCGACCACCGCGGCGTCCACGCTGACCGGCTCACCGCCGAGGACGACGGACCGCGGGTCGTCGAGGACCAGGCAGCAGAGGCGGCGTGAGACCCCGATGGCCTTGACCTCCCGAAGCGCGTGAGCTCCGACGAAGCCGGCTGGCTTGTCGAGCCGCACGCAGAACCCGAGGCCCGCTTCCAGCGGGTTGGTCTCCGAGGTCACGTCGGAACCCCACACCCGGTAGCCGCGCTCGAGCCGCAGCGAGTCGATCGCGCGGTATCCGCACGGGCGCAGTCCGTGCTCACTGCCGGCGTCGACCAGCAGTGCCCAGAGGGCAGCGCCGTACTCCGTGCTCGCATAGACCTCCCAGCCGTGCTCACCGGTGAACGACACCCGCAGCGCCGTGACCGGGATGTCGCCCACGGTGGTGCTTTGAGCCGTCATGAAAGCGAACGCCTCGTCGGAGACGTCGGCCGGCGTGAGCGAGCCGAGGATCTCCCGTGCCTGCGGTCCCCAGAGCGCGAAGCACACCAGCGATCCGGTGACGTCGTCCACCCGCACGTCGAAGCCGTCGTCGCGAGCCCGCTTTCGCAGCCACGTCTGGTCGTGCGAGCCGAACGCCGTACCCGTGACGACGAGGAACTCGTCCGCGCGCCGACGGGTGACCGTGAAGTCCGACTCGATGCCGCCGCGGTCGTTGAGCGCCTGGGTGTAGGTGACGGCGCCGATCGCCCGGGCCACCTCGTTGTCGCAGACCCAGTCGAGGAAGGCGGCGGCGTCCGGCCCGCTCACGCTGAGCTTGGCGAACGACGTCTCGTCGAAGAGTCCCGCGGTCGTGCGGGTGGCGTGGTGCTCGGCGCCCGTCGCCGGCGACCAAGTCCGCCCGGCCCACCCGACGGGCCGCAGCGTCTCGTCACCGAGAGGGGCGTTGGTCTCGTAGTAGTTGACCCGCTCCCAGCCCGCCTTCTCGCCGAAGCTGGCTCCGTGCGCTTTGTGCCACTCGTAGACCGGCGACAGGCGCAGCGGGCGGGCCGACTCCCGTTCGACCGCGGGATAGCTGATGTCGTAGTACTTCTGGTAGGTCTCGCTCGTCCGGCGCATCGTGTACGACGGCGACGTGTGGGCCGGGCCGAAGCGGCTGATATCCATGTGCCAGAGGTCCATGGCCGGGCGGCCGTCGAGTACCCAGTCGGCCATCACCTTGCCGATGCCGCCCGCTCCAGCGATCCCATGCGCGCAGAAGCCGGCCGCGACGAGGAAACCCGTCACCTCCGTCTCGCCGAGGCAGAACTCGTTGTCCGGCGTGAACGCCTCCGGGCCGTTGATGAACGTGCGGATCCCGACGTCGGCCATGACCGGGACCCGCTTCGCCGCGTTGGCGGCGAGCTCCTCGAACCGCTCCCAGGACACCGGCAGCAGCCTCCCGTTGAAGTCGCCCGGGATGTCGTCGTACGACGTGAGGGTGGCCCGCCAGGCCGCCGGGCTGCGCTCGTACCCACCCATCAGGAGGCCGGCTCCCTCGGGCCGCCAGTAAACGAGCAGGTCAGGGTCGCGCAGCGTCGGCATCACTCGGCCCCTGGGGGTGATCGTCTCCGCCGCGCTGGGGAGGGCCTCGGTGACCACGTACTGGTGCGACATCGGCACCACCGGCACCCGGACGCCGACCATCCGAGCGATCTCGGCGGCATAGATGCCTGCCGCGTCGACGACGATCTCGCACTGGATATCGCCGCGGTCGGTGCGCACGCGCTGCACCGCTCGCCCCTCGGGGCGGGCCGAGCCACGTCGCACGTCGGCCGTCTCGATCGCGAGCACCCGAGTGTGGGTGCTCACCGCGACTCCTGCCCTCCGAGCCCGGCTGGCCAGGGCGTGACACAGCTGCGACGGGTCGACGTAGCCGTCGGACTCGAGGAACGCCGCTCCCACCACGCCGGAGGGATCCATCAGCGGGAACCTGTCCGCCGCCTCGGCGACCGAGATCTCGTGCAGGGGCAGGCCGTACGTCGTGGCCCAGGCCACTTGGCGACGGATCTCCGCTAGCCGTTCGGGTGACGAGGCGAGCTTGATGCCGCCGCTCTCGACCCAGCTGGGGGCATCGTCGCCGCGCTGTAGCTCCCGGTACAGCTCGACGGAGTACATGTTCATCCGGGTCAGCGCCGGGTCGGCTCTCAGCTGGCCCACCAAACCGGCCGAGTGGAAGGTCGAGCCGCTCGTCAGCTCGGCGCGTTCGAGCAGGACGACGTCGCGCTCCCCACGCTCGGCCAGGTGGTAGGCGATGCTGGCGCCGCCCACTCCACCGCCGACGATCACGATGCGCGCCCGGCCAGGGAGACGTGGCCGCCGAGCCGGTGCCGCGGTGCCGGTCTGCACCAGCGGCGGCTCGGGCGTGGTCTGCGCTTGCACTCGCTCAGACTAGGGAGCGGCCGAGTTTGGGTCTAGACCTTTGACTGTGGCTTCGTTCCTGCCCGTCAGGAGGCCGGGACGTACAACGGCTGCCCGACGCGGATCGAGCCAGCATCGGGAAGGGAGTTGAGGTCCTCGATCTCCGCGACCACCGCCCGCGGGTCCGCGCCGTCAGAGACCGTGCGAGCGATGTCCCACACCGTCTCGCCTGGGGCCACCACTACGGTTGCCAGGTGGGGATGATGCACCACGCTGGTCGACTCGGCTGGTCCCCCTCGCTCGGCGAAGACGCCCAATGCCGCCAGAACGACAGCCAGCAGGACGACCAGACGCCCCCGCAGGGTGAGGCGGACGGTGCTGCGCTGCGTCGCGCGGCTGGGTCGCCGCGGGTGGCTGCGCTCGGCGGTGCGGCGAAGCTGCACATCCCCCGCTGGGGCTGGAATGCTGAGAGCTGCAAGAGTCATCGGGAGCCTCCGTGGTCGAATACATGTTCTATCGAACACATGTGCGAGACCCTAGCAGCGGAGGCAGACAAGAAACAGTGCCGATCGAACATGAGTTCGATCACATGTTGATAACATCCGACGCAGCGGCGCGGCAGCGTCGGCGCTGTCGGCTCGGGGTGGGTTCTGTCGGGTCGGGCTCCTGCGCCGGCCGTCACCGGCAGTGGCCGAGATCAGAGCGCCGCTACAACCAGGTCTCGGGGGCGTGTCAAGGGCGTCGTGCGAAGGCTGGCTGGTTAGTCGACGCGCGGCAGCGCCCGGCCCATCTCCTGGCACTCGTCATGCAGGTGTGAAGGCGCCGGGCAGTCGGGGTCCGGCAGGACGCGACGTAGCCCGTCGTCGCGGATGCAGGTGCATCGCGTGACAGCCATGGTCACTGCTCCCCGAGGCGTTTCCGGCCCGTAGGTCCGATCACACTGCCGACGGTAGACCCGGCTTTGCGCCAAATGTCCGCACCACGCCGAGTCAGCTGCCACGCGCTCGCGTGTCATGCCGCAGCACCGATCCGGTGCGTGCGGCGGCCAGTTCCGCGCATCTGCGCAGTTGGTCACGACCGAGGCGGAGCGGCGTCAGGTTATCTTGACCGGAAGGTGCCGGCTTGTCCGCGTCGGTCGCGCCGGTCGCGTCGGCGACATGTCAGCAGCAAGCGAGTCGTCGCCCGCTGGCGTGAGTGGTCGGGCATCCACCGCTGGACAAGGGCCGAGACGGGCTGTCGGAAGGCTTCACGTGAAGCGTGTGAGCATCGTGGTCGTCGCTCTTGGGCTCCTGTGCCTGGTTATCGGGCTCGTGGTTGGACTGCGACCCGTCTCCGCGACCCTGTTGCCCGCTCTCGACGAAGTGCCCGTCCACGCCCTGTCCTGTGGCAGCGCACTTGCTCCGGTAAGCCACCATGTCACCTTCACTGCCTTCTTGGGCTAC
>JBBQKY010000112.1:0-8423 GCA_038327385.1 Propionibacteriales bacterium
GCCGGACCGACGGGTCGACGACTTCCCTCACCAGTTCTCCGGTGGCATGCGCCAGCGCGCCATGATCGCGATGTCGCTCGTCAACAACCCGCGACTGCTCATCGCGGACGAGCCGACGACAGCCCTCGACGTGACCGTCCAAGCCCAGATCCTCGACCTGATCCAGGAGATGCAGAAGGAGTTCGGCTCGGCGGTCGTGCTGATCACCCACGACCTCGGCGTCATTGCCGAGATCGCCGACGACGTGCTGGTCATGTACGCCGGACGCTGCGTCGAGACGGGCTCGTGCAAGCAGCTGCTCACCCATCCGCAGATGCCGTACACGTGGGGGCTGCTCGGCAGTATCGCGGACACCGTCGGCGACCCGGACAAGCCGTTGCTTCCCATTCCGGGCACACCGCCGAGCCTGCTGAGCCCGCCATCCGGCTGCTCTTTCCACCCCCGATGCGTCCACCAGGACAAGGTCGAGGGTGGCAGGTGCGTCAACGAGCTGCCGGAGCTGCGGCAAAGCGGCCAACCGGCCCACTTCTTGCGATGCCACCTCGCCGACCCTGAGGCCATCTACCAGAACGAGGTCAGAGACGAGGTGCTCCGGTGAGCGGCGCGAGCGTGGCCGGCAGCCAGCCGACGGCTCAGGATTCTGGCCCGCCGCTTCTTCAGGTGGAGGGTCTGCAGAAGTACTTCCCGGTCAAGTCGGGTGGCCTGCTTCGACGGACGGTAGGTCACGTTCAGGCGGTCGACGGCGTCAGTTTCACGCTCGAGAAGGGTGGTTCGCTCGGCCTTGTCGGGGAGTCCGGGTGCGGCAAGACGACAACGGGCCGCGTGATCACGAGGCTCTACGACCCAACGGCCGGAAGCGTCAAGTTCGAGGGGGACGAGATCGGGCATCTCGGCCGGCGAGCGATGTTGCCCTACCGGCGGGAGATCCAGCTCATCTTCCAAGATCCATACTCGTCACTGAACCCGCGGCACACCGTCGGCTCGATCGTGGCGGCGCCGATAGCTGTGCACAAGACCGTCCCCAAAGGCAAGGTCGTCGGCCGGGTCCAAGAGCTGCTCGAGGTGGTCGGGCTCAACCCCGAGCACTACAACAGGTACCCCAGCGAGTTCTCCGGCGGCCAGCGCCAGCGCATCGGCATCGCGCGAGCGCTGGCGCTCAACCCCAAGCTGATCGTGGCCGACGAGCCGGTTTCCGCTCTGGACGTGTCTATCCAGGCCCAGGTCGTCAACCTGCTGCAGGACCTGCAGCGTGAGTTCAACATCGCCTTCCTCTTCATCGCCCACGACCTGGCGATCGTGCGGCACTTCTGTCCACGCGTCGCGGTCCTGTACCTCGGCAAGATCGTCGAGACCGGTGACCGCGACCAGATCTACAACACACCGCACCACCCTTACACCCAGGCATTGCTCTCCGCCGCCCCCGACGTCAAGCAAGCGGCCATCGGCGGCCGCCGCGAGCGGATCAGGCTGGTGGGAGATGTGCCGAGCCCCATCAACCCGCCGTCCGGCTGTCGTTTCCGCACTCGGTGCTGGAAGGCCCAGAACATCTGCGCCGAACAGGAGCCTCCGCTCCTCGAGGTCGGTGGCCGGCTTGTCGCCTGCCACTTCGCCGAACCGCTGCGCGTGATCGCGACGGCGCCCGTCGAGCCAGCGGCGGCCGGGACCTGATCGACGGCGAAGACGTCCTCTTCGACGACCTTCCTCCGAGACGCCCCTCGTCCGGCGTTGCCGCAGCGCCGAACGCGAGTGCTCCGCTAGCCGTTCGGATGCGTCCGTCGCGGCTCGACGAGGTGGTCGGGCAGCGGCATCTGCTCGCCCCGGGATCGCCCATCCGGCAGATCATCGAGAGCGATG
Organism: Propionibacteriales bacterium; assembly: GCA_038327385.1. Lineage (GTDB taxonomy): Bacteria > Actinomycetota > Actinomycetes > Propionibacteriales > Nocardioidaceae > JAWWPG01. The sequence goes on from JBBQKY010000112.1 coordinate 1,855, forward strand.
CGTCGTCTGCCGTCATCCTCTGGGGGCCGCCCGGAACCGGCAAGACGACGATCGCCGCGATCGTCGCAGCTTCCACCGAGCGACGGTTCGTCGAGCTGTCCGCCACGTCGGCCGGCGTCCGAGACGTCCGCGCGGTGATCGACTCGGCTCGCCGAGGTCTCGCCTCCGGCGCCCGCGAGACTGTGCTCTTCATCGACGAGGTGCACCGCTTCAGCAAAGCTCAGCAGGATGCGCTGCTCCCCGCCGTCGAGAACCGTTGGGTGACGCTCGTCGCCGCCACAACCGAGAACCCGTTCTTCTCGGTGATCGCCCCCCTGTTGTCCCGGTCACTCCTGCTGACGCTCGAGCCGCTCGGCGACGATGACATCCGCTCGGTGATCGAGCGTGCCTGCGCCGACCCCCGGGGGCTTGGCGGCGACGTCGAGGTCACGCCAGACGCGCTGGACCAGCTGGTGCGGCTGGCCGGCGGCGACGCCCGACGTGCGCTCACCTACCTCGAGTCGGCCGCGGCAGGTGCCGGTCCAGGAGCGCGCGGCACGCCGTACGTCGACCTGGACGCCGTGGTCGTGGCGGTCGACCGCGCTGCGGTGCGCTACGACAGAGCCGGCGACCAGCACTACGACGTGATCAGCGCCTTCATCAAGTCGGTCCGCGGCAGCGACGTCGACGCCGCGTTGCACTACCTGGCGCGGATGGTCGCCGCCGGCGAGGACCCTCGGTTCATCGCGCGGCGGCTGGTGATCCTCGCCAGCGAGGACATCGGACTCGCCGACCCGACGGCTCTGACGACAGCCGTCGCGGCCGCGCAGGCCGTCCAGCTGATCGGCATGCCGGAGGCACGGCTCAACCTGGGACAGGCGGTCATCGCCCTGGCACTCGCCCCCAAGTCCAACGCCGTCATCACCGCGGTCGACGCCGCGCTCGCCGACGTACGGGCCGGCAAGCTGTCGGCCGTTCCCCTGCATCTGCGCGACGCCCACTACGGCGGCTCGAACAAGCTCGGGCACGGCGCCGAGTACGCCTACCCCCATGACGACGTGCGCGGTGTCGTCGCACAGGTGTATGCGCCGGAGTCGGTGGCCGGTACGACGTACTACCGCCCCACCAGGCACGGGCAGGAGGCCGCCTTCGCCGACCGGTTGGCCAAGGTCGACGCGATCCTCGACGGAGACGACCTGCCGTAGGCCGGTCCGATACTCTTGGACGCTTCCGGGTCGAGACGTGGGAGGCGCAGCCATGGCGACCGTGTTGCTCGCCGTAGCGGCGGTGCTTGGCCTCATCGGCCTCGCCTGGCTCGGCGGGCTCGTCGTTGCTCTGCGGTGGCGCGTCGACCGCCTCGAGATGGAGCTGCGGCAGGTGCGCGACACGGTCGGCGCGGAGTGGCGGCCGCGGCGGGCGCCTGAACCGGGGCCGGCCGTCGACAGTGTCCCGGTCATAACCGGCGTGGGCGAGAGCCAGCTGTCGCAGCCGGGCGACCCCGCGGCGGCGAGCGTCGTCTCCCTGGTGGCCGCGGACCCGATGATCAAGCTGGCCGCCTTCACCTACGGGGTGCGCCGGGCACTGGGCGAGGAGCAGCGGATGCGGGTGGTCTACGCCTTCCGCAAGGAGCTGAAGCGCCGGCGGCGGATGCAGCGCCAGGAGGCGGTGCGACCGCCCCGCAACGCGGGGTGGCGGCCGTGAGCAGGGTGGCCTGGTTCGCGGTCGGCGCGGCTACCGGCGTCTATGGGATCCTCAAGGCCAAGCGGACGGCCCAGAACCTCACGCCCGGGGGCATCACCGCACGCGCGGCTGCGGCCGGGGCGGGGTTGCGCGTCTTCTCGGCCGAGGTCGCGGCGGGGATGGCCGAGCGGGAGGCGCAGATCCGGCACGACGCCGCTCTCGGCAGCGCCGGCCCGGTGGTCGACGGCGGCCCGGTGGTCGACGTACCGGGCAGGATCGAAGGATCGGCCTCTCCCCGGCACCGACGCCAGCAAAGTGAAGGAGTGCGCGACACCGATGGAGACCGCTGAGATCAGGCGCAGGTTCATCGCGCACTTCGAGCAGCGCGGCCACACCGTCGTGCCCAGCGCCTCGCTGCTGCTCGACGACCCGAACCTGCTGTTCGTCAACGCCGGCATGGTGCCGTTCGTGCCGTACTTCCTCGGTCAGGAGCCGGCGCCGTTCCCGCGCGCCGTCAGCGTGCAGAAGTGCGTGCGGACCAACGACATCGAGGAGGTCGGCCAGACCGACCGGCACGGCACGTTCTTCCAGATGAACGGCAACTTCTCGTTCGGCGACTACTTCAAGGAGGGCGCCATCGGGCACGCCTGGGACCTCGTCACGAAGTCCCAGGCAGACGGCGGCTTCGGGCTGCCGGAGTCGAAGCTGCACGTGTCGGTCTACCTCGACGACGACGAGTCCGTCGCGCTGTGGAAGAGGATCGCCGGCCTTCCGGACGAGAGGATCCACCGGCTCGGGAAGCTGGACAACTACTGGCACATGGGGATCCCCGGCCCCGGCGGGCCTGACTCGGAGCTGTTCCTCGACCGCGGGCCCGACTTCGGTCCTGAGGGCGATATCGAGAAGGCCGGCGACCGGTACATGGAGTTCTGGAACCTGGTTTTCATGCAGGTCCGGCTGAGCGCGGTCCGCGGCAAGGACGACTTCGACGTGGCCGAGGAGCTACCCGCCAAGAACATCGACACCGGCATGGGCCTCGAGCGGATGGCGATGCTCCTGCAGGACAAGGGGAGCATCTACGAGATCGACGAGGTCGCGCCGGTGCTGCTCCGGGCGGCCGAGCTGGCGGGCCGGACCTACGGTGTCGACCACGCCGACGACACCCGGCTGCGGGTGGTCGCCGATCACGTGCGCAGCGGGTTGATGCTGATCTCCGACGGTGTGACGCCGGGCAACGAGGCTCGCGGTTACGTGCTGCGACGGATCCTGCGCCGAGCCGTCCGGTCGATGCGCCTCCTCGGCGTCGACGAGCCGACGTTGCCGGAGCTGCTGCCGCAGTCGTACCAGATGATGCGCCGTTCCTACCCCGAGCTCGACGCGCAGTGGGACCGAATCGCAGGGATCGCGTACGCCGAGGAGCAGGCCTTCCGGCAGACGCTCCGGGCGGGCACGGCGATCTTCGACCTCGCGGCCGAGCGCACGCAGCAGGCGGGCACGGGCACGGTCTCCGGGAGCGACGCCTTCGCGCTGCACGACACCTACGGGTTCCCGATCGACCTGACGCTGGAGATGGCGGCGGAGCAGGGACTGTCCGTCGACGAGGTCGGGTTCCGGCAGCTGATGGCCGAGCAGCGGGCGATGTCGAAGGCGGACGCCAAGGCCAAGAAGGGCTCGCACGCCGACCTGAGCGCCTACCGGCAGGTGCTGGACGCCTCGGGTCCCACGGACTGGCAGGCCTACTCGACGCTGAGCACCGAGTCCACGGTGATGGCCACGCTTCGCGAGGGCCGGACCGAATTCGAGCTCGTCGCGGGCGCGATCGGTGAGGTGATCCTGGACCGGACGCCGTTCTACGCGGAGTCCGGCGGGCAGAATGCGGACGCCGGAGAGTTGGTCTGGGACGGCGGCAGCGCCGCGGTGCTGGACGTCCAGCGACCGGTGCGAGGTCTGGTCGCCCACCAGGTGCGGGTGGTGGCGGGCTCGCTGGCAGTCGGGACGGCTGTCGGGGCCTCGGTCGACCCGGAGTGGCGGCTCGGCGCCTGCCAGGCGCACAGCGGCACCCATGTGGTGCATGCCGCGCTGCGCGAGGTGCTCGGGCCCACCGCGCTGCAGAGCGGCTCCTACAACCGGCCCGGCTACCTGCGACTGGACTTCGGGTGGGCATCGGCGCTGACCGACGGCCAGGTTCGCGATCTCGAGGACGTGGCCAACGGCGCTCTGCGCCGTGACCTGCCGGTCACGGCGACCCTCATGACGCTCCCGGAGGCCCAGCAGCTCGGTGCGCTCGCGCTGTTCGGCGAGACGTACGGCGAGCTCGTGCGCGTCGTCGAGATCGGCGGCGAGTGGTCGCGGGAGCTGTGCGGGGGCACCCATGTCGCGCACGCGTCGCAGATCGGCACCGTCGTCGTGACGTCCGAGTCGTCAGTTGGGGCGGGCAACCGCCGGGTCGAGGCGCTGGTCGGGCTCGAGGGCTGGCAGTACCTCGCTCGCGAGCGCGACCTGGTTCGCAACCTGGCCGACCTTCTCAAGGCTCCGTCGGACCAGCTGGCCGATCGGGTCGGCGACCTGCTGTCGCGGGTGCGCAGGGCCGAGAAGGAGCTGGCCGCCGCCCGAAACCGGGTGCTGCTGTCGGGCGCTGACCGGCTCGCCGCCGGTGCCGCCGACGTTGACGGGATCCGCTACGTCGGTCAGGTGGTGCACGACGTGGACGCAGGGGACGTGCGGACGCTGGCGCTCGACGTGCGCGCCAGGCTCGGCTCCGACCGCCCGGGCGTGGTCACGGTCGTCGGGGTGCGCGACGAGAAGGCGTCGGTGGTGGTCGCTGTCAACGACCCGGCACGCGCTGCGGGCGTTCGTGCCGGCGTCCTGGTCAAGGCGGCCACCGGGCCGCTCGGCGGGAGCGGCGGCGGCAAGGACGACGTGGCGCAGGGCGGCGGGACACGACCCAGCGGCGCGTCAGCGGCGCTGGCCGCCGTCGAGCGGGCGATAGCGGACCGCGCGCCGGCGGCGTGACAGCCACGTACCGCCCAGGGGTGCGGCTCGGGGTCGACGTCGGGGACGTCCGCATCGGGGTGGCCGCCAGCGACAGCGGCGGCGTGCTGGCTACACCGGTCGAGACCATCCGGCGCGGCCGGGGGGACCTCGCCCGAATCGCCGACCTGGCGGAGCAGCTCGACGCGGTCGAGGTGGTCGTCGGGCTCCCGCTCTCGATGTCGGGGGCGGCCGGACCTGCTGCTGTCAAGGTCAGTGCCTTCGCGGACCGGCTGGTCCAAGAGATCCAGGACCGTCACCTCGAGGTGTCGGTTCGCCTGAGCGACGAGAGACTGACTACGGTGAGTGCGGAGCGGGTCCTTCGGGAGCGCGGCACGAAAGGTGCGAAGCAGCGGGCGGTAGTTGACCAGGCTGCCGCTGTCGTCATCCTGCAGCACGCGCTCGACGTCGAGCGCACGACGGGGGTCCCTGCAGGGTCGGAAGTGAGGCGGCACGCGTGAGCGACCTCGGTATCGGCACGCTCGAGGCAGAGGGGTACACCCCTTCGCCGCGCAGATGGCGCGGTTGCCTCGCCGTCCTCGTCGCTCTCGCGATCATCGTGGCGATCGGAGCGGTCGGCTACGTGCAGGGTGTCGCCGCGATCAAGGGCTGGCTCTCCAACCCCGCCGACTACCCCGGGCCGGGTCACGGTTCTCTCATCGTCCAGGTCCAGAACGGGGACACGTCTGCCGACATCGGCGCGACGCTGCTGCACGACCACGTAGTCAAGAGCGTCGAGGCGTTCACCGCGGCCGCCAGGAACGACAGCCGCTCGCTGGGCATCCAGGTCGGCTTCTATCGCATGAAACTGCAGATGTCCGGTGCCGGGGCTTTGCAGCTGATGCTGAAACCGAGCACGCTGGTCGGCGAACAGGTGACCATTCCCGAGGGCCTGCGAGCCAAGGAGATCCTCGCCTCGCTCGCGGCGCACACCAGGTTCACTCTCGGGCAGATGCAGGCAGCCTTCGCCGACACGGCGGCGCTCGGCCTCCCGTCGTACGCGCATGGCGACGCGGAGGGCTATCTCTTCCCGGCGACCTATCCGGTGAACCCCGGCTCCTCGCCGGCAGGTCTGCTGAGAACCATGACGGCGAAGTTCGCCACGGAGGCCACCGCGCTGAAGCTCGAGTCGGGCGCCTCGGCACTCAAGATGACCCCGACCGACGTCGTGATCGTGGCGAGTCTGGTGCAGGCCGAGGCGTCGCGGCCGCAGGACATGCCCAAAGTGGCCAGGGTCATCTACAACCGGCTCCACGACGGGATGCCGCTGGCGTTCGACTCCGCGCTGCACTACGCGGTCGACAGCAGGGGTGTCGTGCAGACCAGCAACAGCCTGCGCAACCTGGACACCCCCTACAACACCTACCTGCGGCCGGGACTCCCTCCGACGGCGATCGACTCGCCGGGGCAGGTCGCGCTGCAGGCCGCGCTGCACCCGGCCGCCGGCCACTGGCTCTACTTCGTGACGGTCAACCTCCGCACCGGTGAGACGCGTTTCGCCAGGACGTACCGGGAGCATCTGCACAATGTCGCCCTCTATCACGTCTACTGCCAGACGTCGGATGCCTGCTGACGAACCGGCGAGCCGCCGGCCTCGGTGTGGGGTGCTGGGGAGCCCGGTCGGTCACTCGCTGTCACCGGTCCTCCATCGGGCCGCCTACCTGGCGATGGGGCTTGACTGGGCGTACGACGCTCACGAGGTCGACGAGGCCGGCCTGCCTGCGTTCCTCAGTGCGATGGGCGACGACTGGCGCGGACTGTCCTTGACGATGCCGCTCAAGCAGGCGGTGCTGGCGCACTGCGCCAACCTGTCGGACGAGGCGAGACTCGTGAGCTCCGTCAACACCGTCGTGGTGGATGCCGACCGGAGCCTGGCCGGT
>JBBQKY010000113.1:0-8388 GCA_038327385.1 Propionibacteriales bacterium
GGCGGTGGGGAAGGTGTTGGCGAGGCGCATGGGTCAAGGGAGCGGGGCGTCGGGGTCGGCGTCGGCGAGGAACTGGCGACAGCGGGCCGCCTCGTCCATCTCGCCGATCCGTTCGGATCCCAGCGCCAACGCGCCCAGGCACCGAAGGAAACCTTGGTTGGGCAGGTGCGACCAGGGGATCGGACCGTAGCCCTTCCAGCCGCTGCGCCGCAGCGAGTCCAGACCTCGGTGGTATCCGACGCGGGCGAAGGCGTAGCCGGTCAGGGTGTCACCGTCGGCCAGTCGCTCCTCCGCAAGGATCGCCCAGGCGAGCGACGAGGCAGGGCGGGCGGTCGCCGCCTCGATCGCCGACGCACCGGCACCAAGCAGCTCAGCCGCGGGGTCGTCCGGAAGATAGGTAGGAGGGGGGCCGCCGAGGAGATTGTCCAGACTCATGTGCCCATCTTGCCGGGCGACACCCCGGAAGCTTCCCCGGCGCGCTTCTGGGGTGCCGCCCCAGCCTCTTCATTCTGCACGGGCACCGGCACTCAGGTGTCAAGAAAGTGTCAATGGCTCTCCTGTGCCAAGCCGCCCGCCCGCGGAGGCCGGCGCGAGGTTGCCCCAGCTCAGCTACCCTTGTGCCCGCAAGGGCCCCTCGCGCACGCGCACGGCAGGGGCCGTCCTCAGGTCCGTGGTGCTCGAGCCCCGGATGCCGCGGAAGGATGCGCATGCCCGCGATCGTGATCGTCGGGGCACAGTGGGGCGACGAGGGCAAGGGCAAGGCCACCGACCAGCTCGGTGAGTCCGTGGACTACTGCGTTCGCTACCAAGGCGGCAACAACGCAGGGCATACCATTGTCGTCGGCGGCGAGAAATATGCCCTTCACCTGCTGCCCTCTGGCGTCCTGACACCCGGCTGCATCCCGGTCATCGGCAACGGCGTCGTCATCGACGCCGCCGTACTCCTCGACGAGATGAAGGCGCTTGCCGATCGTGGCGTCGACACGTCGCGGCTACTGATCTCCGCGAACGCCCACCTGATCGGCAGCTACCACGCGGCCATCGACAAGGTGTCGGAGCGGTTCCTCGGCAAGAACAAGATCGGTACGACGGGACGCGGCATCGGACCGGCGTACGCCGACAAGATCTCTCGACTCGGCATCCGTGTCGGTGACCTGTTCGACGAGAAGATCCTGCGGGAGAAGGTCGAGGGGGCACTTGAGCAGAAGAACCAGCTGTTGGTGAAGGTCTACAACCGCCGGGCCGCCAACCTCGACGACATCGTCTTCGAGCTGCGCGGTTACGCCGAGGCGCTGCGGCCCTACGTCGCGGACACGTCACTCGTCATCAACCGGGCCCTGGACGCCGGGCAGACGGTCCTCTTCGAGGGGGCCCAGGCCACCATGCTTGACGTCGACCACGGCACCTATCCGTTCGTCACGTCGTCGAACCCCATCGCCGGCGGCGCCTGCGTCGGCGCCGGAGTCGGTCCGACGCGCATCGACCGGGTGGTGGGGGTCGTCAAGTCGTACACGACGCGGGTGGGCTCGGGTCCCTTCCCAACCGAGGTGTTCGGCGCGGACGGCGAGCGGCTGATGACCGAGGGAGCCGAGTTCGGCACCACGACCGGTCGCGAGCGCCGCTGCGGCTGGTACGACGCTGTCGTCGCGCGGTTCGCCTCGCGCATCAACGGGCTGACAGACCTGTTCCTGACCAAGCTCGACATCCTGGGGGGTTGGGACACCATCCCGGTGTGCGTCGGCTACGAGGTCGACGGCACGCGCTCCGACGAGATGCCGATGACGCAGACCGAGTTCCACGCCGCCCGGTCGGTGTACGAGTACTTCGACGGGTGGCGAGAGGACATCTCCGGTTGCCGCACGTTCGAGGAGCTGCCCGTCAACGCAAAGACCTACGTGCGGGCGCTCGAGGGCATCTCGGGTGCGCCGTTCTGCGGGATCGGCGTCGGACCGGGACGCGACCAGACGATCGTCCTGCGGGAGCTGGTGACGCCCGGGTGAAGGTGCTGCTGATCGGCGGCGGCGGCCGCGAGCACGCGCTGGCCCGCGCGCTGGCCAGCGACCCTGAGGTCGACGAGCTGCATGCCGTTCCTGGCAACCCGGGGATCGCCGCGGTGGCGACCCTGCACGACGGCGACGTCCTCGACGGTACGGCGATGGCATCCCTCGCCGCCCAGCTGGGCGTCGACCTGGTCGTCGTCGGACCCGAGGCGCCGCTGGTAGCAGGAGTGGCCGACGCCGTTCGAGCGCAGGGGATCGCCTGCTTCGGACCGAGCCGTGAGGCGGCCGCCATCGAGGGCTCCAAGGCGTTCGCGAAGGAGATCATGGCGGCGGCCGGGATCCCGACGGCGATGGCGCGGGTCTGTGACACGCCGGACGAGGCTGCGACTGCGTTGGACGCGTTCGGACCGCCGTACGTCGTGAAGGACGACGCCCTCGCCGCCGGGAAGGGCGTCGTCGTCACCGGCGACCGGGAAGCCGCGCGCGCGCACGCCGCTTCGTGTCGGCGGGTGGTGATCGAGGAGTTCCTCGACGGCCCCGAGGTCTCCCTGTTCGCGATCTGCGACGGCGAGACGGTGCTCCCGATGCTGCCGGCGCAGGACTCCAAGCGGCTGCTCGACGGCGACGCCGGCCCGAACACCGGCGGGATGGGCGCTTACACACCGCTCGACTGGCTGCCGGAGGGCTTCGTCGACGATGTCTGCGCGCGCGTGCTGCAACCCTGCGTGGACGAGCTCTCCCGGCGCGGCACCCCGTTCATCGGCCTGCTGTACGCCGGACTGGCGCTCACCAGCCAGCGCGGACTACAGGTGGTGGAGTTCAACGCCCGGTTCGGCGACCCCGAGACGCAGCCGCTGCTGGAGCTGCTGAAGACGCCGCTTGGCCGGGTACTCCACGCCGCCGCAGTCGGGCGGCTGGACAAGGTTCCCGACCTGCGGTGGGCAGCCGGCGCCGCGGTCACCGTCGTGATGGCGGCGGAGGGCTACCCGAGCGCGCCGCGAGCCGGGGACCAGATCCACGGTCTCGAGGATGCTGAGCAGATCGACGGCGTCACGGTGGCTCAGGCGGGCACGGCGCTCGGCGACGACGGCGCAGTCGTCACCTCCGGCGGCCGGGTGGTTGCCGTGACGGGGACAGGGGATTGGGTGGCCGCGGCGCGCGAGATGGCCTACGCCGGCGTCGAGCGAATCCACTTCGCGGGCGCCCACTGGCGCACCGACATCGCCCTCGATCGCTGACCTGCCGGTCCCCCTGGCGCCCGGGTGGAGGAGCCAATGACGTCGGATCGATCGACGGTCGGCGCCGGCCAGCGGCAGTGCCTGGGTGCGAGACAATAGCCCCGTGAACGACATCGCGAACGTGCTGGCTGGGCGCTATGCGTCGGCTGGGATGCGCGAGGTGTGGTCGCCCGTAAACAAGGTGGTCGCCGAGCGGCGGCTCTGGGTGGCGGTGCTCCGCGCGCAGCGCGAGCTCGGGGTCGACGTACCTGACGGCGTCATCGAGGACTACGAGCGGGTCGTCGACGACGTCGACCTCGACTCGATCGCGACGCGCGAGCGTCGTACCCGCCACGACGTCAAGGCACGGATCGACGAGTTCAGCGCGCTCGCCGGTCACCAGCACATCCACCAGGGGATGACCAGCCGCGACCTCACCGAGAACGTCGAGCAGCTGCAGATCCGCGACTCCCTCGTCCACATCCGTGCTCGGGTGGTCGCGACGATCGCGCGCCTGGGTGCCCTCGCGGCGGAGCACCGGACCCTCGTCGTGACCGGCCGCACGCATAACGTCGCGGCGCAGGCGACCACCCTCGGCAAGCGGTTCGCCAGCACCGCCGAGGAGCTCCTCATCGGGCTGGAGCGGCTCGACGACCTCATCGCCCGGTACCCGTTGCGCGGGATCAAGGGCCCCGTCGGGACGGCGCAGGACCAGCTCGACCTTCTCGGCGGCGACCCCGAGAACCTTGCCGAGCTGGAGCGGCGGGTTGCCAACCACTTGGGTTTCGAGCGGGTGCTCACCAGCGGCGGTCAGGTCTACCCGCGCTCCCTCGACTTCGACGTCGTCTCGGCGCTGGTGCAGGCGGTGGCCGCCCCGAGCAGCCTGGCGACGACGATCCGCCTCATGGCAGGCCTGGAGCTCGTCACCGAGGGGTTCCAGCCGGGACAGGTCGGGTCCAGCGCGATGCCACACAAGATGAACACCCGCTCCTGCGAGCGCGTGAACGGGCTCGCCGTCGTGCTCCGCGGCCACCTCTCGATGGTCAGCGAGCTGGCCGGCGACCAGTGGAACGAAGGCGACGTCTCCTGCTCCGTCGTACGACGAGTGGCGCTGCCCGACGCCTTCTTCGCAGCGGACGGCCTCTTCGAGACGTTCCTGACCGTGCTCGCCGAGTTCGGCGTCTTCCCGACGGTCATCCAGCGCGAGCTCGACCGCTACCTGCCGTTCCTGGCGACGACCAAGGTGCTGACCGCCGCGGTACGACGTGGGGTCGGACGCGAGACCGCTCACGAGATGATCAAGGAGCACGCCGTGGCGGTTGCTCTCGAGATGCGGGAGAAGGGCGCACCTGACAACAACCTGCTGTCCCGGCTGGCGGCCGACGATCGGCTGCGCCTCAGCGCCGAGGACCTGGACTCACTGGTGGCCGAGCCGCTCGCCTTCACCGGCGCGGCGGGCAGTCAGGTGGACGTCGTACTCGCCCGGATCGAGAAGCTCGTCGCCGCGAACCCGGACGCAGCCGCCTATCGCCCGGCAACCATCCTCTGATCGGAGCTCGCACTCAGGTCAGCTGGGAGACTCCACGTTGATTCCCTGAGCCACGGCGGCCTCTCGAAGCCTCTCGTCATAGGTGAAGAGAGCGCCGAGGTCACTGCCGATCGCCAGGGCAGCCGCCAGGTGGATGGCGTCCAGCGAAGGGAGCCCGGCTGGTCCCAGGTCGCCGGCGCGATCCAGAAGCGCATCGTCCAGCCGAACCAAGCGAAGCCCCATGAGTAACTGGCGGGCCTCGCCAATGCGGTGCTCGTTCCCTGAGCGTCGCAGCGCACGCATGGCCTCGGTGCGTAGCAAGGTGGCCGAGGCGCGGTTCGGCCAACGAGCGAGACGGTCCCGGAGCGCGGCTGACTGCGGCTCGTCGATGACCGTCGTGACGAAGGCCGAAGTGTCGAGATACGCCGTGCTACCGCTCATCTGCGCGAAGCTCCGCCAGCGCCTCCGACGCCAGCATGGACGTTCGACTGGGCGCCGGGAGACCCAGTTTGTCCGCCAGCTCCAACAAGTCACCCTTGGCCTCGGTCGCCCGCCCTTCGAGCACGAGCTGTTCGAACGCGCTGGGCTGTAGCGGGACGATCCGGGCGATGGGGTGGCCGTGGTCTGTCACGTCGATCGACTCGCCATTGCGAACGCGCTTCATCACCGCGCTGGTCTGCTGCCGCAGCTCTCTGAGTCCTACACTGTTACTCATGATGCCTACAAGGTAGCACTCTGAGGGATCCGGCTGAGGCGGGTAGCGCCGGCGGGCTGAGATCGAGGCATTCCGGCAAGATGGACTCATGGCACTACCGGGCGACGGATCGATGGACATCCCGGGGGCCCGGCACGTCTACTCGGGCAAGGTGCGCGACCTCTACGAGCTGGGCGACGGCCGCCTGCTGATGGTGGCCTCGGACCGGATCAGCGCGTACGACCAGGTGCTCACGACGCCCATCCCCGACAAGGGGGAGGTCCTGACCCGGATGTCGCTGTGGTGGTTCGACCAGCTCACCGACCTGGTGTCGAACCACGTCGTCTCGACTGACGTCCCAGCCGCGGTCTCTGGGCGCGCGGTCGTCTGCGAGCGGCTGGAGATGTTCCCCGTCGAGTGCGTGGCGCGCGGCTACCTCGCCGGGTCCGGGCTGCTGGACTACCGGGCAACCGGCGCGATATGCGGCGTCGACCTGCCGGCCGGCCTCCTCGACGGCTCGCGGTTGCCCCAGCCGATCTTCACCCCCGCCACCAAGGCGGCCCTCGGCGAGCACGACGAGAACGTGTCGTACGACGCGGTCGTCGGCACCGTCGGGGCGGAGGCAGCCGCCACCCTTCGGGAGCTGACGCTCGCCGTCTACGCAAAGGCCGAGGCGCTCGCCCGGGACCGCGGAATCATCCTCGCCGACACGAAGCTCGAGTTCGGCCGCCGCGCGGACGGCACGGTCGTCCTCGCCGACGAGGTGCTGACGCCGGACTCGTCGCGGTTCTGGCCCGCGGAAAGCTGGCAGCCCGGGCGCGCCCAACCCTCGTACGACAAGCAGTACGTGCGCGACTGGCTCACCTCGCCCACCAGCGGGTGGGACAGGACGTCCGGGACCCAGCCGCCGCCGCTCCCGGCGGATGTCGTGGGGCGGACCCGCGACAGGTACGTCGAGGCATACGAACGGCTGACCGGAGACCGGTTCTGACGGTCAGGACATTGAGGAGGCCGCGTGTTCAACATCGCTGTGATGCTCGAGGACAGTGCCCGCACCGTCCCCGACCGCGAGGCGGTCGTCTGCGGAGCGGCCAGGCTCACCTACGCCGAGGTCGACGCCGCCGCCAACCAGGTAGCCAACCTGCTCGTTGCTCGCGGCGTCGAGCCCGGCGACAAGGTGGCGCTGACCTGCCCCAACGTGCCGTTCTTCCCGATCGTCTACTACGGCATCCTCAAGGCCGGCGCGGTCGTCGTACCGCTGAACGTGCTGTTCAAGGGCCGCGAGGTGGCTTACCACCTCAACGACTGCGACGCGGTGGCTTACATCTGCTTCGAAGGCACCGCCGACCTGCCGATGGGGCAGGCCGGCCGGGAAGGCTTCGAGCAGGCTCCCGGCTGTCGGGACTTCATCCTGATCGAGGCAGCAGCGGGCGCCGGCCAGGCCGCCGTTGAGGGCGCGGAGACCTTCGCGGCTGCCGTGGCCGACATGAGTACGACGTTCGAGACCCGAGTGACGCAGCCCGACGACACCGCCGTGATCCTCTACACCAGCGGCACAACCGGCCAGCCGAAGGGCGCGGAGCTGACACACAGCAACATCGGCCTCAACGTGCTGGCGAACCACCGGCTCTTCCAGACCAATCCCCTCACGCCGGACGTCCACCTGGTGGCGCTCCCGCTGTTCCACTCGTTCGGCCAGACCGTGCAGCTGAACTGTGGGCTCGCCGGCGGCGGCACGCTCGTCCTGCTGCCGCGGTTCGACGCGGCCGCCGCACTTGCGCTCATGGAGAGCGAGGGCGTCACCTTCTTCGCCGGTGTGCCGACCATGTACTGGGGGCTGCTCGGGGCGCTGTCGGACGACGTCGACGTGGACAAGATCGCCGGGAACCTCCGTCGGGCGATCTCCGGCGGCTCGTCGCTGCCCGTCGAGATCCTGCAACGGGTCAAGGAGCGCTTCCACGTCCAGATCCTGGAGGGGTACGGGCTGTCCGAGACGTCCCCGGTGGCGACGTTCAGCACGCTCGGCAGCGAGCCGCGGCCCGGGTCGATCGGCACGCCGCTCTGGGGAGTCGAGTGCAAGCTAATCGACGACGACTGGCACACCGTTGACGGGCCAGACACGGTCGGCGAGATCGCGATCCGCGGTCACAACGTCATGAAGGGCTACTACAAGCGGCCGGCGGATACCGCCGCCGTGATGCGGGACGGCTGGTTCCGGTCGGGTGACCTCGCCCAGCGGGATCAGGACGGCTACTACTACATCGTCGACCGGGCGAAGGACATGATCCTTCGTGGCGGCTTCAACGTCTATCCGCGTGAGGTGGAGGAGGTGCTGATGACCCATTCCGCGGTTTCCTTGGCGGCAGTGGTCGGCGTACCGCACGAGCAGCACGGCGAGGAGGTGAAGGCCTTCGTGATCCGCCAGCAGGGCGCGGAGGTCAGCGAGGAGGACCTCGTCACGTGGAGCAAGGAGCAGATGGCCGCGTACAAGTACCCGCGGGTCGTCGAGTTCCGTGACGCCCTCCCGATGACCGCGACCGGCAAGATCCTCAAGCGCGAGCTTGCTCGACCGCAGGACCTAGACTGAAGGCCGCCCACAGCCGCCCGTCTGCAAGGAGCACCGTGAGCCGCGTCGTCGTCGACGTCATGTTGAAGCCGGAGATCCTCGACCCCCAGGGCAAGGCGGTTCTCGGGGCGCTTCCGAGGCTCGGGTTCCACGGGGTGCTGGGAGTGCGGCAGGGCAAGCGCTTCGAGCTCGAGCTGGACGGCGACCCGGACGCGGACCAGCTCGCCGAGGTCGGCAGGGTCGCGGAGACGCTGCTGAGCAACCCGGTGATCGAGACCTACACGGTCCGGGTCGAGACCGCGTGAGGATCGGAGTCGTCACCTTCCCGGGGTCGCTGGACGACGGCGACGCCCGACGGGCAGCCGAGCTCGCCGGCGCTGAGT
>JBBQKY010000114.1:0-8358 GCA_038327385.1 Propionibacteriales bacterium
GCGGTCACCCGCGCCGAGCTCGCCGTCGACATGCCGTCCGCTGTCCCCATCACCGGCGAGGGGCTGCTCCTCCAAGCCAGACACGGGTTCGACGACTACCCCTGCGACGGACTGTGGCTGGCCCGCGACGCAGCCGGCCAACTCATCGGACACGCTCACCTGGAGGTCTCGCGATGGGACAACCCAGACCTCGCGATGGTGTTCTGCTACGTCCACCCGAGCGCGCGCGGTCAAGGCGCCGGCACGGCGATGCTGGAGGCGCAGGTCGCGACAGCGAAGGAGCTCGGGCGCTCGTCGCTGCTGACCTTCGCGATTGAGGACACCGCCCCGACGCGCTTTCTGGCGGCGCGGGGCTTCACCGTCGGGCAGCTCACCGCTCAGCGCCGCCTCCTCCCGCAGAGCATCGACTACGACCACCTAGAGCGACTCGCTAAAGGGGCCTCGAGCAAGGCGCCGGACTATGAGCTGGTCAGGCTCGACGGGGCGGCACCCGAGGAGATGCTTCCGGGCCTGACCGCCCTGTTCGAGGCGATCAGCGACGGGCCCGACGACGGCATCGAGAGGGAGCCCGACCGGTTCCCGGTCGAGAGGGCACGGCGGTACGACGCAGCCATGGCCGCCCGGCGCCAGCACGTCTACCGGTTGATGGCGCGCCACCGTCGTACCGGAGAGTGGGCCGGCCACACGATCCTCTGCGTCGACGAGACCCGCCCCGGGTACGCCGTCCAGGAGGACACCAGCGTCCTGCGGGCACATCGCGGGCACCGCCTCGGCATGTGGCTGAAAGCGTCGATGCTGGTCTGGATGCGGGGAGAGCACCCCGAGCTCACCACGATCGACACGTGGAACGCGAGGACGAACACGCACATGATCGCCGTCAACGAGGCTCTGGGCTGTGAGGTGTCGGCCCTGGGTGTGGCGATGCAGCGCACCATCTGAGCGCCCCCCTAAAGTGGAGCGCGATGACTCGACCCTTCCGATACCCGGTCGCGCGTCGGGTCGCGGCGGCGCTTGCCGCCCTAGCGCTGACGTCCGGCTGCTCCGGCAGCGCGAGCAACGCAGGACCGAGCGACCCCACCAACGCGACGACACCCACCTCCCCCACCACGACGACGACGCCGCCGCCCAGGCCGAAACCGCCACCGAAGACGGCCGCCTGTCGGAAGCTGACCTATGGCGCGATCTCGCACTACTCGAACGACGATCCGGTCATCGCCTGTAAGCAGCCGCACACGGCCTACACGTTCGAGGTGCGGCGACTGCCCGCCGACGTCGACGTCACCGGCGTCAGCATCGGCAACCAGAGCATCCAGCACGCCGCCTCGAAGGGCTGCCGTCGGGCTTACGCCGGGTTCATCGGCGGTGATCCGGCCAGCCGTGCGCTGGCGCGGCTCAGCGTCACGTACTTCCTTCCCGCCCAGGCCGAGTTCAACAAGGGAGCGCACTGGGTGCGCTGCGACGTCGTGGCGCTCGCGACGGCCAATACCCTGGCCGACCTACCTGACGGTCTGCGTGGCTTGCTCGACAAGGCTGCTTCCCTGCAGCGCTACGGCGTCTGCTCGGCCGGCCCACCTGGAAACACCGGCTCGGCGCTCGTGATCTGCAGCCTGCAGCACTCCTACCGCGCCCTGACCGTGCTGCGTCTCGGCTCCGACTCGGCGCGGTACCCCGGTCAGAAGGTGGTGCTCACCGACGGTCAACAGCGCTGCTCCACCTACATCGCTGACAAGCTCGGCACCAGCGGCGGCTACACCTTCGGCTGGACGTACCCGACAGCGTCGGACTGGCAGCGAGGCCAGCGGTTCGGCTACTGCTGGAACAAGACCACCCACTGACCAGCTCAGAAGCCCAGCCGGCGCAGCTGTTTGGGGTCACGTTGCCAGTCCTTGGCGACCTTGACCCGCAGGTCGAGATAGACCGGCGTCCCGAGCAGCGCCTCGATCTGGGCGCGCGCCGTCGTCCCGACGACCTTGAGCCGCTCCCCATGGTGCCCGATGAGGATGCCCCGCTGGCTCGTGCGCTCGCAGTACAAGGTGGCGTGTACGTCGACAAGCGGGCGGTCGACCGGCCGGTCCGACCGAGGCGCCATCTCCTCGACCAGCACGGCGATCGAGTGGGGCAGCTCGTCGCGCACGCCAACGAGCGCCGCCTCGCGGATCAGCTCCGCCACCAGTGTCGTCTCCGGCTCGTCGGTGAGGTCACCGTCGGGATACAGGGGCGGACCGACCGGAAGGCGGGCCAGCAGCAGGTCGCGCAGCAGGTCGACCTGGTCCCCGGCGACCGCCGAGACCGGCACGACCTCAGCCCACTCGACGCCACAGGCGGCTCCGAGCTCCGCGATCGACGACAGGTGCTGCACCAGCCGGTCCGCAGACACCAGGTCGGTCTTCGTCGCCGCGGCGATCATCGCGGTACCGGTGACCCTGGCGAGCGCCTGCACGAGGAACCGGTCCCCCGGGCCGATCAGGTCGGGAGCCGGCAGGCAGACCACGATGATGTCGACCTCGGACCAGGTAGCCCGCACGATGTCGTTGAGCCGCTCGCCCAGCAGGGTGCGGGGCTTGTGCAGGCCGGGAGTGTCGACGAGAACGAGCTGCACGTCGTCACGGTGCACGATGCCGCGCACCGCGTGGCGCGTGGTCTGCGGCTTGTCCGACGTGATGGCGACCTTGGCGCCTACGAGTGCGTTGGTAAGCGTCGACTTCCCGGCATTCGGGCGTCCGACGATGCTCGCGAAACCACTCCGGAACTGCGACGCCGTCTCGGGCCGCACCCGCTACCCGACCGACTTGTCGAACGTCGCGGCGTGCGACCCCGCCAGCTCCTCGCCACGACGAGACTCGGCAGCCGCGACGGCCGCCCCCGATGCCGCATCGGGCTGCTGCTCCTCCGCCCCCTCGCGTCCCTCCCGAGCCTTGGGCTCCTGAGGACCCTCGGGCCCCTCCGGCCAGATGACCACGGTCACTACCTTGTTACGGCGACCGGCCGGGCTCTCCGCCCGGAAGCGCAGACCATCGCAGACGACCTCCGCGCCCGGGATGGGCACCCGCCCGAGATGCTTGGCCATCAGACCGCCGACGGTCTCGACATCCTCGTCATCGATGCGGACGTCGAAGAGCTCCGTGAGCTCGTCGACCGGCAGCCGCGAGCTCACCCGGACCCCGCCGCCCTGCAGACGCTCGACCTCGTCGGGGTCCACGTCGTACTCGTCGGTGATCTCCCCGACGATCTCCTCGAGCAGGTCCTCGATCGTGACGAGCCCGGCGGTGCCGCCGTACTCGTCGACCACTACGGCCACGTGGGTCCGGCGTGCCTGCATGTCGCGCATCATCTCGTCGGCGGGCTTGGAGTCCGGGACGTAGAAGCAGCTCCGCATCACGGTCTCGATGCGTTCGGTCGACTCGGCCTCATGGTTGTCGAAGACGCGCTTGGTGGCGTCCTTGAGGTAGGCGATCCCGATGACGTCGTCGAGGTCGTCACCGATGACCGGGATGCGGGAGAACCCGCTCCGCAGCGCGAGTGACATCATCTGCCGGAGCGTCTTGTGCCGCTCGATGAACACCATGTCGGTGCGGGGCACCATGACCTCGCGCACGAGCGTGTCCCCGAGCTCGAAGACCGAGTGGATCATCCTGCTCTCACCGGAATGGATGACGCTCGACTTCTCGGCGAGGTCGACAAGCTCGCGCAGCTCCGCCTCGGAGGCGAACGGCCCCTCGCGAAAACCGCGGCCGGGAGTCAGCATGTTGCCGATCATGATCAGCATCTGCGCGAACGGTCCGAGTACGACGGTCAGCCCCGACACGGGAAGCGCGGACGCCAGGGCCACCCGCTCCGAGTGCTGACGGCCGACGGTCCGCGGACCGACGCCGACCGCGATGTACGACACCACGACCATCACGGCAGCCGCCACGGCGACAAGGAGCCAGGTCGGCGACAGCAGATCGGCCAAGACTCTGGTGACGAGCACGACCGCAGTCGTCTCGCAGATCACGCCCGCGAGTTTGGCGCTGTTGACGAAGCGCGGAGCGTCAGTGACGATCGAGAGAAGGCGGACGGCGCCAGAACGACCTTCGTTCGCCAGCTCACCAGCCCGAGCCTTCGACATCGCGCTGATGGCCGTCTCCGCGCTCGTGAGCAGCCCGGCAAGCAGCACGAGGGCTGTCGCCACGACAAGCAGCACAACATCGACGGAGGTCATGGGACGACGCCCCCCGCCTTGACCGTCTGCCACTCGGCGAGCAGCGCCGCCTGGAGCTCGAACATCTCGCGCTCCTCGCCGGGCTCGCCATGGTCGTAGCCCAACAGGTGCAAGATGCCGTGCACCGTCAGCAGATGCATCTCGTCGCCAGCGGTGCGGCCGAGCTGCGGCGCCTGCGCCGCGGCGTACTGCGGACACAGCGCCAGGTCGCCGAGAATGCCCTCCGGCTCCGGCTCTCCCTCGCGCCCGGGCCGCAGCTCGTCCATCGGGAAGGAGAGCACGTCCGTGGGGCCGGCCTTCCCCATGAACCGCTGGTTGTAGTCCGACATCGTCGTCTCGTCGACGAGCTTCAGGCACAGCACAGCATGCGGATGCACCCGCATGCGGCGGATCGCGAAGCGTGCCAGCCGGGTGAACTCACCGAGATCGAGGTCGACCCCGGACTCGTTCAGGACCTCGACAGTCATCGGCGCTCGTTGGACGACGCGGACACCACGTGGCGCAGGCCCTCATAGTGCTCGTACGCCGCTACGATCCTGCCGACGAGCTTGTGTCGTACGACGTCATGCTCGGTCAGCCGACAGAAGCCGATGCCTTTGACGTCGTCGAGGATCTCCTGGACTACCCGCAGACCCGACTTGGTGCCCGTCGGCAGGTCGACCTGCGTGACGTCGCCGGTGACCACCATCCTCGAGCCGAAGCCCAACCTGGTCAGGAACATCTTCATCTGCTCCGGCGATGTGTTCTGCGCCTCGTCCAGAATGATGAACGCGTCGTTGAGCGAGCGACCGCGCATGTAGGCGAGCGGCGCCACCTCGATGGTGCCCGACGTCAGCAGCTTGGGGATCGTCTCGGGATCCAGCATGTCGTGCAGGGCGTCGTAGAGCGGGCGCAGGTAGGGGTCGATCTTCTCGCTGAGCGTGCCGGGCAGGAAACCCAGCCGCTCGCCGGCCTCCACGGCCGGCCGCGTGAGGATGATGCGGTTGACCTGCTTGGCCTGCAGTGCCTGAACCGCCTTCGCCATCGCCAGATAGGTCTTCCCAGTGCCGGCCGGGCCGATGCCGAAGACCACCGTGTGGCTGTCGATCGCGTCGACGTAGCGCTTCTGGTTGAGCGTCTTGGGCCTGATCGTCCGGCCGCGGTTGCTCAGGATGTTGAGCGTCAGCACCTCCGCGGGACGCTCGTTGGTCTCCTGGCGGAGCATGGTGATGCTCCGCTCCACGGCATCGGCGGTCAGCCCCTGGCCGGTCCGCACCATCGTCACCAGCTCGTCGAGGAGCCGCTCGAGAAGCGCCACCTCTCCGCTGTCGCCCTCGACGGTCACCTGGTTGCCGCGCACATGGATGGCGGCGTCGAAGTCCCGCTCGATGATGGTCAGGAACTCGTCACCGGGGCCCAGTACCGCGACGACCGGGACGCTGTTGGGAAGCACGATGGTGTGTCGCGATGTGGGCTGCTCTGTCATCGTGCTCCATCGTACGGCGACCCCGCCGCCCGGCCATAGCGACTTGCGCGCCAGCCGCCAATCCGGCCTGGCATCAGGATCGGTCCGGCGGTCAGCCGGCGGACGAGAGTGCGGAGTACCCGGAACCACGCACGGATCGTCGGGTGGGGCGGGCTCAGCCGGGGGGCCAGGTGAAAGCGCGGCCGCCGAGGACATGGAGATGGGCATGGAAGACGCTCTGCTGAGCCGCTGCACCGTTGTTGGCCACGAGCCGGTAGCCGTCCTGGACCGATTCCGCTACCGCGACCCGACGGGCCAGCCTAAGCAGGTCCACGGCGGCCGCCGGGTCGTCCTCGGCGAGCTGGCCAAGCGTGGCACGGTGCCGTCGCGGGATCACCAGAACGTGCGTGGGTGCCTGCGGGTCCAGGTCGCGGAAGGCGAGTGACTGCTCTGATTGCTCGACCACGTCGGCGGGAATGTCGCCAGTCACGATGCGGCAGAAGATGCAGTCGGGGTCCGTGTCGACACCAGCCACGAAGTCCTCCCCCTGGCTGCTGTCAGGTCTGGCGACGCCGGCCTCATCGCCCACCGAGGGCCTCCTTGAACCGCCCGAAGACGCTCCGATGCCGCATGTCGACATCCATGGCGGGCTTGTTCTCATCCCGCAGCGCGGCAAGCTGCTCGAGCAGGTCCGTCTGTGCACTGTCGAGGCGCGTCGGCGTCTCGACGTTGACGGTTGCCACGACGTCTCCGCGCCCGGTCCCGCGCAGCCTCGGTACGCCACGGGCCCGCGCCACGAAACGCTCCCCTGACTGCGTACCGGCCCGGATCTCCAGCGGGATCGTCCGCTCCACGCTACTGCTGCCCGAGGTCACCTGGTCGGCCTCGAGCGTCGGCAGCTCGACAACAGTCCCCAGCGCCGCCGCCGTCATCGGCACGCTGATCGTGCACAACAGGTCCTCGCCCTGCCGGGTGTAGACCGGATGCGGGGCCACGTCGATCTCGACGTACAGGTCCCCGGCAGGGCCGCCTCCGGGGCCAACCTCACCCTGGCCGGCCAGCTGCACCCGGGTGCCGGTGTCGACTCCGGCCGGGATGGAGACATTGATGGCGCGCCTCGCCCGGACCCTCCCGTCGCCGGAGCATTCACTGCAGGGGTTGCGGATCACCGTGCCGAAACCGCGGCAGGTCGGGCAGGGCCGCATCGTGCGCACCTCACCGAGGAACGACCGCTGCACCTGGCTGATCTCCCCCTGGCCAGAGCAGGTGCTGCATCGCGTGGGATGGGTGCCGGGCGCCGTACCGGCTCCTGAGCAGAGCGAACAGACAACCGCGGTGTCGACCTTGAGCTCCCGCTTGACCCCGAACGCAGCCTCGGCAAGCTCCAACCTGACCCGGATGAGGGCGTCCTGGCCGCGACGGGTTCGCGGCCGCGGCCCCCTCGATGCGGCCTGCTGGCCGAAGAACGCATCCATGATGTCGCTGAAGGAGAACCCCTGGCCGAACCCCGCTCCGGCCCCTGCGCCGGACAGCGGGTCGCCGCCCAGGTCGTACATCTCCCGCTTCTTCGGGTCGCTCAGTACGTCGTAGGCGAGCGTGACCTCCTTGAATCGCTCCTGGGTCTCGGCGTCGGGGTTGACGTCGGGGTGCAGCTGGCGCGCCAGCCGCCGGTAGCTCTTCTTGATGTCCTCGGCTGAGGCGTCGGGCGCGACGCCGAGGATCCCGTACAGGTCGTGGTTCATGACCGCCATTTCGCGAGGTGATGGAAGGGTGCAGGTCTGATGGATCCCATGCGTCGGCGAGACTATGCCTCGAGGAGCATGCGGCTGACGTAACGCGCAACCGCATTGACCGCGGCCATCGACCCCGGATAGTCCATCCGGGTGGGGCCGACGACCGCCAGCGAGGCGAGCGCCCGGTCACCGGAGCCGTACCCGGTCGCCACTATCGAAGCGGCTCCGAGCTGCTCGTGAGGCAGCTCGTGACCGATGCGGACCGTCACCGTCGACATGCTGGTGGCCTCTCCGAGCAGCTTCAGCAGTACGACGTGCTCCTCCAGAGCCTCCAGCAGCGGCTTGATCGACTGATCGAACTCGTCGCCGAACTCCATCAGGTTCGCCGTGCCGCCGATAGCCACCTTCTCGTCGCCCCGCTCGTCGGCCACGGCCTCGGCGAAGACCGCGATGATCTGCGCGATGACCGCGACGTCCTCGGGATGGAAGGTCTCGGGAACTGAGCTGACCCGCTGGGCGGCGTCCACCAAGCGTTGCCCGACCGCTGCGGCGTTGATGCGGGCTCGCAGGTCGCTGATGACCTCGTCCTCGAGGGGCTTCGGGAGCTCCACAAGCCGCTGCTCGACGCGTCCGGCGCTGGTGATCAGCACCAGCAGCAGGCGGGTGGGAGCGAGCGTCACGACCTCGACGTGCCGAACGGTGCTCCGCGCGAGCGTCGGGTACTGCACGATCGCCACTTGCTGGGTGAGCTGCGCAAGCAGCCGGACGCTGCGGTGGACCACGTCGTCCAGGTCGACCGCACCCTGCAGGAAGGTGGCGATCGCGCGCTTCTCGGCCTTCGTCAACGGCTTGATGCCCGTGAGGTTGTCCACGAACATCCGGTATCCCTTGTCGGTCGGGATCCGTCCGGCACTGGTGTGCGGCTGGGCGATCAGACCGTCCTCCTCGAGCGCCGCCATGTCGTTGCGAACCGTCGCCGA
>JBBQKY010000115.1:0-8305 GCA_038327385.1 Propionibacteriales bacterium
TCGAACCGACCTGGTGGAGCTCGCCGAGGACGCCAACCGCCGACTGTGCGACGCACCGGCCGAGGAGGTCATCGCCTGGGCGGCGGCCACCTTCGGCTCCCGGCTCGCGGCTGCCGTCTCCATGCAGGACGGCGTGCTCGCCCACCTGGTCAGCCGGGTGGCGCCCGACACGGACGTGCTGTTCCTCGATACCGGCTACCACTTCGTGGAGACGCTCGGCGCCCGCCGCGCCATCGCCTCGTCGTACCAGCTGAACGTCGTCGACGTGACCCCCCGGCAGACCGTCGCCGAGCAGGACGCCCAGTACGGGCGGCGCCTGTACGAGCGGGACCCCGACCTGTGCTGCCAGCTGCGCAAGCAGGCCCCGCTGGACGAGGCGCTCGAGTCGTACGACGCCTGGGTCAATGGCGTGCGCCGGGACGAGACGGCGAGCCGGACCGCTACCCGGGTCGTCGGGTACGACGACCGCCGCGGCATCGTCTCGATCTCCCCGCTGGCCAGCTGGACCGACGACTCCGTCACGAGCTACATCCGCCACCACGACGTCATCGTGAACCCCCTGCTGCTGCAGGGGTTCCTCTCCATCGGGTGCGAGCCCTGCACGCGTCGGGTGGCCGACGGCGCCGACCCGCGCTCCGGCCGCTGGGCCGGCCGCGCCAAGACCGAGTGCGGCATCCACCGATGACCGCGGTCGCCCTCGAGGCGCACCGCACCGCCGCTCCGCCGTTGCCGCTCGTCCTGGTCGGTCACGGGAGCCGCGACCGGCGCTTCGCGCAGACACTCGATGCGCTGGCCGATGTCGTTCGCCGCCGTCGGCCGGATCTCGACGTACGACTCGGATACCTCGAGCTGACGTCGCCGTCGCTGGAGGAGGTCCTTGCCAGCGGGCCTGCCGGGCCTGGCGACGGGTCGTTTGCCGTCGTCGTGCCGCTGCTGCTCGGCGCCGGCTTCCACGCCCAGGTCGACCTGCCGAGGAGGGCAGCTGCGGCCGCACCTGGCGCCGCCGTAACGTTGGTTCTGGGGCCCGATCCGCGGCTGGAAGCGGTCGCCGCGGGGCGGGCCCGGGAGCTCGCGGCCGACAAGGGCGTCGACGCGTTCGTCCTGGTGGCGACGGGCTCCAGCGACCCGGAGGTGAACGGCGCGGCGTCCCGCGTCGCGAGCCGGCTCGAAGCGCAGCTCGAACGGCGGGTCGGCACGGCGTTCGCCACGGCGACCAGTCCCACGGTCGCCTCGGCGGTGCGCTCCTTGCGGGACGAGGGTCACCCGGCGGGCCGGATCGGCCTGCTGCCGTGGTTCCTCGCCCCTGGTCTGCTGCTCGACCGGGCTGTCCGGCAGGCGGCCGAGGTCGGCGTACAGGCCGTGGCCCCACCGCTGGGGGAGCACGACCTGGTGGCCAGCGTGATCCTCGACCGTTACGCATCATCGGTGACCGCACCTCCGCCGTCGTAAGGGGAACGGCCGACCGGCAGAATGGCCTGATGGAGATCGTGGGTAAGTCGTCAGTGGTGCGCGGGGTTCGGGACCGGCTGGGAGCCGTGATCTTCGAGCGGGTGGCCGGCTCCGAGGGGGACAAGCGCCGCGAGCGCATCGCCAATGCGACGGGGGACCGGTGGTTCGCCGAGGACCGGCCGATCCGTCGGGTGCATGCCGACCCCTCGATGTTCGTCGGCGGCCTGCGGGCTTTGCTCCTGCAGTCCCTGCACCCGCTGGCGATGGCAGGCGTAGCGGAGCACTCCGACTACAAGAGCGACCCGTGGGGGCGGCTGCAGCGCACCGGCCACTTCCTCGCCGTCACGACCTTCGGCACCGCCAAGGACGCCGAGCAGGCGGTGGCCATGGTGCAGTCGATCCACCAGCGGGTGCGCGGTACGGCGCCGGACGGCAGGCCCTACAGCGCCGGCGACCCGCACCTGCTGCGGTGGGTGCACGTGGCCGAGGTCGACAGCTTCCTCACCACCTACCAGCGCTTCTCCGGGTCGCCGCTGGACCGAGCGGGCCGGGACGGGTACGTCGCTGATGCCGCCCGGGTGGCGGAGGCGCTCGGGATCGAGGCGCCACCGCAGACGGAGGCCGAGCTCAGGGACCAGCTCAACGCCTTCCGCCCGGAGCTGGAGAGCACCTCGGCGGCGCGCGACTCCGCGCGGTACCTCCTCCTCAAGCCGCCGGTCCCATGGTTCGCCCGGCCACCCGTCGCGGTCCTGCAGGCGGCGGCGGTGGCCTCGCTGCCGACATGGGCGCGCTGGCCGCTGCGGCTCCCGTTCGTCCCGGTGACCGAGGCAACCGTCGTACAGGCGTCCGGGCGCGCCCTCGTGCGCTCGATCGGCTGGGCCATCGGCTCCCAGGCAGCCTGACCCACTCCCCCGGACAGAGAACCGACGGCCAAGCTTCCTCGGCGAACTGGTTGTCGGATCCTTTCCGCCCGGCTGGACGTCAGCTCGCCGGCGTCGGGGCCTCGTGGGCCGCCACCTCAGGGTGGAGGAACAGCAGCGTCGTCCGCACCGGCACCCCAGTCGCAGTCGCTATCGCGCGTTGGTAGGCGCCCAGTTGGGGGGCGTAGTAGACGCTGCGCGGGCCTACCGCCTCCGCCGGGATGGCGTCGGTCTTGTAGTCGACGACTACCAGGCTCCCGTCGTCCTCGCGGTAGATCAGGTCGACGAACCCCTCGATGACGGTCCCGTCGCCCTGAACAAGCCCCGTATAGGACTCCCGCCAGTGCTGCCGCGCCGAGGCACGTCGTACGACGTCGGAGCCGAGCGCCGAGCGGACCAGCCCTCGTACGACCCCAGCATGCTCGCTGACCCCCTCCGCCATCGACTGGGTGGTGACCGCCTCGTCGAGACCGCCACCCGTCGCCAGGTCGACCGACTGCAGGACCGCGTGCACCGCCCGCCCGACCGCCGACCCGTAACGCCCCTTCGACCACGGCGGCAGCTGGACGTCGCGAGCCCCCTTGGCCGCGCCGGGAGGCACCGCCTGGTCGACGGCGAGCACGACAGCCGGCTCGGTGCCTTCCAGACCGGATGCGCTGATCGCGCTGATGCGTCGCGACGACTCACGGACGCGCTCGACGATGGCGCGCCATTCCTCGAACGCCAGCGACTCTGCCGGCGCAGCGGGCCGTCCCTCCAGGGGCGGCGGCGGCTCGGTGGCCGGCTCGAAGGCGGCGGCATCGGCAGCGGTCGCAGCCCCTGCCTCGGCGAGGATGTCGGCGTTCGTCGACCCGCCAGCTTTACGGTGCAGGGAGACGACGAGGTGGTCGCGGGCGCGCGTCGCGGCGACGTACAACAGCCGTCGACGCTCCAAGGAGTCCATCTGCTCGTCGAGAGGAGCCACCGTGTCGAAGTCGTTGGTCTGCACGGTCCCCGAGAGCTGGACCTCATAGCCCGCTTGCGTCCACAGCAGCCGGACACCGCCCTGCCGACGTGGAGCCGAGCTCATGCCGGACAGGATCACCATCGGGAACTCGAGGCCCTTGGCTGCGTGCACGGTCATCACGCGCACCGCCTCGACATCGGTCTCCGGCAGCACCGCCTCGGCAACCCGCGCGGTCTCCTCGCCCTGCCGGGCGGCCCAGGCAAGGTAGCCGCGCAGCCCACCGTGCTCGGTCTCCGACCAGGCTCGGGCCTGGTCGACGACGAAGCGCAGCCGCCGCCATTGGTCGCGTGCACGCGGGCCGGCTCCCGCCACTTCGAGCATCCGGCGCTCGGCGACGATGGCACCGAGCACCTCGCTCGGTGCCATCCACCGTGAGGTGTTGTGGAGCGCTCTGAGGTAGTCGAGCGATCGGGCGACCGGGTGGTCGGACCTCTCCGCCGGCACCGGGGCCAAGATGTTGAAGGACCCGCGGTCGTGTTTCCAGGTCCACAGGTCGTCGTCGCCGCAACCGAACAGCGGTGAGCGCAGCGCAGTGACGCAGGACAGCAGGTCGCTGGGGTCCGCGACGGCACGAGCGGCTGCCAGCAGGTCGCGCACCTCAGCCGCCTGGTAGACCAACGAGCTCGACTCGGCGCGGTACAGGATGCCCGCCGCGTCGAGCGCGTCCTCCAGGAAGGGCAGCGACGTGCGGGCCGGGACCAGAATGGCGATGTCGCCCAGGCGTAGTCCCCGCCAGGCCCGCGCCCGCTCGTCGTACGTCGACCACTGCTCGTCGAGCGCCTGCCGGATGACGCCGGCCACGTCGGCGGCCTCCCGCTCGCGCATCCGGGCGGCGGTCGGCCTGTCGTCGTGCGGCTGCGCCCCGAGAACGACGACCGGCGGGCCGGTGGGATCGCCGTCGCGGGTGGGCGTCAACGCGACGTAAGAAGGCTGGGCGTCCTCGACCGGCCTGATGACCCCCTCGAAGACCTCGTTGACCCAGCGGAGCACCGGGTCGACCGTGCGGAAGTTGGCGTCGAGGGTCAGAGTCGCCCCGATGGATGCCTGAGCTCGCAGGAACATCTTGATGTCAGCCCGCCGGAACCGGTAGATCGACTGCTTAGGGTCGCCCACGACGAACAGGGACCCCTCGGGAACATCGACCGCCTCCCAGTGCTCGGCTTCGGCGGCGGCACCAGCCGCGATGCGGACCGCGATGTCGATCTGGATCGGGTCGGTGTCCTGGAACTCGTCGAGCAGCAATCGCGGGTAGTGCTCGTGCAGCGACGCCCGGACCTCCGCGTTCGCCCACAGCAGGTTGCGGGCGACCACGAGCAGGTCATGGAACTCGAGCCGGCCCTCACCGGCGCGCTCCAGCGCCGCCGCCTGGACGTTGCGGGCGATCCAATACGCCAACGGGCGAAGAGTCGCGTCGACAAGCTCGAGCCGAGCGGCTTCCGCCGCGTGCTGCCACTGCTTGCACGAGTCCCTGATCTCCTCGAGCGCGCCGGGCGCCCAGCTCTTCGTCGTGCCATTGCTGAACTTCATGGGACCCGGCACGGTGAGCCCGAGGAGGACAGCCTCGGGCTCCCTCGCGTCGGCGTACTCATCGGCCCAGGCGCCGACCGCCGCCAGCCGCGGCCGGAACTTGTCGTCGTCGCGCTGGCACTCGTCGGCCCGAGCCGCGAGCGCCCGCGCCTGCGCCACCAGCGACGTCAGGTCAGGAAGCGTCAGGGTCGACGGATCGTGAACCAGCACATGGTCGGCGATGAGGTCCCAGTCCGACTGGAAGGCGCGGGCGAGGGAGCGCAGGTGCTCGAGCTTCACGCCGGCAGCCAACGCCAGGCGGACCGCCGGCGCGAGGAGCTCGTCGTCGAGCAGCTCGCGCTGCATCACCGCCCACCGGTTGTCGAACGCGACCGACGAGCCGATCTCGTCGAGCACCTCGATGAGCGGCGGCAGCCCCGCCTCGATCGGATGCATCGTCAGGATGCGTTGGGCGAACGAGTGCAGGGTGCCGATCGATGCGCCGTCGAGGTCGTCGAGCGCGGCCGCGGCGAGGGCTCGTCGCTTCCCCTCCTGCGAGCGGTGGACCCGCTCGAACTCGGCGCGCAGCCGGTCCCGGAGCTCCGCACCCGCCTTCTCGGTGAATGTCACGGCGGCGATGTTTCGCAGCGAGATCTCGTCGGTGAGCACCAAGGTGGTGACCCGGTCGATCAGCGACTTGGTCTTGCCCGACCCGGCTCCGGCGTCGACGAACAGCGTCGACGCCGTGTCGTCGCGGATCTGGTCGCGCGCCGCCTGGTCGCTCGGGATGGAGGGCGGGGCCGAGGTTTTGGCCGTCATCACGGCGCACGCTCGTCCGGCACCCCGGGCTCGATCAGCCCCACGAGGCTCCGCAGCACCGGATCGGAGCGCTTGTGCTCCCAGCGACGGCGAACGTCCCCGTGCCCGAGCCCGTCGGGGTTGCAGTAGCCACACTGCACCCACGAGAAGTCCGGGATCTCAGGCGCCTTCGCCGGGAACTGGCCGCTCGCGATCGACGCAACAAGCGTCCCGACCGCCGCCGCATAGCGCTCCTGGAGCCCGGGGGTCAGGCGCACGTCGATCCAGTCTTGCTTGCCCTGGCGGACGAACCAGTAGGCGGCTTCGGCGTTGGGCCCACCCAGGATCTGCAACGCCGCCTGCGCATAGACCGGGAGCTGCAGCTTCGTCCCCGCAACGATGCTGTCCTTCTTGATGTCCTTGAAACGCGACGTGCCGCCGGTCTTGATGTCGACGACGATCAAGGTGCCGTCGCGAGCCTTGTCGACCTTGTCGGCGCTGCCCCGCATGAGCACAGTGCCGCCTTCGACGGCGATCGCCACCGGTGGGGCACCGCGCATGCCGAAGGCGAGCTCACTGCGCACGACGCGCGAGTCACGCGTCGCGCGACGCCTGTCGTCGTCGTCGAGCATGTAGTCGAGGTCGCCGAGGATCCGGTCTCGCTCGGTCTGCCAGAGACGCTGATGTCCGGTGGAGCCGCGCTGCTCGAAGACGGCAGCCTTGGCGAGCGCGATCTCGCGGAGCCGGGACCGGTGGGCGGCGGTCCAGGGCTCACCGAAGCCCGGGAGCGACCCGCTCAGCTCGGTGATGAACTCGTCCATCGTCTCGTGCATGAGGCTCCCGACGTCGAGCGGGCTGATCGAGATGATCGCCTCGGGCTGCTCGAGCGGCTTGACGCGAAGCAGCCGCTCGACGAAGTAGGAGTGCGGACACGTCGCATAGGCCTCCAGCGCGGTGGGCGACACGAGAAGCGCGCCGGCGGCGAAGTCCGGCAGTCCCGTGACGCTCGACAAGTTGCCGTCGAACCGCGTGAAGGTGTTGCTGGCACGTGCTGTGATGAGCTCGCGGCCCCTGTCCACCGTGTCGTCGTGCAGGGGCTTCCCGGCGGCCGCTGCCTGCGCTCGCCACTCCTGCTCAGTTGCGGGTAGCGTCGGGCCGGTCAGCGACAGGGCGAACGACTGGGAGCTGGTGATGCGGGGGGACGACGCGGTCTCCCACTCGGTGATGGCCAGGTCGGGGTTACCGGCGAGCTCGCGCAGGCTCCCGAGCAGCCACCGGCTCGGCAACCGCTGGGTGCTGCGGCGCAGGTCGCCACGCGGGAAGGAGGCGACGACCCGAGGCGCTGCATCGAGCGCCGCCAGCAGGTGCCGGTGCGAGACGTCGAGCCTGTCGCGGTACGACGCAAGCTCGCCGCCACTGGCCACCCGGACCCTCTCCAGCAGTAGGGCGTCCTCGTGCAGACGACCGGGATAGCTGTCCTCGGCCAGCCCCACGACGTACACCACGTCGGCATCGAGACCGACTGCCGCCGACACCGGGGCCACGAGGACGCCCTCGCCGAACCGGCCAACCCGCGGCAGCGCGGCCTCGAGCTCGAGGGTGAGCACCTCGACGAGTCCTTGCAGGTCGGCGCTGGTCTCGAAGGCTTCCAGGTCAGTCAGCCCCCTCAGCACGAGCTGGACCGTGGTGGCGGCGTACTGCTCCTCGGCGGGTAGCAGGGCCAGCGCCTGCGCGTCGCCGTAGAGGCTGCTGAACAGCTCGCTCGCCCAGTCGCTGAGTGACGACCAGCTTTTCAGCTGGCGGCCCTCGCTCAGGCGACTCCGCAGCGTCGTTGCGAAGGCACGAAGCTCGAGCACCGAGGCAAGCTCGCGTCCCAGCGCGTCCACGCGGGACGAGGACGAGTCCTCGCCCTGCTTCTCGGCGTCGATGTCCTGCTCGAGGGCGGCCGCGTGCATCTGCAGCCGGTCGGCCCAGTCCTGGCCGACCACCACCGCGGCACTTCGCGACAGCCGCTCCCATCGTGAGGTCGGGACCCGGGCGCCCTCGAACGTGCGTGTCGGCGCCTCCGAGACCGCTGTGAAGAAGCCGGCGCGGGGGACATCGTCCTTCGCCAGCGCGAGCACATCGATGAAACCACGGCTGATCGCCCGCTCGATGACGGGTCGGTTCCCGGCACCGTTGACGGTGATACCGGCCGCCGCGAGGTGCTCGTGCAGCAGTCGGGCATAGGGATGGGTGGTCCCGTAGAGTACGGCGACGCGGTGGGCGGGCGTGGACTCGAGGGTCCGCACGACGTCGCGGACGAGGCAGCGCACCTCGTCGTCGGAGTCGGACGCGTGGAAGACCTCGGACGCCACGCGTGGGCTGCCCCGGGCAGCGTCGACGCTCATCCCGATGCGGTCGAGCGAGCGATGCACCGTGCGGTCGGCGCGCCCGACGTCGGTCAGGCCGACGACCACCGTCAGCTCTGCCTGCTCGGCCAGGACCCGGGTGAGGCGAGACTCGGCGAGAGTGAGGTCTTGCGGCAGGTAGAGCACCAGCCGGCCCATCCCGAGCACCGCCGCCGAGTCTTCGGCAACGACTGAGCAGGCTGCGTCCAGCAGGTCGGTCGCGTCGTACCAGCCGC
>JBBQKY010000116.1:0-8271 GCA_038327385.1 Propionibacteriales bacterium
CCGGGGGATATCTTCGTCGACAGGGGCCCCGTTCCGGCGGCGACCTGAGTGCCGCCCGCGAGCCTTCCCGCCAGGGCGGTGAAACCGCCGAGGAGGAGGGTCAGGCCGCCCGCTGTCACGATCGCGCGCCGTTCGCGCTGACCGGCGAGCGCCGGCTGGGCGACCGCGCTGCCCCGCCCTCGGCTCATGACGAGGCTCGATCTCGCCCGCTCCGCCAGCCAGCCGTCCAGCGAGAGCACCCCGCCTGCCCCCATCGTGACGAAGGGCGTCCAGGCGAACAGGAACACGATGTCGGCGCCGTAGTAGTACGGCGAGGTGTTCCAGCTCACGGTCAGGAAGAACGTGAGAGCGAGCAGCGCTCCCCCGGCAGCGGCGAGCCGCGCCCGGAGCCCGAGGATCGTGCCGATGCCCACAGCCAGCTCGGCAAGCGCTATCAGGAGGCCGGTGAGGGACCCAGCGTGCATGCTGAGCCTGACCAGCGGACCGATCGGGCTGGTGCCCGCCAACTGCCCCATCTGGTTCTGGACGGACGTCGGCGAGCTGGCGTTGAAGAAGTCGGGGTTGGCGAGCTTCTGGAGCCCGGCGAACGTGAACGTGATCCCGAGGAACGCCCGCAGCGGCATCAGCAGCCAGCCCGGCTGCCGATAGCCGTGAGTCTCCCACTCCGGACCCCTCACCCAGGGCGCAAAGTTCAGGGGCCGACTGGTCCGCTGGGGTGGGTAGCGTCGCGAGCTCACGAGTTCATGGTTGCGTGCAGAGTGCTAAGAAGCGGTTCAGACCGTCGGGCGGCGACGGCTGCTGCCGTAGCGTGTTGGCGTGGTCGACGAGGTCGCGGCTCCGGACGTCGAGCCAGGCCCGCGGGTGCTGGTTGTCGAGGACGATGCCGGCATTGCGGCCCAGCTCGTGTCCGGACTCACCCGGGAGGGCTACCTGGTGAGCCATGCCGCCTCCGGAGCCGAGGCGTTGGCCCAAGAGCCGCCCGATCTCGTCCTGCTCGACCTGGGGCTCCCCGATGCCGACGGGGTCGACGTGTGCCGCGCGCTCCGCGACCGCTCTGACGTGCCCATCATGGTCATCACGGCACGCGGTGAGGAGGCCGATCGGGTCCTCGCACTCGACCTCGGAGCCGACGACTACCTAGTCAAGCCGTTCGGCTTCGGCGAGCTGACGGCCCGGATGCGCGCCGTCCTGCGACGTACCCTGCCCCCCGCGTCAGAGGTCTACCGGTACGGCCGGCTCGCCGTGGACGGACGATCCCGGCGCGTCCTCCTCGCCGGGGAGGAGATCGCGCTCACCGGACGCGAGTTCGACATCCTGCACTCGCTGGTCATGGAGCCGGGGCGGGTGGTGTCCCGCGAGGAGATCTTCAGCAGGGTGTGGGACGAGCACTGGTACGGCCCGACGAAGGTCTTGGACGTGCATATCGCTGCCCTGAGGCGCAAGCTCGGCAGACCGGCGATGATCGAGACCGTCTACGGCCGCGGCTTCCGGCTCGGTCCCCGGCCGTGACGCGCCGGATCCTCGTCGGGCTCCTTGCGTTAGCCGCGCTGGTCCTGGGCGGGGCCGTTCTCCCCCTCGGCCTGGAGACGGCGGCTCACTACCGCCTCGA
Source organism: Propionibacteriales bacterium (assembly GCA_038327385.1). Classification (GTDB taxonomy): domain Bacteria; phylum Actinomycetota; class Actinomycetes; order Propionibacteriales; family Nocardioidaceae; genus JAWWPG01. Next base: position 1,610 of record JBBQKY010000116.1, read on the forward strand.
CTACGCCGACGCGACACTGGGGCAGGCACGGGCTCTGGCCAGCGTCGCCGAGGAGCGGCTGTCCGACCATGAGGCGAACCTGCCCCTGCGCCACGACCTGGGCAGGTACGTCGGACAAGACCAGGGCGTCGTACTGCTCGACGCGGCGGGCGCGACCGTGGACCGGGCCGGCCTCGGGTTCACCCTGCTCCGCCGTCTTGCGGTCGCAGACACCGCCGTGACCTCGACCATCGAGAGCGACGGCAACACCTTGATCCTCGCTGCCGTTCCGGTCGGCGAAGGGCCGCGCCGGGTTGGCGTCCTAGTCCTGGCGCGCCCCACCGAACCGCTCGAGACCCGGATCCACACGCTGTGGCTCACCCTGGCGGGAGCCGCCGTCGTCGCACTGCTCGCCGCTGTGGGACTTGCCGTCTGGCTCTCCCGGTGGGTCACCCGGCCGCTGCGGCAGCTCGAGGAGGCCACCCACGTCGCGGGGGCAGGCAACCTCGGGGTGCGTGCCGGCATCGCCAAGGGCCCCCCGGAGGTACGACGGCTCGCCACGGCCTTCGACGCGATGACGAGCCGGCTCAACACGCTGCTCGACGGTCACCGGGCAGTGATCGCGGACGTGTCGCACCAGCTGCGCACGCCGATGTCCGCCCTGCGGCTGAGACTGGAGCTGCTCCCCGAGCAGGAGTCACCGGACCCCGCCGAGCTGAGCGGCGCCCTCGACGAGGTCAATCGACTCTCGCGGCTGATCGACGGGCTCCTCGCGGTCGCCCGGGTGGACTCGACAAGCCAAGCCGCCACGCCGATCGACGTCCGTGCAGTGATCTCCGAGCGGGTCGCCGCGTGGAGCCCGCTGGCGGCCGAGCGCGGTGTCGACCTGACCCTGGTCCACGGCCCCACCGTCTTGGCCTGGGCAGTGCCGGACCACCTCGAGCAGATTCTCGACAACCTTCTGGGCAACTGCTTCGACCTCGAACCGCCCCCGGGACACGTGCGCCTGAGCGTCACCGGTGAGGGCGACGATGTCAACGTGGGAGTCGCGGACGACGGGCCTGGCATGTCGCTCGCGCAACGCCAGAACGCGTTCCGGCGGTTCGCCACCGGTCACGCAGACACCGGCGGAACCGGCCTTGGACTGGCCGTCGTCCAGCGACTCATCATCGCGGCCGGCGGACGGGTCACCCTGCAGGAGACGTCCGGGGGCGGGCTCACCGTCGTGTTCTCGCTGGCCCGGGTGCTCGCGAGCCGAGGGAAATGAGCGGCGGCTCCGACCCGGGCGGTGCCGCCCGTCGTAGGCAGAGTGCCGACTGCGAGGTTCGACGCCACCGGGGTCGGCTGCGCATGGTGCAGTGAGGTCTGCTCCTACGAACCGCCATCCCGGCCAATGACCTCTACCGGCTACGACACTCCGGTGTCGCAACAGGTGAGGAACGGTTGGTCTCGTGAACGTTTACTGGATTGCTGCTGTCTGGCTGGGGATGGCACTGCTGGCAAGCCTTATCAGCATTCGGATCGGCGTCTCGGTCGCCCTGGTGGAGATCGTCGTCGCTGCTGTCATCGGCAACATCCCCGGCAGTGACCAACTTGTCCGGGAGACCGACTTCACGGCGTTCTTGGCCTCCATCGGCTCGGTGGTCCTGACGTTCCTCGCCGGGGCTGAGATCGATCCCGAGAGTCTCCGACGGCAGTGGCGAGCCGCTGTCAGTCTCGGGGTCGTCAGCTTCGCCGCGCCGTTCGCTGGGGCTCTGTTCTTCAGCCGGTATGCTCTGGGGTGGAGCTGGCAGGCCGCTGAGATCGCCGGCGTCTCGTTGAGCACTACCTCAGTTGCCGTGGTGTACGCCGTGATGGTCGAGTCCGGGTTGAACAGGCTCGACATAGGCAAGCTGATCCTGGCCGCCTGCTTCGTCACCGACCTCGGCACCGTGCTGGCACTTGGCGGACTGTTCACCAGCCTTTCGTGGACCCTGCTGCTGTTCGCCGTCGCGACGGGCGTCGCCATGGCCGCAGTGCCGACCGTCACGCGCTTTGTGATGCGAACAGTTGGTGGCCGCGTCAGCGAGCCCGAGATCAAGTTCCTGTTCGTAGTTCTGCTCGGACTCGGTGGTCTGGCGGACGCCGCGGGCAGTGAGGCCGTCCTGCCTGCTTACCTGATCGGGCTCATGGTCGCCGGTGTGTTCGCCACCAACCGGGTCGTCGTCGACCGGCTTCGCACGATCGCCTTCGCGCTGTTGACGCCGTTCTTCTTCCTTCAGGCCGGACTGGTCATCTCATTTCGAGCCCTCGCTGCTGGAGTAGGTGCGATCATCGTCCTCTTTGCCGTGAAAATGGTCGCCAAGGCCGTCGCCATCTGGCCGACCGCTGCCGCTTTCGGTCAGCCGCCGCGAGATCGCACCTACACCACCCTCCTCATGGCGACCGGACTCACCTTCGGCTCGATCGCTGCGCTCTACGGTCTGACCCATGACCTGATAGATCGATCGCAGTACAGCATCCTGGTCACCGTCGTCATTCTTTCCGCACTCATTCCCACCCTCGTCGCCCAGCAGTTCTTCCATCCGGAGCAGGACGAGACAATCGATGACACTGCGGGCGAACAAGACCTCGCCCCGATCCACCGGCGACCGCGCAGAATGCCAAGAAGGCCGAGTCCCGGGCTGCCCACCAGACGCTCACGGACGCCGACCTAGGATTGTCCGCTGCCGGAAGGGGCCGGATGGACCGACACATACGCACTGTGGACGACGTACTGAGGCTGCTGGACGGGCTGTTCGCGCCGGAGGCGGACCGCTGGACAGCCGACGCCGGCTCTTCCTGGTGGGACGGTTTCTACGCGGACCGCTCCAGATCGGTGCCGTTCTTCGTGGCAAAGCCGGACGAGAACCTCGTCTCCTACCTCGACCGTCGCCTGATCAGTCCCAGCCGTGCGCTCGACCTGGGGTGTGGCCCCGGCCGCAACGCCGTACACCTCGCCGCCGCGGGATTTACGGTGGACGCCGTGGACCTGTCACCGGCAGCCGTCGCCTGGGCCGAGGAGCGCGCTCGCGAGGCGGGCGTCGAGGTCGAGTTCCACTGCGGCGACGCCTTCACGACCGATCTCCGCGGCCCTTACGACTTGATCTACGACTCCGGCTGTTTCCACCACCTCCCACCGCACCGCCGCATCAGCTACCTCGCCTTCCTCGACCGGTATCTCTCCCCCGGCGGCCATCTCGCCCTCACCTGTTTCGCAGCCGGCGAGATGGGCTCCGAACTGTCCGATGCCGACTTCTACCGCCAGGCTCGGCTGGATGGCGGCCTCGCCTACACACCGGAGTCGCTGCGCTGGATCTTCTCCGACCTGACGGAATTGGAAGTGCGGCGTATGCAAGACGAGCCACCCACGTCTCCGTACTTCGGGGAGCCGTTCCTCTGGACTGCCCTCTTCCGCCGCGACGCGGGCCGTTAGACCCCTGACCGGGCTGCAGTCGGTCGCCACTCACGTGGTTGCGTCGTCGGATCCTGTCGACCTACTCGCGTCTCGGCGGGACAGGTCGCCGACTCCGGTTCGAAGAGTGTCGAAGACCTCGGAAATGAACGGCTGGAGCTCACGGAATGCTTGCTTCGTAGGGGTTCCTGACACGAGCCGGTCCCGCAGCTCAGCCGCGATCACTCGCTCAGCAGCGATGTACTGGCCAGCCGCCATCCGTGCAATGAGAGGATCTCGCTCAACCCCAAGGGCCTGCGTCAAGGCTTCCGTGAGGACTTTCTCACGGCGCTGGTAGATCTCGGCTTCCTTTGTCTGCAGGCGGGCACTGCTCATGACCAGCTGGTGGAACGGCGTGACATCCGACGGCCTGGTGTAGGCGCGGCCAGCGGTGAGCTCGTAGACCACATGGCCTTGGAGCGCCTGCAGGATCGACTGACCCGGCTCACACGAGCGGACAAGTTCCGCCAGTGCCTGCTCGAGCTCCTCGACCTGACCGAAGAACAGGTCTTCTTTCGTTGCGAAGTAGTTGAACAGTGTCGCCGCCGAGACTCCGGACGCGTCGGCTATCTCGCTTGTGGTGACGTCGTCGAAGCCCCGCTCATGGAAGAGCCGCATAGCGGTGCGACGGATGGCGCGATGGGTTTGCTGCTTGTTCAGCGCACGCCGACCGAAGTCCGGTTCCACGGCACCTTCCCCTCGTGGTCGGGCTCCGCATCACGACGTACGACGTTTCGGGGCTTGTGACCCGGGCGGCTCATGCGATCGTCAGACGTTCGGTGCGACGACTGTGTGCCGCAGACACTAGACCAGGAAGGGCGACGCGCATACGGCGCGAGACACCCACGCGGGCTCGATGCTGCAGCACGTCGTACCCACCGCGCTCGATCTCGTCGAGGATCCCGCTGTAGAGCCGGAGGGCGGTGCGCACACACGGCTGGGATGTGGGGTTCAAGAGCCGCACCCCCGACGCGGCTGAGCGGTAGATCTCGCGGGTCCGGGCGATCTCATCGGTGAGCAGCCGGCGGATCGGACCGTCGACGACCCCTCGCTGCAGCTGTTCGCGGTCCACGCCGTGCTGTCGGAGCGACTCCTGCGGTAGATAGATACGGCCACGCCGCAGATCCTCGCCGATGTCGCGCAAGAAGTTGGTCAGCTGGAAGGCGATGCCGAGGTCGATGGCGTACGGCGCCGCGATGGCAGCCGGAAGCGTGGGTTCGAGAATCGGCAGCATCTGCAGCCCGATGACCGCCGCTGATCCCCACATGTACCGCTCGAGATCGGCGTACGTCCCGTACTCCGTGACCGTCAGGTCCATCTCCATGGAGTCGAGGAACGCCAAGAAGTGCGACCGAGGAATCCCCCATCGACTGATCGTGTCCAGCACGGCTCGCAACGGGGCAGCTGCCACGAAGGCATTCGCGGCGTCGGACGCCTCGCAAGCGAACACGCTCCGAAGCTCGGTGAGCAGCCGAATCTGCTCGTCGACTCTGACAGGGGGATCCGCCTCGTCGATAAGATCGTCCACCCAGCGGGCGAAGCCGTAAAGAGCATGCACGGCGGGTCGCTTGGCCGCCGGCATCAGCAAGGTAGCGAGGTAGTAGCTCGTGCCATGCGTCGAGTTGAGCTCGCGGCACTCCAGGTAGTCCCACCGAAGCTGCGCACCAGTGATGCCGGCCGCGTCGAGCTCCCGCTCCGGCGCGGTGATCACGCTGCGGTCCCGGTGATGCGTTCGGCCGCCAGGCGCCCGGACAGCAGCACCATGGGCACTCCGACGCCAGGCTGCGTGTTCGAGCCGCAGAAGAGCAGGTTGCCGATTCGCTTGTCACGGGTGGGGGGCCGGAACGGGCCGGACTGCCGGAAGCTGTGCGCGGCGGCAAATGGCGCGCCGGCGGCCAGGCCGGAGGCTCCCCAGTCGGCCGGGGTGACGCAACGCTCCACCTCGATGTCGGCGCTGATCCCGGTGAAGCCGCGCGCTTCCATCGTGGCCAGGACCTCGTCTCGGTAGCGGGGGCCTATCACGGACCAGTCCAAGCCCGCTTCGAGGTTCGGCGTCGGGAAGAGGACGTAGTAGGTGTGCTGTCCGTGTGGCGCGAGACCGGGGTCGGTGCGGCTCGGCGCGCTTACCAGGAACGAGGGATCGCTCATCAGCTGGCCCTTTCGGATGATCTGGTCAAAGGTGTCGGACCACGCTCGCCCGAATGAGATGTTGTGGTGGGCAAGATCGGGCACAGCGACGCTCGAGCCGATGTGCATCAGGAAGCACGAGGGGGAGTACGTCAATCGCTGCACCCGCCGCGGGGTGAAGCGCGCCGGCAGCAGCTCCCGGTAGGCAACCGGCAGGTCGGCGTTCACGATGACCGCGTCGGCGGGGATGCGCTCCCCATCGGTGGTCACGACCGCCCGGGCGCGGTCGTGCCCACCCACCTCGATGCGCTGTGCCGTTGTGGAGTAGCGGAAACTCACACCGTGCTTCTCCGCGGCTCCTGCCAGCGCCCGAGGAACCTCATGCATGCCTCCCCGCGGGAAGCTCACCCCGGTCACCGTGTCCATGTAGGCGATCACGGCGTAGATGGCCAACGCGTCCTGAGGGGCCAGCCCGGCGTACATCGCCTGGAACGAGAAGATCCGCCGCAGCCGCTCATCCTTCAGGTAGTGGCCCACCTTCCCCGACAGCCGGCGCAGACCGCCCATGGCAAGCAGTCGGACCGCGTCGCGGTTCAGCAGGCTCAACGGAGAGTCGAGGTTCTTGTCGATGAAGCTCTTGCGTTCCAGGGCGTACAGGTTGCGGAGGAATCCGACGAACGCACGGTAGCCGTCGACGTCGCGCGCGCCGCACGTACGACGGATCTCCTCGGTCATGGCCGCTGGGTCGGTGTGTACGTCGATCGTCGAGCCATCGGCGAACCGGGTGCGATACGCCGGCTCCAAGGGGACGAGGTCGAGCCAGTCCTCGAGCTCCTCGTCGACGCAGCCAAGCGCGTCAGCGATCAGCTCAGGCATCGTCAGCACGGTCGGGCCGGTGTCGAAACGAAAGCCGTCCACGTCCAGCCGGCCGGCTCGCCCACCCGGCATGGCGTCGCGCTCGATCACGGTGACCTCGCGGCCAGCACCGGCCAGCCGAAGTGCCGCCGACAAGCCTCCGAGGCCGGCCCCGATGATCACCACCGAGTCGACGCCTGACAGGTCGTCTCGCGACTCAGCCATGGCA
>JBBQKY010000117.1:0-8172 GCA_038327385.1 Propionibacteriales bacterium
GGCCCGGCACCAGGTTCGGCCCGATGGCGATCCGGCAGGCGTGTTATCTCCCCGTTGACGGATCGCGGCCACATCTGGCCTTGCGTGTCGACGCATTGCGCGACATCTCCGTCGTCGACGCCGGCGACGTCGAGATGTACTCCGGTGACACCCAGACGTCGATCGGCCGTCTCGAGGCAGCCGTGTACGCCGTCGCGGCGTCCGGGGCCATCCCCTTGGTTCTCGGCGGCGACCATACGATCACCCTTCCCGACGCCACCGGAGTCGCTCGGCACCTCGGCTTCGGACGGATCTCGATGATCCACTTCGACGCACACGCCGACACCGGTGACATCACCTTCGGGTCGTTGTACGGGCATGGTCAGCCGATGCGTCGGCTCATCGAGTCCGGCGCCTTGCGAGGCGACCGCTTCCTGCAGGTGGGGCTTCGTGGCTACTGGCCGGAGCCGGAGACGCTGAGCTGGATGGCCCAACAGCGCATGAGGTCCTACGAGATGACCGAGATCGGCTCGCGGGGCTTGGAGGCGTGCCTCAGTGAGGCATTCACCATCGCCCTCGACGACTGCGACGGCGTCTTCCTGTCCGTCGACATCGACGTCTGCGACCCGGCGCACGCACCCGGCACCGGGACGCCTGAGCCGGGCGGCCTGTCCGCGCGCCAGCTGCTGGACGCCGTGCGAAGGATATGCCTCGAGCTGCCCGTCGTGGGCATCGACGTTGTCGAGGTGGCGCCCCCCTACGACCACGCGGAGATCACGGCGTACCTGGCCAACAGAGTCTGCCTGGAGGCCCTGTCCGGCATCGCGGCACGCAAAGTCGGGATTCACCACGACCCGGCCGGACCGCTGCTTCATGCCCGCATCGCCCCGCCAAGCACGCCGCGGTGACATACTGAGGACGGGTCGGACCTCCCTCTCGGGTAAGAGCTCAGAAAGCTGCCGACGTGACGGATAGCCACCGCCTCGACGCCTTGACGCAGACGGTCGCGGACTTGCTGAGCGAACCGGGCGACATCGAGCAGACCTTGCGCCGCATCACCCAGACCGCGCGGGACACCATTCCCGGAGCTGACTGCGCAAGCGTCTGCGTCCGGCACCACAGGCGGGCGCTGGAGACCGTGTCCCCGACGAACCCCGTGATCTACCAGGCTGACGCCTTGCAGTACGAGCTCAGGGAAGGTCCGGCGTACACCGCGGTCGCCGACGAGGAGGTGATCTACAGTCACGACCTGTCAAGAGACCCGCGGTGGCCCCGATACGGTCCGGGACTGGCGGACCTCGGCCTGCTCACCCAGCTGTCGATCGGCATCGCCCACCCTCTGCAGACCGGCGCCGCGTTGAACCTCTACTCGCGAGCCCGGGACGCCTTTGCGGACTACCTCTGGCTGGGTGACCTCTTCTCGAGCCAGGCAAGGGTTGCGCTGAGGTACGCCCAGGCGCTCGAGGCGGTGAACCTCGCGCTCATTTCGGTGACGACGATAAGCCGTGCGACCGGCGTCATCATGGAACGGGAGGGTCTCACCGCCGAGGCGGCTCTTCACTTCGTCACCGAGTATGCCAAGGCGGAGAAGCTGTCGCTGCTGCAGGCCGCGGCGGCGATCCTCGAGTCCCTGCCGACGCGAGGCCGCAAGCGCGCCTAACCCCCTCAGCGGAACGCGGACTCGCCGGTGAGCGCCTGACCGATCACCAGCTGGTGCACCTCCGACGTCCCCTCGTACGTCAGCACCGACTCCAGGTTGTTGGCGTGGCGCATCACCGGGTACTCCAATGTGATGCCGTTGGCCCCGAGGATGGTCCGGCACTCACGAGCGATCCCCAGCGCTGTGCGGACGCTGTTGAGCTTTCCGGCACTCACTTGCTCACTGGTGATGGCCCCCGCGTCCTTGAGGCGTCCCAGGTGCAGAGCAAGCAGCATTCCCTTGCCCAGCTCGAGCGTCATGTTCGCGAGCTTCTCCTGCGTGAGCTGGTAAGCCGCCAGCGGCTTGTCGAAGACGCGCCGCGTCCGCGCGTAGCCGATCGCAGCCTCGAGACAGTCGCGCGCCGCGCCGAGGGAGCCGAAGACAATCCCGAAGCGCGCCTCGCTCAGGCAGGTCAGCGGACCACCGAGGCCACCGGCCGTCGGCAGAAGTGCCGAGCCGGGCAGCCGAACATCGGCCATGACGAGCTCGCTCGTCACCGACGCGCGCAGTGACATCTTGCGGGTGATCTCAGTGGCAGTGAACCCGGGCGTGGCGGTGGGAACAACGAAGCCGCGGATCCCCTCGCCCGTGCGGGCCCACACGACGGCGACATCGGCGACCGCGCCGTTCGTGATCCACGTCTTCGTGCCGTTGAGCAGCCAGTCGTCACCGTCGCGAACGGCCCGCGTCCGCATGCCGCCGGGATCCGACCCGTAGTCCGCCTCGGTGAGACCGAAGCAGCCGATGGCCTCACCCGCCGCCATCGGCGGCAGCCACTCGGCGCGCTGCTCGTCGCTACCGAAGCGGTGGATCGCGAACATCGCCAGCGAACCCTGAACGGAGACCAGGCTGCGGATGCCCGAGTCGGCAGCCTCCAGCTCGAGACAGGCCAGCCCGTACGACGTGGCGCTGGTACCGGCGCAGCCGTACCCCTCGAGGTGCATCCCCAGCAGTCCCAGCGACCCCATCTCCTTGGCAAGCTCCCGAGCGGGGATGGTGGCCGCCTCGAACCAGTCGGCGATGTTCGGGCGGATCTTGTCGTCGCAGTAGCGACGCACCGCTGCCTGGATCGCCCGCTCCTCGTCACTGAGCAGCCCATCGATGCCGAGCAGCTCCAACGGGCCGATGGGTGTCTGGGCCGGTTCTGGCACGGGTGCTCCTTGGGTCGTGGCGACGTCCTCAATCTAGTGAGACCGCTGGTGTTGATGGCGCAGATGGCGCAGGTGCGCCACGCGGACAGCCACAGTACGACGGAATGCGTCGTCGATCCGCCGCGCGCTGGCAATACCGATGGTCAGCAGCTAGTTTGACCTCTGGATCAGCCAACCACTTCCACTCGCGCAAGGGGCCTCATGACCACTCGGACACTGCGGAATCTCGTCGACGGAGAGTTCGTCGATGCCGTCGACGGCAAGACCTCGACGCTGATCAACCCCGCGACCGAAGAGGAGTTCGCGACGGCGGCCATCTCCGGCAGCGAGGACGTCGACCGAGCGATGAGAGCCGCGGCCAAGGCGTTCGAGAGCTGGCGCGACGCAACCCCCTCGGAGCGCCAGCGAGCGCTTCTCAGGCTGGCCGACGCGATGGAGGAGCGGACCGCCGAGTTCGTCAGGATCGAGAGCGAGAACACCGGCAAGCCGCTCGGCTTCACGGAGACGGAGGAGCTACCCCCTGCTATCGACCAGGTGCGGTTCTTCGCCGGCGCCGCGCGGGTCCTCGAGGGCCGCTCGGCAGGGGAGTACCTGGCCGACCACACGTCGATGGTCCGGCGGGAGCCGATCGGGGTCTGCGCTCAGGTGACCCCCTGGAACTACCCGCTGATGATGGCGATCTGGAAGATCGCGCCGGCGCTGGCAGCGGGCAATACGCTGGTCATCAAGCCTTCGGACACCACACCGGCATCGACGTTGCTCCTCGGCGAGTTGTGCCAGGAGTTCTTCCCCCCCGGCGTGATGAACGTCATCACGGGAGACCGCGACACAGGGCGCGCGCTCGTCTCGCACCCGATACCGCAGATGGTGTCCATCACCGGCTCCGTCCGGGCCGGCATGGAGGTCGCCGAGGCAGCCTCTCATGACCTGAAGAAGGCGCATCTCGAGCTGGGGGGCAAAGCACCGGTCGTCGTCTTCGACGACGCTGACGTCGAGGCGGCCGCCGAGGCGATCGCCGGTGCCGGCTTCTTCAACGCCGGCCAGGACTGCACGGCAGCCACCCGGGTCCTCGCCGGTCCTGGTGTGCATGAGGACTTCGTCGCCGCCCTCACCGAGCAGGCGCGCAACACCAAGACCGGCCAGCCTGACGACGAGGATGTCCTCTACGGCCCGGTCAACAACGCCAACCAGCTCGCCAATGTCAGCGGCTTCATCGACCGACTGCCGGACCACGCCAAGCTGCAGACCGGTGGGTCCCGGGTCGGCGACACGGGGTACTTCTACGCACCGACCGTCGTGTCCGGCCTGCACCAGGACGACGAAGCCATCCAGAAGGAGATCTTCGGGCCGGTCATCACCGTGCAGCGCTTCAGCGACGAGGAGGAAGCGCTGCGGTGGGCCAACGGCGTGCAGTACGGGCTCGCGAGCAGTGTTTTCACCAAAGACCACGGCCGCGCCATGCGCATGGCGCGGCGCCTGGAATTCGGCTGTGTCTGGATCAACACCCACATCCCCATCGTGGCGGAGATGCCGCACGGCGGCTTCAAGCACTCCGGCTACGGCAAGGACCTGTCGATGTACGGACTGGAGGACTACACCCGCCTCAAGCACGTGATGAGCTTCATCGGCCAGTAACCCCGGTTGGTGGCGCCGACGGTCATCCGTTCGCCGTACCCTGGCCTGCATGAACTCGGCGGTGGCGCCCCTGAGCGACGTAGGCCTCTGGGCACGCACCAGCGGGCTGGAGATCGTCCTGATCGTCGCCGGCGCCCTGCTCGCGGCTCGTGCCGTGTCCTGGTTGGGGAACCGGGTGACGCTACGCATCGACGCGAGGGCGACCGAGTCCGATCCTCTGGTGAGGTCGGAAGCGGCCAAGCACCGCCATGCGACGTGGCAGGTTCTCACGTGGGCCGCGGTGGTCCTGGTCTACATCACCGCCACGATCCTCGTCCTGCAACGGCTCAACGTGCCACTCGCCGGGCTGGTAGCCCCAGCGACCGTCGCCGGGGTGGCGCTGGGCTTCGGCGCCCAGCGCATCGTCCAGGATCTTCTTGCCGGCTTCTTCCTGATCACCGAACGGCAGTACGGCTTCGGCGACGTCGTACGGCTGTCGGTGCCCGGGACGACGACGGCGATCACCGGCACCGTGGAGGATCTGACGCTGCGTATCACCTCGATCCGGTCGGCGGACGGAGAGGTGGTGATCACGCCGAACGGCCAGATCGTCCAGGTCGTCAACCTGTCTCGCGACTGGGCGCGTGCCGTCATCTATGTGCCGGTGCCCAGCACCGCCGACCTCAACCAGGTGACCCAGGTCCTGCGCGAGGTCGGTGAGGCAGCCTTCGCGGACGACGAGCTACGCCCTCTGCTGCTCGACGAACCGAGCGTCATGGGTGTGGAGAGCATCGAGATGGACCAGTTCAACGTCCGCGTCGTCGCCAGGACCCAGCCGGGCAAGCAGTTCGAGGTCGGTCGAGCGCTGCGAGCCCGCATCACGTTGGCGATGGCGCGGGCGGGCGTGACGCTCTCAGCGGGCCTGGACAGCCCAGCCGGCTTGGACAGCGCGGAACCGACGGCGGCCCCGTGAGCTCCAGCCCACCTGGCAGGCCGGCTCGGGTTCGGCTGCGCGCCTCCACGATCGTGCTGATCGCGATCTTCATCGTCGTGCTCGTCGTCTATTTCCTGGTACGACCGACTCCTGAGCCGGCGGGTGGTGTGTCCACGACGCCGACCGGCCTTTCGTCGGCGCTGTGGGTGCGAAGCCCAGCTCTCGCTCGTCAGGAGCCCAGCGCTACAGCGATGGCGTCCGCAAGCTCGTTGACCTGCTCGTCAGTCATGATCAGTGGCGGAGAGACCTGGATCCCGCCCATGCCCACCGCCCGAGTCGCGATCCCAGCTGCGCGCAGGGTCAGGGCGAGCGGCGCGGCTTCCGTCGGCTCCTTCAGCTGTACGGCGCCCAGCGCGCCAACGCCGCAACGGACTTCGGCCACGCGCTCGTGGTCCGCGAGGGGGGCCAACGCCGCAGCGATCGTCGACTCCAGCCGGGCCGCCTCGTCGAGGAGCCCCTCGCGCTCGATGATCGCGAGGTTGCCGAGCGCGACTGCCGCGGCCGTGGCATGACCGGAGTAGGTGTAGCCGTGCCGCCACCACACGTCGCCGCCGGGCCGGAAGAACGGGTCGGCAACCTTCGGTGCCACGAGCACCGCCCCAATGGGCAGGTAGCCGCTCGACAGCCCCTTGGCCGTCGTCACGATGTCCGGCTCGAGGCCGAACCGCGTGCTGGCGAACCAGGAACCGCCGATCCGCCCGTAGCCGGTGACGACTTCGTCGGCCACGAACAGCACGTCGTACTCGGTGCACAGCTTGCGCACGTCAGCCAGGTACCCCTCGGGGGGCGGGTAGACGCCGCCGGCTCCGATGACGGGCTCACAGTAGAAGGCGGCCACCCGGTCGGGGCCGATTCGGTCGATGGTGGTCCGCAGCTCCTCCGCGCTGTCCCACGCCACGGTGGCACTGTCCGCGACCAGCTCGCCGTAGCCATCCCGGTTGCCGGGGATGCCCGACAGTGCGGTGCCCGCGTAGTGCATGCCGTGGTAGGCCTTCTGCCGCCCGATGATCACGGTTCGGCTCGGCTGGCCCATCTCCACCCAGTACCGGCGCGCCAGCTTCGCCGCTGTGTCCACCGAGTCTGAGCCCCCCGACGTCAGGAAGACCCGGCTTCCGGCGGTGGGCGCGATCCCGGCGAGCTTTTCGGCCAGCTGCTCTGCCGGCTGGTTCGAGTAGTCACCGAAGATGTTGTACGACGCCAGCGCGGACATCTGCCGCGCGGCGATGTCGGCCAGCTCCTGGCGACCGTGGCCCACGTTGGCGTACCAGAGGCCGGCGGTCGCGTCCAGATAGCGCTTGCCCGCTGCGTCATACACATAGACCCCTTCTCCGCGGGTGAGGGTGAACTCGCCGTTCGCCTCGACGGTGCTCATGTTCGAGAAGGGGTGCCAGAGCGCGCCCATTCGCCCATCCTTTACTGTCGCCGGCTTCGGTCGGTGGGGGTCGCGTACCGTCGACCCATGAGCTCAGTATCTCCGATGTGGTTGGCCGGGGCGAAGGCCCATGGGGACGAGACGTTCGATGTCCGCAGCCCGTACGACGGGTCGCTGACCGGCACGACGTCGTGGGCGACGTCCGCTCAGGTGGAGGAGGCGGTTGCCGCTGCCCACGATGTGCGAGCCGCGGCCGAGGCGCTCCCGATCCACGTTCGCGCCGACGCGCTCTCGGCCGTCAGCGCCCGCCTCTCCGAGCGCTCCGACGAGCTCGCCCGGCTGATCACCGCCGAGAACGGCAAGCCGATCATGTGGGCACGCGCCGAGGTTGGTCGGGCGGTGTCCGTCTTCCGGATCGCCGCCGAGGAGACGCGACGGTGGTCTGGCGAGGCGATGCGCCTCGACACCGACAAGGCGGCTGAAGGTCGCCTCGCCTACGTTCGGCAGGTTCCAAAGGGTCCGGTGCTGGCGATCTCGCCGTTCAACTTCCCGCTCAACCTCGTTGCGCACAAGGTCGCGCCGGCTATCGCCGTGGGTGCGCCCGTCGTCGTGAAGCCAGCGCCGAAGACGCCCTTGTCGGCGCTGGTGCTCGGGGAGATTCTGGCGGACACCGAGCTGCCGAGCGGGATGGTGAGCGTTTTGAACGTCCCCAACGAGCACGCGGCCGCCCTGGTAGCCGACGAGCGACTCCCGGTCGTCTCCTTCACCGGCTCGGGCCCGGTCGGCTACGAGATCCAGCGGGCGGTGCCGAGCAAGCACGTGGTCCTCGAGCTCGGCGGCAACGCGGCGGTGGTGGTGTGCTCCGACTGGAACAGCGACGCCGACCTCGACTGGGCAGCTTCCCGAGTCGCGACCTTCTCCAACTACCAGGCCGGCCAGTCGTGTATCGGCGTCCAGCGGGTCTTCGTGTCGGCCAGCCGGTACGAGGACTTCCTGCGGCGCCTGACCCCCGCCGTGGCGGGGCTGACCGTCGGTGACCCGTCGGACGACAAGACGCAGGTAGGTCCGGTGATCAATCACGAGGCCGCGGAGCGCATCGAGGCGTGGATATCCGAGGCTGTCGATGGGGGGGCACGCGTTGTGACGGGTGGGAAGCGCGACGGCACCAACGTGGAGCCCACGATCCTGACCGACGTGCCACCAGACGCCAAGGTGTTCCGCGAGGAGGTCTTCGGCCCCGTGCTGGTGGTCGAGCGGGTCGAAGACGACGCGGCAGCCTTCGCCAGTGTCAACGACTCGTCGTACGGGCTGCAGGCAGGTGTCTTCACGCACAGCCTGCAGACCGCGTTCGCGGCGCACCGTG
>JBBQKY010000118.1:0-8048 GCA_038327385.1 Propionibacteriales bacterium
CCGCGAGCGCCTGGAGCGCGAGTTCGGCCTCGACCTGATCTCGACGGCGCCCAACGTCGTCTACCGCGTGGAGATGGAGGACGGCTCGGAGGTCGTCGTGACCAACCCGAGCGAGTACCCCGGCGAGGGCAAGATCAGCACGGTCTACGAGCCAGTCGTCCGCGCGACCATCCTCACGCCGTCGGACTACATCGGGGCGATCATGGACCTCTGCCAGAGCCGCAGAGGTGCCCTGCTGGGCATGGAGTACATCTCCGCGGACCGCGTCGAGCTGCGCTACACGTTGCCGCTCGCCGAGATCGTCTTCGACTTCTTCGACGCCCTCAAGTCACGCACCAAGGGTTATGCCTCGCTCGACTACGAGCCCGTCGGCGAGCAGCCGGGCGACCTGGTCAAGGTCGACGTACTCCTGCACGGGGACCCGGTCGACGCGTTCTCGGCCATCGTGCACCGCGACGGTGCCTACGCGTACGGCGTTGGGCTGACCTTGAAGCTGAAGGGGCTCATCCCGCGCCAGCAGTTCGAGGTCCCGATCCAGGCGGCGATTGGGGCGCGGGTGATTGCCCGGGAGACCGTGCGGGCGATGCGCAAGGACGTGCTCGCCAAATGCTACGGCGGCGACATCACCCGCAAGCGCAAGCTGCTCGAGAAGCAGAAGGAAGGCAAGAAGCGGATGAAGATGGTCGGCCGCGTCGAGGTGCCGCAGGAGGCCTTCATCACCGCGCTCAACACCTCCGAGCCCACCGAGAAGTCCAAGCGCTAGGACATCGAGGAGCGCGTCCGAACCGACTCGCGGTGCGGCCCTTTCGCGCCGCCGCTCGAAACCGTGGGAGGCGTCGACGTCCGCCGGTCATGTGAAGTTCGCCGACCGTTTACCGCGCGCACCACTGGGTGACCTGAGCCGGTCCTAGCCTCGAGAAGACGGTGGCCGGTGGGCGCCCTGACCGTCGTGCCGAGGAGAGGGTCGCGAGCCAGTGGTGCACGATCTGACGGAGGTCATCCCCGCCGTCGACCTCGAAGGCCCAGGCCCTCAGGACGCCGACACCCCACGGCCCCTCCGCTCGACCAGCAGCACCGGCGACCTCGTCTTTCGGGGGCTCGTCCGTTCGGCCGGAGCCGTCGTCCTCGCCGTCACCGGCGGGATCGGGTTGTTCCTCGGCATCAAGGCGATCCCCGTCTTCCGCGACCTCGGCCTGTCGTTCTTCACCACGAGCGACTGGAACCCCGACACCGGGCACATCGGGATCGAGGCCGTCCTCGTCGGGACCCTCGAGCTCGCGACGGTAGCGATCGTCTTCGCCTTCCCGCTGGCCCTCGGCCTTGCCCTCTACATCAGCGAGTACGCCCCACCCGGCGTCAAAGGCGTGATGATCAGCCTCGTCGACCTGATGGCTGCCATCCCGAGCGTCGTCTACGGCCTCTGGGGCGTCTTCTTCCTGATGCCGCGGGAGCTCTACGTCTCCCACTGGCTCGCGCAGAACGCCTCCTGGATCCCGGTCTTCGAAGTCAGGACGAACCCGAACGCCCCGAACTGGGAGCAGGGCACCTACACGTCGTCGCTGTTCATTGCCGGCCTTGTCGTCTCGCTCATGGTGCTGCCGATGGCGTGCTCGGTGATGCGCGAGGTGTTCTCGCTCTGCCCACCGGGGGAGAAGGAGGCGGCGCTGGCCCTCGGGGCCACCCGGTGGGGAATGATCCGCTCGGTCCTGCTCCCCTTCGGCAAGGGCGGCATCATCGGCGGCACGATGCTCGGCCTCGGCCGCGCCCTGGGCGAGACCATCGCGGCGCTCATGATCTTGTCGATCGCCTTCGAGATCAAGATCAGGATCCTCGAGCTGGGTGGTACGACGACCTCCGTGCTGATCGCCTCGCGCTTCGGCGACGCCACGTCGTTCCAGCTGAGCGCCCTGCTCGCCGCCGGCCTCGTGCTGTTCCTCATCACGCTGGTCGTCAACACGCTGGCGTCGATCGTCGTCGGGCGCTCGCGAAGCGGCGCGAGCAGCGGGATCTGAGCGGCGATGACCACCCTCACGGACTCCCCCAGCGGCACACGTCCCGCCCTCGGTGGTGACGTCGATGCGCCGCGCCCCTTGCGGCAGCGCACCGTTGACGACACAGCTTCGGCGCTGGGCTCGGCGGCTGCCGGGCTCGCGCTGGGCTGGCTGATCTACACCCGGCTGACACCGGTGACCGGCTGGTTCGCGTTCGTGCTGATCGCCTACTTCTGCGGCATGCTGACGTACGCCGCCGTCACGATGCTCGGGAGCTCGACAGTCGTGGTCAAGGACCGGCTGGCGTCCGCGCTGATCGGGACCGCCGCGTTCACTGTCATGTTCGCGCTGGCCCTGATAGTCGGCTACACGCTGTGGCAGGGCCACCGGGCGCTCGGCCACCTGAACTTCTTCACCGACGACCTGAGCAAAGCCGGGCCGCTCGACCCGTTGACCAAGGGCGGCGTCCTGCACGCCATCGCCGGGACGCTGTTCATGATCACCCTCGCGGTGATCCTGACTGTCCCGCTCGGCATCGGCTGTGCGGTCTACCTCACCGAGGTCGGTGGCCGAGGCTCCCGCCTGGTCCGAACGGTCGTCGAGTCGATGACCGCCCTGCCCTCGATCGTGGCCGGGTTGTTCATCCTGGTGACCGTCATCCTCTTCCTCGGCCTGCCGAGATCGGGTTTGGCCGCCTCGCTGGCGATCAGCGTGATGATGCTGCCGATCATTGCCCGCGCCTCGGAGGTGGTGCTGCGCGTAGTCCCGCAAGGACTCCGGGAGGCCAGCCTCGCTCTCGGTTCGTCGCAGTGGCAGACCGTCTGGCGGGTCGTCCTCCCGACCGCGCGGCCGGGCCTCACCACCGCCGTGATCCTCGGGACGGCCCGCGGGCTCGGCGAGACGTCACCAGTGCTGCTCACGGCCGGCTACACGACGTACCTCAACCTCGACCCCAGCCAGGGACCGATGGTCTCCTTGCCACTGCTGACGTTCTCTCTGTCACGCAGCCCGGAGCAGGTCGACATCATGCGGTCCTTCGGCGCCGCCTCGGTGCTGCTGGTCCTCGTACTCGCACTCTTCGCAGTCGCGCGGGCCGTCGTCGCCCGCACTAAGGGCGGTCGACAGTGACGCGCAAGAAGCTCCGTGCCCTGGCGGCGGCAGTCGGCTGTCTGCTGCTCATACTCGTGCCGCTGGGTACGCCGACCGCGACCGCCGACGGCCCCTACCAGCTCATCGAGGGGACCGGCTCCACCTGGAGCCAGAACGCTCTCAACCAGTGGATCGCCGACGTGTCGGGAAACGGGATCCAGGTCGCCTACGGCGGCGGCGGGTCGTCCAAGGGTCGCACGGACTTCGGCAACAACACCGTGGACTTCGCGGTTACCGAGATCCCGTACCAGGGCCGCGACCCCCGCACCGGCCAGCTCGACAGCGCCAACGGCCGACAGTTCGCCTACATGCCGGTCGTCGCCGGCGGCACGTCGTTCATGTACCACCTCGAGATCGGCGGTCACCTCTACACCGGTCTCCGGCTGTCCGGTGAGACGGTCTCGAAGATCTTCACCGGCAAGATCACCGACTGGAGCGACCCCGAGATCACGGCGGACAACAACGGCTTCAAGCTGCCGGCGACGCGCATAATCCCGGTCGTCCGCTCTGACGGGTCGGGGACGACGGCGCAGTTCACCGCGTGGATGAACACTCAGTACCCCTCCTTGTGGCGTCCCTTCTGCTCGTGTTCGGGCCTGACGTCGTACTACCCGATCAAGAACGGCATGGTCGCGAAGGACGGCTCGGTGGGCGTCGCCGGCCACATCGCCGCCAGCTACGGGAACGGGACGATCGGGTACGTCGAGTACTCCTATGCCCTCAACGACAACTACCCGGTGGCGAAGGTCCTCAACAGGGCCGGCTACTACGTGCAGCCGACCGCCTTCAACGTGGCGGTCGCCCTTACCCAGGCCAAGATCAACCAGGACCCGACATCCCAGAATTACCTGACCGAGATCCTGACCGGTGTCTACAACTACGGCGACCCACGGACGTACCCGCTGTCGTCGTACTCGTACATGATCGTTCCGACCGGGCAGAACGACCCCCGGATGAACGACTCGAAGGCGAACACGCTCGGTGACTTCGCGTACTACTTCCTGTGCGACGGCCAGCGAGAAGCGCCCGCCCTGGGCTACTCGCCGCTGCCGTACAACCTCGTCAAGGCAGGCTTCGAACAGATCGCCCGAGTCCCTGGCGCCAGCAGTCCTGGCCACAACCCCAGCACCTGCAACAACCCGACCTTCGATCCGAACAACCCGAACAGCAACCGCCTTGCCCAGATAGCCCCACAACCGGCCGCCTGCGACAAGGTGGGCGCCGGTCCGTGCGGAATAGCGGTTCCGCCGTCCGGTGGCGGTGGCGGTGGCGGTGGCGGGGGTAGCGGTGGCGGCGGCGGTGGTGCTGGTGGCAGCGCTGGCGGCGGCGGCAGCGGCAGCGGCAGCGCCGGTGGAAGCGGCAATGCCGGCAGCGCTGGTGGTGGGGGTAGCGCTGGCAGCGGCAGCACCGGCGGTGGCTCGACAGGTGGTGGCTCGACCGGTGGCGGCACGCTCCCGATCGGCGGCAGTGGCACGCTGCCCGGCGGAAGCGGACTGCCCGGCACCGGAAGCGGACTGCCCGGCACCGGAAGCGGGCTACCCGGAGGCAGCACGGGCGGTGGGACCGGCAGCTCTGGCCAGCTTGGCACAGGCGCCGTGCAGTACTACGGCACCCCGACGACGCTGTCCGCCTACCGCGCCGACAGCAACGAGGGCACCCTGCGGAAGGTGGTGATCCTCGAGCTGCTCGGCTTCATCCTCGTCCCACCGCTGCTGTTCAAGATGTGGCGCACCAGAAGCTCCGAGCGCCCGTGACGGCGACGGCGACCGCTCAACGGTCCCACGACGTGCCGCCTCCCGGGTCACCTCAATCTGGTCCGCAGCCGGTGAGCGGGTCACGCGTCGCCGGCTCGCGGGCTGTCCCCCCACCGGTACGCCCGGTGCGTGCCGTGTCGGCGGCTCGTGCCGGCACCTGGGTCCTGTCGGTGGTGTCGGCCCTCGCGCTGTTCTTCGTGGCCTTCCTGCTGGTCCTGAGCCCGATCCAGCAGGGGCGCGCCCAGGACGTCCTCTACACGACGTTCCGCTCCCAGCTGGCGGCGGCGACCGCGCCCTTCGGCGTCGACCCGATCCCTCCGGGGGCTCCGGTCGCACTCATCGAGGTGCCGGCACTCGGCATGCGCCAGGTGGTCGTGGAGGGCACGGCGGGCATCGACCTGCGCAGCGGACCTGGACATCTGCGGGTGACCACGCTCCCGGGGCAGCTCGGGACGTCGGCGATCTTCGGCCGCAGCACGACGTACGGCGGGCCGTTCCGGGATCTGCCGTCACTGGTGCCGGGTGCGCGAATCCACGTCACGACGGGCCAGGGGGTCTTCGCCTACCGCGTCGAGGATGTCCGACGTGACGGCGACCCGCAGCCCCCGGCACTCCAGGCGGACCAGGGCCGGCTGTTGCTGGTCACCACCGAGAGCGGCTCGTTCGGCGCGTTCAACACCGTGTACGTCGACGCCCTGCTGGTCAGCGGCGCAGCGCCGACACCGCCCCGCTCAGCTTTCCTGGTGCCCTCGTCCGAGGACGAGATGGCTTCGGACCCGTCGGCGCTGCTCCCGCTGTCCCTGTGGCTTTTCGGGCTGCTCGCCGTGGGGGTGTTCGCAGCCTGGGGAATCGTCCGCTGGGGACGACCCCAGACCTGGGTGATCGCCATTCCGCTTCTCCTGGCGGCGCTATGGGGCGCCTCCGACAGCGCAGCCATGCTGCTGCCGAACCTGATGTGAAGGAGGGCCAGATGCAGCCCAAAGTCCGGCGGCCAGGTGCGCGACGCACGTGCCTTACAGGGCGACCGCTCCGCCGGATCTCGGCTCTCGGCGCCGTCATCGGTCTCGCAGGGCTGGGCGCTGGGTTTGCGCCGTCGGTGCAGGCATCGCCCGGCCTCGACACGGGCCCCGCGACGTCCCAGCCAGGGCTCTCCGGAGTCGCGAACGCAGCCGACAGCGGCTCGTCCGTGACGCAGACCCACTCCTGGCTGGACGACAACGGGACGACACGCAGCGGCACCGTGACGGTGTCCAAGACCCAGAACCTCGCCACTCGGGAAATCGTGAACATCTCCTGGAGCGGGTTCCTGCCGACGGTGAACTCTGCAGGCGCCAGCAGCGTGCATGCGGCGCCGCAGGCGGCGATCGCCTCCGGCTTCCCGGTCGTGCTGATGGAGTGTCAGGGTGACAACGCCGCCACGATGACTCCGTCCGACTGCGCCTTCCCGAACCCGAACAGGTACTACTACTACGCAATCCACGACGCCCAGGAGTCCGCTCAGGTCCAGCAGTCCTCGTCGTACGACTCGCGATCCTTCACCGAGACGAGCGGCAAGGTCGACCGAGCGGACACCTATGAGCCGGTGCCGTTGCCGAGCGACTTCAGCGACTCGAACGTGCTCGGCACCAACTGGTACGCCACCTGGACCGACCCGGACGGGACGCACCCCAACGCGCGGTTCGAGGTGCGCTCCACCAAGGAGGCTCCGCAGAGCCTGGGCTGCAGCGACACCAGCAACCGCTCGAAGGGAGCGTGCTCGATCGTTGTCGTGCCGGTCCGGCCGATGGACTGCATCAGCGCGACCGGCTGCCCCGGGCCGACGGGGGACCTGGGTCTGAGCACCGACTTCAAGGAGTGGCAGAGCGCCTCCAACTGGCGCAACAAGTTCGTCTTCCCGGTGACCTTCAAGCCGTTCCCTGACATCTGCGACCTGGACTCCCGCATCGCACTGCCGACCCAGGGATCGCAGGTTCTCAACCAGGCGATGGCATCGTGGCTGCCGAAGTTCTGCACCTCGACCGACCTCTTCAAGCTCGGTTTCACCCGCGTCAACGACTCGACCGCGCGCAGCAACCTGGATGTGAAAGTCGGCGGCAAGTACCTGTCGAACCTCGCTTTCACTACCGAGCCAGCGCACTCGGCCACCGGCCGCCCGATCGTCAACGCTCCAGTGGCCGTCTCCGGCTTCGGCGTGGCGGTGGCGCTGGACAACACCGGCTACGAGCAGGTCAACCAGGTGAACCTGAACGCCCGGCTGCTGGCCAAGCTCGTGACGGAGTCGTACAACGCCCCGCCCGACCCGAACGTGCAGAGCAACCCGGAGAGCCTGCTCAGCGACCCGGAGTTCGCGAAGCTCAATCCCGGCCTGGTCGCCCAGCTTCCCCCGGCCACCCAGATCGACAACTCCATCCTGGTCCAGGGCTCGCCCGACCTCGTCTACGAGGTGACGCGCTACATCGCCTCGGACCCGGATGCGGTGGCGTGGCTCGGCGGAAAGCCGGACCCCTGGGGGATGAAGGTAAACCCCTACTACCAGGGCAACAAGTGGCCCGTCCCGAACGCCCAGTTCGAGATCCGTGACCCCTACCAGTGGAAGGACGACCCCCGCAAGTGCGAGCCCAAGCCGGTGATGGAGCAGGTCGGGCAGTTCGTCTACGACCTCGCCTCAGTCGCCGACGCGATGGTCAACCGGCAGCCCCAGGACTACAGCGTGTGCAAGGTGGCCGGCCAGGGCGGAGACGTCTTCGCCTGGGGCCACTCCGACCGCCAGCTGCTCGGTCAGCGGGCCATGCTGGCGATCATGGATCTGCCCTCGGCCGACGCCTACCAGTTCCCGCTCGCCGGCCTGCAGAACCACGCGGGCAAGTTCGTCACGCCGTCCAACGACTCCCTGGCGGCTGCTCTCTCGGTGGCCAGCGTCGACTCGGAGACGGGGACGTTGTCGGCAAACCTCCAGAGCAGCTCGCCGGACGCCTACCCGGGGCTCATGCCGGTCTACGCCGCCGCCCCGACGCACGGGCTGACGACGACGGAGGCCGGGCAGTACGCGTCGATGATCAGGTGGTTGTCGACGGCCGGCCAGACCTACGGCGACGCAGCAGGGCAGCTACCGGCGGGCTACCTGGCACTGCCGGCAAGCATGCGGGCACAGGCG
>JBBQKY010000119.1:0-8025 GCA_038327385.1 Propionibacteriales bacterium
GACGTCGCCGAACCTGACCGAGCCGGACGTCGGTCGCTCGAGACCGGTGATCATCTTGGCGATCGTGCTCTTGCCGCTGCCGCTGGCACCGACCAGCGAGACCGCGGCGCCGGGCTCGATCGTGAACGACACGTTGTCCACCGCCACCAGCTGGGCGTTGCCAGGCCCGCGGGCCCGGTAGCTCTTGGTCGCGCCGTCCACCACGAGGGGCGATGGCCCGTCGCCGTGCGCGCCGCGGGGAGGCGCGGTTGAGGTGAGCTCAGCTGACACCGGGGGCTCCTTCGGTCTGGGTCCCACCGGCGGAGGCGGTCGCCCCGACGGTCTCCGCCGCCGTCGATGGCGCTCGCACATGGCAGGCGGCGCGTCCCCGACCGAGCGGGGCAAGGCTCGGTACGACCTGACGGGAGAACTCGATGGACAACGGGCAACGCGGCTCGAAGGCGCATCCCTCGAGTGGCAGCGACAGGTCCGGCGGACTGCCCGGGATGCCGGCTAGCTCGACGGTCTCCGCCCGCGGGTCGGCGTAACAGCTCAGCAGCGCCTCGGTGTATGGGTGGTGCTCACCGACGAGGAGCGCCTTCGACGGCTGGTCCTCGATGATCCTGCCGGCGTACATCACCAGCACCCGTTGGGTCGCCTCGAGCACGACGCCGAGGTCGTGGCTGATCAGCACCGCGGTGAACCTCTGCTCACGCTGCAGGTCGTTGATGGTCTGCATCACCGCCCGCTGCACCATCACGTCGAGCGCCGTCGTCGGCTCGTCGAACACGATCAGCCGGGGCTGCAGCGCCAGCGCCATCGCGATCGCCACCCGCTGTCGCATCCCGCCGGACAGCTCGTGCGGATACCGGGTGAGTACGTCGCGGTCGAGCTCGACCTTGGCGAGTAGCTCGCCACCACGCTCTTGCATCGCGGCCTTCGAGTGCTCCTCACCCTCCCGGGCGTGCGCCTTGAGGATGTCAGAGAAGTGGCTGCCGACGTTGCGCACCGGATTCAGGGCGTTCATCCCGCTCTGCAGCACGAGTGCGAACCCGTTGCGCCGTTGGTGGCGCAGTTCCTCGCCGCTGAGGCTGGCGATGTCCGTGCCGTCGAACGTGATGGTTCCGCCCTCCAGCCGGGCCGGCGGGCGTAGCATCCGAGTCAGCGCATAGCCGAGCGTCGACTTGCCGCACCCGGACTCTCCCACCAGGCCGACGAACTCGCCCTCTTCGAGGTCCAGGTCGACGTCGCGCACCGACCAGATGCGCCTTCCGCGGGCGGGGACGTACGCCACGTTGAGGTCTCGCGCGGACAGCAGGCTCATCACTTCTCCCGAAGCCGTGGGTTGGACAACGCGTCCACACCGAAGTTGATCAGCGTGAACGACAAGGCGAGCAGCGCTATGGCGAGACCGGGCGCGAAGACCAGCACCCACTGCCCGGTCAGCAAGGCGTTCTGCTGCTGGGCGTTGTGCAGTATCGTCCCCCAGCTGACCGTGGTCGGGTTGCCGAGCCCAAGGAACTCCAGGCTGGCCTCCGCCATCACCGCAGCCGTCGACGCCGCGAAGAAGCTGGCCGCGACGAGAGACGTCATGTTGGGCAGGATCTCCCGGAACACCACACGTCCGAGCCGCTCGCCCGAAAACACCGCGGATGCGACGAAGTCTCGCGTCCGCAGGGTCACCGCCTGGCTGCGGATGACCCGCGCGCCGGTGGCCCAGCTGGTGAAGGCGACGACGAGCACGATGGTCCAGATCGAGCGGCTCGAGATGTACGCCGCGAGGATGATCATGAGCGGCAGCCCGGGGATCACGAGTGCCAGGTTGGTTACGAAGCTGATCCCCTCGTCGAGGAAGCCGGGGCGGTAGCCGGAGATGAGTCCGAGCGTGACCGCGACCAGCGTCGCCCCGATGCCGGCCGCCAGACCCACGACCAGCGAGACGCGGGCGCCGTAGACCAGCTGCGAGAAGACGTCCTCGCCGTTGCCGGTCGTGCCGAACCAGTTGCCCGAGCTCGGTCCCTGGTACGGCGTGAACGTGGTCGCCGTGGGCGAGTGCGGGGCAATCAGCGGGGCGAAGACGGCCACCAGCACGAACAGGCTGATCAGCATCATGCCCACCCTGGCCTTGCGGTTGCTCCACAGCGTCCGCACGCCCCGCCCGAGGAACAGCACCGGCCCCGGTAGAGAAGATCCCTGCCCGGTCCTGATGGGCACCTCGGCGGCAGCGGTGTCGACCGGAGGCGGCTGCGACGACAGGATGCTCACGACGCCACCTCCCGTCGTACCCGCGGATCGAGACGCACGTAGAGCAGGTCGACGATGAAGATCGTCACCAGCATGCTGACTGTGATCACCAGGAAGATCGCCTGCATCAGCGGATAGTCTCGGTTGGTGACCGCGATGTAGAGCAGGTTACCGAGCCCCGGATAGCTGAAGATGCCCTCCACGAGCACCGACCCGCCGACGACCGCCCCGAGCGACAGCCCGAATGCCGTCACGTTCGGCAGCAGGGCGTTGCGAGCGGCGTACAGAGTGGCGACCGTGCGGGACCGCAGTCCGTTCGCCTCCGCGAACGTCACGTAGTCCTCACCGAGAGTGTTGATCATGTTGTTACGCATGCCGAACACCCAGCCGGACAGCGACGTGATCGCCAGCGTCAGCCCCGGCAGGATGCTGTGCTGGAAGGCGTCGGACAGGAACGACGGGCTCCAGCTCGGTGTCAGGCCCTGCGAGTAGCCGCCCTTGATCGCGAACATCTGGTACTTGAACGCGAACACGTACAGCAGCAGGAGCCCAAGCCAGAAAGGCGGGAACGCAGCGAAGAACGTGGCCCCCATCGTCACCACCGAGTCCGACGCCGTCCCCCGCCGCCAGCCCGCCCAGATACCCAGCAGGGTGCCGATAACGAACGCGATGATCGTCGTGATCCCGACGAGTAGCAGCGTCCAGGGGAGCGCCTGCCAGATCGTGTGTGACACCGTCTCGGTCGGGAACGAGTAGGTCCGACCGAAGTTGAACGTCGCGATGTCTTTCAGGTAGGTGCCGTACTGGCTGAAGATGCTGCCCTGCGGCGACCCGAGCTGAGCCTCGATCGCAGCGCGCTCGGCGTTCGTCACCGGCACGCCGTTTGACGACAGCCGCGCGAGCGCCGCGTCCACCGGAGAGCCGGGCATGAGGCGCGGCAGAATGAAGTTCAGCGTCACCGCCGCCCACAGCGTCACCAGGAAGACGACCACCTTGCGCAGCACGTATCTCATAACAGCTCAGTCCTCATGACGGCTCAGGCCTTCTTCAGATGGGTGACGATGAGCAGCATGGCGTTGTTGTACGGCGTCGGCAGCGAGTACGGGTCGTCCTGCGACGGCCAGCCGGTGAAGTGGGACGTCTGGAAAAGACCCCAGCTGCCGCCGTAGTACATCAGCACGATCGGCACCTGGTCGTACATGACGTTCTCTAGCGCGTACGTCGCCTGCTGCTGCTCCGACTCGCTGGTGGCCTTCGCCAGCATGGCCAGCGCCTGGTCGACCTGCGGGCTCTTGAACCGCTCGAAGTTGTTGATCGAGGCGGTGTTGATAGGTGCGGCGTAGGCACTGTTCAGCGCGTTGTTGAAGTCCGTGTAGGGGCTCCCGGAGCCGCCGAAGCCGCCCATGGCCGCGTCGAAGGTGCCGGTGCCGATCTCCTTCTCGTACTGCGCGTACTCCGGCAGGTCGAGCTTGACGCTGATACCCGCAGCGCCGAGCTCGGTGCTGACCTCCTTCGCCGCCGCGATCCAGTCGGAGAAGTTGTTCGGCATCACCAGCGTCATCGAGGCCTGCTGACCGCCCTTGACCAGCTTGCCGCCCTGCAGCGTGTAGCCGGCCTTGCTAAACGCGGCGGTTGCGGCGGACTTGTCCTGCGCCACGACGCCTTTGTTGGGCAGGCTCGGGTCGAGCCACTTCTCTTCGTTGGGCAGGATCAGCCCCGATAGGCTCGCGGCCGTGGTGTACCCGTTGACCGCCTTCTGCGCGATCGTCGGCCGGTCGAGGGACAGGGACAGGCCCTTGCGGAAGTTGACGTCGTTGTACGGCGCCTTGGTCAGGTTGAGGAACAGGCCGATCGTCCCGCCCGGCGGGAACCAGTAGGTGCGCGACGACGGGTCCTTGGAGACGTAGGTCTGCTGGACATCGGGCAGGTAGTTGTAGGACCAGTCGAACTTGCCGCTCGACACGTCGAGCTGGTTGGTGGACTGGTTGCTCGACTGTGCCGGGAAGTCGACCTCCGTCGGCGCGATCGTGTCGGCCTGCCAGTAGCCGGTGTTCTTCGCCTCCGTGTACTGCGTCGGGGCGAACGACTTCAGCGTGAAAGGTCCGGTGCCCACCGGCTTGGTGTTGGGATAGGTGTCGGCCTTCGAGACCGAGGACCACAGATGCTCCGGCACGATGGGTACCTGCGAGACCGTCGAAGCGAACGGCACGTCCGGCGCCTTGAAGCTGACGGTCACCTTGTCACCGGACGACGTCACGCTCTTGAGCTGTGACCAGACGCCCGTCGTGTCCAGCGCCGAGTTCTTCTTCAGCAGGTTGAACGTGAAGACCACATCGCTTGCGGAGAAGGGCTTGCCGTCGCTCCACTTCACGCCGGACCGGATGGTGTAGACCAGCGTGGTCGGGTTGGTGAACGTGTGACCGGTGGCGAGGAACGGGGTGTAGGAGCCGTCGACGCTGCTCGGAATCTCCAACGGCTCGTAGATGAGCCTGGTCCCCTCGAGCTGGGAGCTCGAGAACGGGTTGAAGTTCTCCACCAGAGTGGGGTTTCCGGCGTCACCCTGGATCGTCAGGACCCCGCCGGATGTCCCGGTGCCGCCGCTGCTTCCCGAGCCGGCGCAAGCGGCGAGCGCGGTGGTGCTGAGGGCAGCGGCGGCGGTCAGCGCCAATGCTGACCGGACACGTAGGAGGCGATTCATCGCGGACTCTCTTCCATCTGGGTGACGTGGTCGGGGTGGTTGCCTGCTGGGTCGTCGGCGTGGTCGGGCTCACCGGCCCTCAGACGGATCCGCGCGACGCCCGGCTGGGGAAGCGCGATGCCGATCTCAACGGCATTGTCATGGCGAGTGACGGCGGACAGCTGCTCCTCGTGCAGGCGGTCCGCCGCTTGCAGCTGCTGCCAGAGCTCGGCGTCCGGCCAGTCGACGCCGTCGGGGTAACCAGCCCGGATGTTCGAGTGCTGTGCGTCGACGCGCGCCAGCGTTGCCTGGTACGACGTGCCGGGCAGGCCGGTGACGGTGACGGTGACACGGCGCTGCAGCCGGGGGTCGCCCGCCATCACTGCTGCGTTGACCGACCCGTTCCACAGTAGGACGTCGACCGTGCCGTCGTCGTGGCGAGTGGCCCACGCCTCCACCAGCACGTCGGCACCGTCACCGCCGAGAGTGCAGCGGAGGAGCTGGTCGCCCTGGTGGGCGGCGAGGTGCACAGCCCAGTAGCGCGGCTTGCGTAGGTTGCCCACCGTCAGGAGCCCGAAGCCGTTGTGGAAAAGGGCTGGCGGTCGGCCAAGCTCCTCGAAGTGGTCGCTGACGACCCAGTAGGCAAGGGCGTTCATCCGCCCCTGGACCGCGGCGTAGCCGCTCAGCGCGAAAGGCGCTCCGCTTACGCCGTCGTGGATGTCGCCAAAGTGCGTCGAGCCGACCCCCCACTCCGTCCACCAGATCGGTATGTCGCCGTACCCGTGCCGCTCGAGGGCCGGGCTCACGTCGAGTGGGAGGTTGCCGTAGGTGTGCGAGGTGGCGAAGTCGAACGGCACCCCGTCCTTCTCCGCGTGGGCGGCGAGGCGCTCGATCCACCCCGACGCGGCCGTGGACGGCCCGCCGACCAGCAGCCGCTCGTCAATGCCCTTGACGGCATGCGCCGCCTCGTCGTAGAGGCGCAGGTAATCGTCCTGCGTGCCAGTCCAGAACACCGCGAGGTTGGGTTCGTTCCACACCTCGAAGGACCAAGCCGCCACCTCGTCGATGCCGTATCGGCCCACCAGGTGCTCGGCGAGGGCGGCCACGACCTCGCGCCACTCGGCCCAGTCCCGAGGCGGCGAGATGATGCCGCGGTAGGTAAAGACCGTCTGCTCCGGGTCGCGAGCGATGACTGCCGGCATGAACGACAGCTCGACGACGGGCCGGATGCCGATATCGAGGACCTGGTCGTAGAGCCGGTCGACCTCGGTGAAGTCGAAGGCGAGCGTCCCGTCCTCAGCGCGGGTCACGACGGCGTTGTCGTCGTGGAGGATCGCGTGGGCCCGAACGCGGGTCACGCCAAGGTCGTCATGTGCGCGCCGCAACGCCTTCGCGAACTCGCTGCCGATGTCGTGCCCGTGACCGTCGTCGCCGAAACGCAGCTGGGTGAGGCGTTCGGAGCCGATCATCCGCCATACCCGGTCGAGACTGCCGACGACCTCGCGAGCGTCGACGGCAACCGTCACCGGGTCGGGGTCCTGGGTGAGCGTCGCACCCGCGACCTGCGCGCTCCACTCCCAGACCGGGTACTCGGCGCCGGCGACGGCACCGACCCGGTAGAGATACTCCACGCCGTCCTCGATGCCGGTGTCGGCGAACGCCGTCCCCGGCACGGCTGGCACGTCGCTCCCGCCGTGCTTGACGAGCTGGCGGTCGCCGCCGGGGTCGGTGCGTTCGATGAGGTAGCCGGCCGCTCCCTTCACGTCGTCCCACGAGAGCCGGACGTGTCCCACTGCGGCGATGGCCTGCACGGCCGAGGGGGCCGGCAGGGCGAACTCAGCCGACGACGCACTGGTGTCCGTCAGGCGGCGGTCGATCCTGCGCTCCCAGTCTTCGCGGGCCTGTCGCCCGTCGAGGTGTCGAGGCTCTGGTACCTCGACGTCGCGGTCGCTACCGTCGTCGCGGGAGCCGGAGTTGTGCCCGAGATCGTGCTTCATGCGCTCTTCCTTCGGCTCGACGCGGGTGCGGCGCTGGTGGTGGCGAGGGCGATCGGCGGCCGCGCCGTCGCACGGTCCGCGCATCCGCAGCTGCGCCGGAGTCTTGGCTCGGTCGGCAGGATGATCGCTTTCCGCTTCGCGTCGGGCTCCGCCACGCGGGTGAGCAGCAGGCTGACCGCCTGCTCCCCCACGTCGCGCATCGGCTGCCGGACCGTCGTCAGGGTCGGCCGGACGTGTCGCGCGGACGAGATGTCGTCGAACCCGGTGATCGCCACGTCCGCCGGGACCCTTAGCTTGGCCGAGCGCAGCACGCCGAGCGCGCCGATCGCCATCTCGTCGTTGCCGCAGACGATCGCCTGGGGTGGCCTGCGGTCGGCGAGCAGTGCCGTCACCGCACGGGTACCGCCGATCTCGGTGAAACCCCCGTCGGCGTCGGGCGCTGCGGGGACTGTGAGGCCGTGACTGCGCAGCGCCTCGCGGTAGCCGGCGAACCGCTCCATCGAGTCTGGTGACCTGGCCGGGCCGCCGACGAAGACGAGGTCCGTGTAGCCGTGGTCGGAGACCAGGTGGTCGACGATCGCCCGCATGGCGCCGCGGTTGTCGACGCTGACGTCGTCGAACTCGCTGCGTCGCGGGCGCGTCGCGACGGTGACGAGGGGGACGCTGCGGGAGAGCGCCACGATGTCCTGCCGGCTCACGCTTCGAGCGAGTACGACGAGCCCGTCCACCTTCCCAGCGATGGAGAACGCGAGCTCGCGCCCGGAGCGACCCCGGGTGGCGGCGATCAGCAGTGCCGCGCCGCGCGCGGTCGCAGCTCGCTCCGCGCCGCGGATGACCTCGTCGAGATACAGCGGCGACTCCTCCCCCGCGTCGCCCGACGCGTCCAGGTCGTGGAAGAGAACACCGATGATTCCGGACCGCCGAGTGGCGAGCCCCCGCGCGTGCCCGTCCGGAACCCATCCGAGCTCGTTGGCCACGGCCAGCACCCGCTCGCGGGTCGACACCGACATCCCATCTCTGCCTTGCATGGCCCGCGACACCGTCGCGGTCGACACACCACTACGGCGTGCCACCTCGTAGATCGTCGAGCGAGCGTCGGGCAACGTACCACCTTACGTAACCGCTTAC
>JBBQKY010000120.1:0-7874 GCA_038327385.1 Propionibacteriales bacterium
GAGAGGGCCTCGACGTACAGCACCGCGGCAGTGATCTGCCCAAGGGTCAGGTATCCGTGCCAGTAGCCCCAGGAACCGACGAGCACCGTGATCACCCTTGGCAGGTTGAAGCTGATGTCGATCACGGCGAAGAGCAGGTTGCGCAGCGTCAGGCCGTAGCGTTCGGCCTGCGCCGACACCGCGACGTCGTCCTCCTCGGCTCGCACTCGACGCTTCGCCAGCCCGAGCGCCTCGACGGTGCGCGCACCTTCGACCGTCTCGGTGAGGGTCGTGTTGATCCGTGAGTACGACGCTCCCTCGGCGATGTAGCAGATCGAGGCCCGGCGTAGGTACCGTCGCACCTGTACCACCGACCCTGCGATGACGAGCAGAGAAGGCAGCGCCAGTAGGACGGAGTTCAGCAACATCGCGCCTACGGAGAGCACGACGGTGAGCAAGGCGATGACGGCCATCGGCAGGCCGGTTTGGACCGCCCGGCTCATCGTGCCCACGTCCCGTGTCACCCGCGTGACGAGGTCGCCGGTGCTGGCTCCTTCGACACGGCCGAGTGGCAGCCGCAGGATCGTCTCGACGACGTACTCTCGCATCGAGGCCAACAGGTTCTGGCCGAAGAGTGTGGAGGCGAGCTGGCCGGCGAAGGTGAACACCGACTGTGCTACGACAACCGCCGCGATCACCAGCGCCAGCGAACCGAGTCCTGCGGCGGGGCCGGGTGCTGTCACGCGGTCGATGAGCTGCCCGAGAAGCCTCGGCACGACGAGGGCGGCGACCGCCGCGAGGGCGTTGAGCGCCACGAGTGCGGTGAACGACCAGCGCTTCTCGCGGATCATGCCGCCGACGAACCGCACGACGGCCCGGTCATCCGCGACCGGCCAGCCTCGCGTCGGGCTGCGCGACTCCGCGTAGACCCGCTCGGCTCGTTGCCGGCGAAGGCGGTGGCGATCGCGCAGAGCACTGATGCGTGCGCTCGCGGAGGCGTCACTGTGGTCCGTCGTGAGCTCGGGCGGCAGGGCCGGCGGATCAAAGGCGCTGTCCCGCCACGTCGACGCTGACGTCGAGAGGAGGTCAGGCACGACTGGCCGCCATGGTGCGAAGTACGACGTAGCGGTAGTCGGGCTCGTCGGTCAGCAGTTGCTCGTGTCGGCCCTCGGCCAAGACGCGGCCGCCGGAGAGGAGCACGACGTGGTCGGCGTGGTGGAGCCAGAGGGGGGAGACAGTGGTGACTACCGTGGTCTTGCCCTGCCGGTGTGCCGCGAGCCGCTCGGCGATCCGGGCCTCCGTGTGCGCGTCCACTGCGGAGGTCGGCTCGACGAGGACCAAGACCCTCGGTTCGGCGGCGAGCACGCGGGCCAGTACCACCCGCTGGCGCTGGCCACCCGACAGGCCGCGCCCCCGCTCGTCGAGCTCACCCGCCCAACCCCCGGGCAGCGCGTCGTAGACATCCTCAGCGGCCGCCGTACGCAGCGCTTCCTCGGCCTGCTCACGCGTCAGGGAGTGGTGGGGGTCCACGGCGTCTTGCAGTGTGCCGGCGAAGAGCCGACTGTTCGTGTCGCTCACCAGGATGGTCCGGCGTAGCTCATCGAGCGGCACGCGACCGAGGTCGACACCGCCGTACGTGACGCCCCATGGCTCAGCCGCCCGAGCGGCATCCCGTGCGGCCATCAGCTCCCGCCGCTCCTGGCGTTCCGCCCTGGCCTGGCGCCCCCAGCGGCGTCCGGTCGACTCCAGCAGTGGCGGTGGCTCTTCTTCGACCGTGAACCAGCGTCCGAGCCGGTCGGCAAGCGCCGCTGACGACTCCGGTACGGAGCTCACGACGACGGTGAGCTGTCCCGGACGCGCGACGAACCCGCTCGACTCGTCAACCAGGTCACCGCTGTCAGGCAGCGAAACCGGGAGGTCCGGCTCGCGCCAAGGCGGGATGAGCTCGAGCACCGCAATCGCCTTCTTGGCGGAGACGAGGGCACGGGTCACCTTCTGCGCGAACTCGAAGAACGTCCGGATCGGGCCGACCATGAAAAGCCCGTAGCCGAGGAAGCTCACCAGCTCACCGACGGTCAGCTCACCTGAGTCGACGGCGCGGGTGCCGGCGTACATGAGGAGCACGAGGAAACAGCCCGACATCAGCACTCCGACCGCCTCGATCACGGCCTGCCAGACACCGGCGGCCACTCCGGCCTGTCGGGTGAACTGAGACTGAGAGGCGTAGTTGCGCCCGAAGGTGCTCTCACCGCCGATCCCACGGAGGATCCGCAGGCCGGCCACGATGTCAGTGGCCATCGACGTCAGCGTCGAGTTGCGAGTCCGCTCTGCTTGCTGGCGACGGTGCAGGGGACGCAGCATTGGCAGTGCAACGCCGACCAGCACCGGTGCCGCTGCCAGGACCATCAGGCCCAGGGTCGGCGACGTCAATAGCACGATCGTTGCGACGATCAGATAGGCGACGAGCTGGGACAGGCCGCGTGCCGTGATCTCTGTCAGGGCGCCGAACTCGTCCGAGTCGCTGGCCGCCACGCTGAGCACCTCACCCGTGGGCGTGCGCCGAGGGAGCACGTGGCCCAGTTGCGCGGCCTTCCGCGTGACCATCAATATCGTGCCGTAAAGGGCGATCAACCAGCTGCGCACCACCAAGGTGTGCATCGCGATGCCGAATATGGCGCCGATGATCGTCACGAAAAGCAGCAGTCCGGTCCACTGCAATGTGGCCTCAGCCGACCTGGCGAGGATGCCTCGATCCACAGCACGGCCAACGAGCCATGGTCCGACCGTCAAGGGCAGCTGCCACAAGACACCGACCAGGGTGGCGGTGGCGATCACCGGCGCTTGTTGGCGCATCTGCCAGAGCAGGAATCGCGACGGAGATCTCAGGTCCGGCGCCGGAGTGGGGCTTTCTCCCGGGAGCGTGTGAAAGACGCTGATCACCGGGGGGAAGTTGTGCATCGCACAGTCGAGCGTAGATGCCGCGCTTTGGGGAGTCGATCGCATTTCTGCCATCAGGCAGGCGCAGGTACCTTCCCGTCGCGCGGCAGCACCGCGACGTCGACACTCACCGTGTCGGGGTAGATCAGCCCGGTCCCGGTGTTGAGCACGACGACCTGCTCATGCCCGCCGATCCAGCCACTCTCGCGCAGCTCCCGAGCCGCGGCCAGGCACACCGCACCCTCGGGGCAGATCCACGAACCCTCGGCCGCGGCAAGGTTCGAGACCTCCTGGAGAATCGCGTCGTCGCTGACCGCGACCGCCGTGCCCCCGGACTCGCGCAGGGCTTGGAGCACGAGGAAGTCGCCGAGCGCCTTGGGCACGTTGATGCCGAACGCGAGGGTGTGGGTGCCGTCGGCCAGCGTGCTCTCGTCGAGGCCGGCCTCGAACGCGTCCACGATCGGCCGGCAGCCGGTGGCCTGCACGGCGACCAGCCGCGGGAGCTTGTCGCCGATCCAGCCGAGCTCCTGCATCTCCTTCATCGCTTTGTGGATCCCGATCAGCCCGACCCCGCCACCGGCCGGGTAGAGGATCACGTCGGGAACCTGCCAGCCGAGCTGCTCGGCGATCTCGTAGCCCATCGTCTTCTTGCCTTCGATGCGGTACGGCTCCTTCAGCGTCGACACCTCCTGGTAGCCACTTCTCTCCTCGACCGCAGCCTTGACCAACGCGCCGGCGTGGTTGATCAGCCCGTCGACCAGATACAGCTCTGCACCGGACACCACGCACTCACGCCGGGTGATCTCCGGGGCGTCGATCGGCATCACGATCAGGCTGGCGATGCCGGCGCGCGCGGCGTACATCGACCAGGCTGCGCCCGCGTTGCCGTTCGTCGGCATCGCACGGCCAACACGCCGAGCTCGCGTGCCCGGGAGACTCCGACCGCCGCGCCGCGGGCCTTGAACGTCCCGGTGGGCATGAGACCCTCGTCCTTCATCAGCAGACCGGGTACGCCGATAGCCGCACCGTATGTCGGCAACGGGAGCAACGGCGTCATCCCCTCCCCCAGTGTCGTCACGAGCGCGGGATCGCGGACCGGGAGCACCTCGTGGTAGCGCCAAAGGTCGTGCGGTCGCCCGGCGATCTCCTCGCGCGTGACACTCGCTCGCACCTGCTCGAGGTCGTAACGCGCGAGCAGCGGCGCTCCGACCTCGCTCACACCGTGCAGCTGGTCGGCGTCATAGCGGGACCCGGTGCGGGAGCACTCCAGACGGGACAGGAACGAGTACGACACGGATTCTCCTCGAGAGTGGTTGTGCCACGTCGAAGGCGGCCCCGCGGTAGCGGAGCCGCCCTCTATAGTGACCCGGCTGGGCCGAGTTCGTGTGCGGGTGTCAGGCAACCGCGTGCGAGCGGCCCCGGTCGTCGGCCGGCACCGTCGCCGGCAGGACCGGTGAGGGAGCGAACCCCTTGAACGTCATCCAGAGACCGACCGCGAGCTCCCACGCCGCCAGCGGCAGGGTGAGGAGTCCCGAGACCGGCGAAACCTGGTCGATCACGCCGAAGAAGATCGCGATGAAGGCGGCCATGAGCAGCGGCGCGCCGATCAGGCCGAGGGTCGGGATGATGCGGGGCACCAGGCGCGAGCGGTAGAGCAGGGTGCCCAACAGGACGGCGTTGAAGGCGGGCATCAGGCCTGGCCCGAGAAGGAAGGTCCAGTTCCGGACGTCGACGAGGGCGTTGGCGGTGACCGTCAGCGATGCACTGTCGCCGCCGGGCGAGCCGGCAAGGTCCTGGTGCATCGTGACGACGGCGAGCAGGCTGACCACGCCGATCATCACCACGGCCGCCTCGAGCATGCGTGACGTGACGAAGCCGAGGGCCATCGACTCGTTCTGCCGCTTCACCACCGGGAACAGCGCGACGGCGCTGCCGACGGCGGTCAGGGCGTTCACGGAGTCGAGCAGGCAGCCCCACAGCACCCGCGTGTCCTGTCCGGCGCCGATGACGTAGTCGGCGTTGTGCAGCACCGGCCCGAGGAGGATCAGTGCGGGGATCGAGGACGCGAAGGTGAGCAGGTAGAAGATGCCCGCAGCCCGTGAGTGGTTCCTCATGAGATCGGCGGGAGCGGCGGCCGCGTGGGCCGTCGTTGCGGCTGGTGCGGTGATGGTCATGTCAGGCTCCTCATGTTGGGTTGTCAGGCTTGTGGGGTGGGCGCGTCACGTCGTCGTTCCTCGACCTGGGTGACCGAGACCAAGGTCAGACCGATGTCGCGAAGCTGGTGCAGCAGGCCGTGCAGTGCGGACTGGTCGACGACCGGGCCCGTGAGAACGGTGCAGCCGGCACCGCTGGTGAGGGTCATGCCGTCGAAACGGGTGGACCATCGGGGGTCGAGGCGCCCCTGAAGGCGGACCTCGTACCAGCTGGACCCGTCGGGGCGGCTGACTGATGTAGTGCTCATGTCCGCAACGTAGGAGCCGATGTGGTGAGTGCGCCTCACATCATCTGGTGAGCGGGCTGGTGAACTTCGAGGGTCAGCGGTAGCCGGCACGCGAGAGGAGATCAAGCTCGCGGGCTCGGGTGACCGCTGCGCGGCGGCTGTTGACCCCGAGCTTGCTGTAGATGTTCCTGGTGTGTGTGCGCACGGTGTTGAGCGATACGACGAGCTCGCGCGCGATGGCCGGCCCGTCGAGGTCGCTCGCGAGCAGCCGCAGCACGTCCAGCTCGCGTGCGCTGAGCTGCTCGACCAGGCCGGGGCTCACGTCCTCGGCGGACGTGCCCCCGGCCAGGTCGTAGGCGTCCAGGAGGCGGCGCGGATACTGCCACGACACGTGCTGCCGGGTCAGTGTGTCCAGCAGCCTGGCCAGTGGGGCGCCCTCGCCGACGAAGACGCGGACATACCCCTCCGGTTCGGCCAGCCTGAGCGCGCGTTCCAAGGGGGCGAGGGCACCGGTGACATCGCGGTGGCCGTGCTCCGACTGATGCGCGCGGGCCTGCAGGGTCAGGATCTGGATGAGGGTGCCGGTCCTCCCGCCCTCCTCGGCGGCCGCGCGGAGGCGCTCGAGGAGCCCGTACGCCGTACGCAGCGCCGCCTGCGACCGCCCGGCCGCTTGCTGGGCCAGCAGGATCCGGGCCAGGGTGAGGTGCTCGTACTCGCGGACGTACGACAGGTCGTCGTCGGCTGAGAGGTTGTTCTCGCGCGCCCAGTCGAGGGCCTCGGCCAGCCGGCCTTGCGCCACGAGGACGCGCGCGCGCATCGCGGGGACCGGTTGCACGTTCGGGGAGAAGTCGCCGACGTAGACGCGCTGGGCCTCCTCCAGCAGGGTGACGGCGCCGGCCAGGTCTCCCGCTGCTTCACAGAGGCGGGCGCGGGCGACCCGCCGGCGGTAGGGATGCTGAGGCAGGCCGTTGTGCTCGCCCAGCTCGTCGGCGCGGCTCAGCTGGTCGGTGGCGGCCTGGAGGTCATTGCGTTCGAAGGCGATCTGGCTCAAGCCCACGTGCATGTCCGGCGTACCGCGCATCACGGCGCCTGACTCATGGGCCGCCGCGAGGCGCAGCGCGTCCTCATAGGTGCGCAGAGCAGCGCTCAGGCGTCCCTGGGTGGTGCGGATGTCGGCCAGCGTGATCGAGCAACCCAGCACGTCAGAGAAGTGTCCGGCGCGACGTAGACCTTCGACGGCGACCGAATAGCCGCGGTGCGCGTCTTCCAGGTTTCCGCTGCCCCACGAGGCGAGCCCCGACAAGGCAGCTGCGGCCGACACGGTGAGGTCGTCGCCGGCCACAGCAAGCGCGACGGCCCGGTCGGCATGTACGACGGTCGCCGCCGCGTCGCCGCGGACCAGCGCCAGGCCCGCGCGATACATCTCGATCTCACCCGGAACGCGCGCGAGCTCCGCCGCGTCGAGCACGACCATCTCCACCGACGAGGCTCCCGATCCCGCACTCCGCTTGGCCGCATCCAGCAGCCGCTCGACGTCGTCGAGGCGGCTCTCGACACCGTCGAACTCGCCGCCCGACATCAGCGCCCCGATGAACCCCACGGCCAGCACCGGCCGGACTCGAACCACCTCGGGTGGGATGTCGTCCAGCCAGCGCCGGACCGTGGCCTCCTGCCTCTCCCGAAGGAGTGCCCGGACAACACCCTCGACCAGGTCGGCCGCGTGCTCGGCATCGCCGGCCTCGAGCAAGTGCCGGACCGCCGGCACGGGTTCACCGGCCGCGGCGTACCACTGGCCGGCTCGACGATGCAGGTCCGAGACCTCGTCGCGCCTCTCCGCGAGCAGATGGGTGCGCAAGACGTCGGCGAACAGGTGGTGGTAGCGGTACCAGTGGCGGCTGTCGTCGAGGGGGACGACGAACAGGTTCGAGCGGTCCAGCATCTCGAGCACGGCCTTGCTGCCGTTGCCTCGGGTGACGGCATCGCAGAGGGAGCCGCTGAGCCGGTCCAGGATCGACGTTTCGAGCAGAAAGCTCCGCACGGCGTAGGGCTGACGTCCCAGGACCTCCTCGACGAGGTAGTCGACGACGTACCGGTCGTCCCCGGCGAAACCGGCGATGAAGCCGGCGACGTCGTCTCGTCCTCGCAGGGACAGTGCCGCCAACTGCAGGGCGGCGATCCACCCCTCCGTGCGCTCCTCCAGGGCCGCGACGTCCACGGCCTGCAGATCCAGCCCGATGACCTCGTTGAGGTACGCCGCCACCTCGTCGAGCGT
Source organism: Propionibacteriales bacterium (assembly GCA_038327385.1). GTDB lineage: Bacteria > Actinomycetota > Actinomycetes > Propionibacteriales > Nocardioidaceae > JAWWPG01. The sequence goes on from JBBQKY010000120.1 coordinate 7,629, forward strand.
GAAGCGGAGATCGGCAGCCCGGACCTCGACCAGCTCCCCACGCGCTCGCAGCCGTGCGAGCGGCGGGGCGGGGTCGGCGCGAGTGCTGATCACCAGGTGCACCTCACGGGGGAGATGCTCGAGCAGGTACGCCACATCGTCCGCGATCCCCGGCCCGTCGGCGAGGTGGTAGTCGTCCAGGACCAGGACGAGCCCCGCCGGCAAGGCGGTCAGCTCGTTGAGCACGGTAGCGAGGACGGTCCCGAT
>JBBQKY010000121.1:0-7799 GCA_038327385.1 Propionibacteriales bacterium
CCGGAGGCTGCTACTGGTGGCGACCGGGGCGGCCCAGGCCGTGCTCACTGCGGCCCTGCTGGTCAACGCGTTCGTGCCCGACCCGCGGGTGTGGCTGATCTATCTCATCGGAGGGTTGCTGGCGGCGGCCCAGTCGCTGCAGCGACCGTCGCGCGAGGCGCTCGTCCCGCGGACGGTGAAACACAAGCAGCTGCCGGCCGCGAGTGCGGTGTCCTCGCTGGGCCGCGACGCCAGCGTGCTCGTCGGTCCCACGATCGGGGGCGTGCTGATCCAGGTTGTCGGGGTCGGCTGGTGCTACGCCGTCGACGTGGCCGGCCTCACCGTCGCGGCGCTGCTCTTCGCGATGATGCGGCCCTACCCGGCGACCGACAGGTCGAACCCGCCGAGCCTGTCCGGCATCCTCGACGGCATCCGCTACGCCGTCGGGCGGCGCGACCTGCTCGGCACCTATGTCGTCGACATCGTCGCGATGCTGATGGCGATGCCGATCGTGCTCTTCCCGGCGCTGGCGACGCAGGTCTTCCACCAACCGGCGATGCTCGGTCTGTTGTACTCCGCGGAAAGCGTCGGCAGCCTCCTGGTCACGGCGACGTCCGGCTGGACCTCGCATGTTCACCACCACGGGCGGGCTGTGGTGATCTCGGCGATCGTCTGGGGCGGGTCCATCGGGCTGGTCGGGCTCGCGCCGAACGTGTGGTGGGCGCTGCTGGCGTTGGTCGCCGCCGGCGCCGGTGACATGGTGAGCGGCATCTTCCGGAGCACGATCTGGAACCAGACGATCCCGGACTCGATGCGCGGGCGGCTCGCCGGCATCGAGATGCTGTCCTACAGCCTCGGCCCGCTCGGTGGCCAGGCACGCTCCGGTCTGGTCGCTGATGCCTGGAGCGTGCGAGGCGCGATCACCAGTGGTGGCGTGCTGTGCGTCGGTGGCGTCATGCTCACCACCTCGCTGTTGCGCGGCTTCTGGTCGTACGACGCCCGCACCGACGAGCACGCCGTACACGAGCGAGCCGTCCGGGAATGGGCGACCCCCGAAGCGGCAGGCGCGACATCGGGCGCTCTCGACTGACCCCGATGCTGGACGCCAAGCTCGATCCGGCGGCTGCTTGTCCCCTGGCCTGGTCACTTGACCGTGACGACGCTCAGCTGGCCCGCTCGCACGACGAGCGCGATGTCACCGTCCCGGTCTGTGCGGTAGACGCGCATGCCCAGCTGGTGGAGCCAGCTGAGTGTCTGCGGCGCAGGATGGCCGTAGGGGTTGTCCGCCCCGACCGGGATCAGCGAGACAGCGGCCTGAGTCGCGGCGAGGAAACGCGGGTCTTGAGCGGCTGAACCGTGATGAGGTTGCTTGAGAACGTCGGCGCGGAGGTCAGAGCCGGCGGCCATGATCGCGTCTTCCTCTTCGGGCTCGGCTTCCCCGGCAAGCAGGATGCGAATCCCGGCCACTCGCACCAGCATGATCACGCTGGCGTTGTTGGGTCCGGACCCGTCGTCAGTCGACCCGTCACCCGCCGAGGTGGCGGCCGTCGGGCCGAGCACCCGCCACCGCAGCTGCCCTACCCGCCGTCGCTCCCCAGCCACGGCCACCGTCAACGGTACCCCGGCCGCGTGCGCCCAGCTGCTGACAGCGCGATATCGGTCCCATGGCACGTCGTACGGAGACGTCTCGATCTCGCCTACGGCACGACCGCTGAGCACGGCGGGGAGGCCGTTGACGTGGTCGGTGTGGAAATGCGTCAGCACCACGAGTGGGACGTCATGGATGTCGAGGTGGTCGAGGCAGTCCGCCAGCAACGCGGGATCAGGTCCGGTATCGACGACTACGGCGCCTCCATCGCCGGTGTTGAGCACGAGGGCATCACCCTGTCCGACGTCACACATGACCATCACCCAACCGTCGGGCGGCCAGCCGAACCGGCCCGGAGGATGGACCAAGGCCACCAGCAGCGCCGCCGTGACCGCCAGGCACGACAGGCGATGGGACAAGATGGCCGGAGCGAGGAACGCCAGGCTGAGGCACATCAGCGATAGCACGGCGATGGACGCCGCGTCCGCGCCCCATCCCACGCTGGCTCCTGAGATCTCCGCCCCGTGTCGGGCGACCCAGATGATCCACCACAGCGGCACGCCGGCGATCCGACCGGCGAGGTGGCCAGCTGTGGCGTTTGCCAACGCAGCCAGTCCTGCGAGCAGGCTCGCGACGGTGGCCGGCCCGACCGCCGGTGCCACCACGATGTTGGCCAGTACGGCGACCAGGCTCACCCGCCCCGAGATGGCGGCGATTACCGGCGTACACACGATCTGCGCAGCCAACGGAACCGCGACCGCTTCGGCCAGCGCGGGCGGCATCCAGCGGGCGAGGCGGTCACGCCAGCCCGGGGCGAGCATGAGAATCCCGAACGTGGCAAGAGTGGAGAGCACGAATCCGACCGACCTGGCCAGCCACGGGTCGAGCAGCACGAGAACGATGACGGCGACGCAGAGGACGCGAACCCCCCGAGTGCGCGAGCCGCTCGAAAGTCCCGCCAACGCCACCAGACCCATGGCAGCGGCGCGCAACACGCTTGGTTGCGGACGTGCGAGCAGCACGAACAGGACGACTGCGACAGCTCCTATTGCTCCAAGGGCATAACCCTTGACTCGAAGCCAGCGCGCGAGAAACAGGACGAACCCCAGGACGAGCGTGAGGTTCGAGCCGCTGACGGCGAGCAAGTGCGTCAAGCCCGTCGTTTTGAAAGCTGCCGTCGTCTCCGCGGGCATCGCCGAGACGTCGCCGTCTACGAGCGCTGGCAGCAGCGCCCGTTCTGGCGGTGGAAGCGGTCCCGCTGCCTCGGTCAACCCGTCACGAACCTGACCGATGCGCCTGGTGACCCAGCCAGCTCGGGCCGTCACCGTCGGCGCGCCCGCGGCGATCAGGACCCCCGAGAGATCAGGCCCGTCGGGCTCCTGGAGGTGGCCGAACGCGTCGACCCGTTCGCCGTAGGCGATGTGCAGCCAGCTGACCTCTCCGATGACGAGTACCGGTGACCTGATCGATGTGGTCAGGCCCCGGGCGGTGAGGTGGTCTACGGCGAGTGTCACCAGCACGAACGGCGCGAAGCGACCGTCCTTTCGGACCGGATCGCTGGTGACCTGTCCGGCCAGGTGTACCGACGCTCCGTCGCTGGCCAGCGTTCTCAACGGTCCTGCCTGGACCGCGTCGGCCCGGAGTCCGGCAGACGCCAGAGCACCACCGGCGATGATGAGTGTCGCGACGAGGGCGAACCGGTAGCCGACCTGACGACTCGAGCGCCGCCCCAGGAGCACCACACCCGCTATCCACAGGACGATCGCTGCCGCCACAGCGCGTCCCGGTGACCAACCGAGGCCCAGCGCCGCCGCCCCCCAGCAGGCAGCAGCTCCGGGGAGCAGCCGAAGGTCCAGCGGCTCGCGTTCGAGGGCCGGACTCACGCATAGCCGTCAGACATAGACGTACGGCCGCAGGTCGGACAAGGTGGCGTCTCCGATACCCGACACCTCCAGAAGCTCATCGACGCTGGTGAACGGACCGTTGTCGGTGCGCCAGGACAAGATGGCCTGCGCCGTCACCGGTCCGACACCCGGCAGAGTGTCAAGCTGCTCAGCCGTTGCGCTGTTGAGGTTCACCGGTGCCACCGACTGCGTCGTCGCCGCCGCGCTGGATCCGCCGGCTATGGGTGCCGCCCCGCCGACGACTGGTACGGCGATCCCCACGACGATCTGCTCTCCGTCGACCAACAGCCGCGCCAGGTTCAATGAGGTGAGGGACACGCCGGGCTTGGCCCCGCCGGCGGCTGCGAGCGCGTCGACCACGCGCGACCCGGCCGGAAGCTCGACAATGCCAGGATGGCGGACCTTGCCGGCGACGTCGACCACCAGCCGTGACGTTCCCCCGCTGGCGACTTGGCCCGCCGGCGCGGCGGTACTCGCTGGCACTGCTGCAGAGACTGCTGCGGTGGGCGGCGCTTGGCGGATGGACGGCCCGACGCCGTGACTGCTCAGCCGAACCGGCTCGGCCTGCGGCACCGATCGCAGTGACCACCAGGCGACCGAGACGACGAGCACTACGACCGCGAGTGCAGCCACCGTCACGTGTGGCGCGCTGATTCCCCAGCGACCGTGTTGAGCTCCCTGGGCTGCGATGTGGCGCGCCTGCTCGGCCCGCGGCACCGATGAGGACTGGGTGGGCGGGTTGATAGGAACACCCGTGCCGTCCGGCTCGACGTCCTCCGGCGTGTCGGTGACCTCCTGCCTACCGGCATGTTGCGCGGCGAGAGCGGCCAGCCGACGCTGAGCCGCCGCTACCACGTCTCTGTCCATCGGTGGTGTTCGTCCGAACATGACTCGACGCTAGGGATCCGGACGGTTCTCGACCAGCGGGCACAGCCTCCCTGTGGACAAAGAGCGCGCTGGCGATTCCTGGGGAAGGGCTACGAGCGGGTGCACAGACAGACAGCGGGACAGTGCTCGTCGTACCGGATCGTTGGCAGAAGGGACCGGATGGTCGCCGAAAAGCGGCGGATCGTTTGCCGCAAGCGGCGGATGGTCTACCGAAAGCGGCGGATCGTCTGCCGCAAGGACCGGATGGTCTATTGGGGGTGGGGGGCCACGACGAGGCCGAGCATGCCGGGGCCGACATGGGCGCCGATCACCGCGCCGACCTCGGTGACCACCAGCTCATCCAGCGCCGGCAGCCGGGACCGCAGGTGCTGCGCGAGCGCCACCGCCCGCTCCGGGTTAGCCAGGTGCGAGACAGCGACGTCCACGCTGGCGGTGCCGGCTGCCTCGACGGCGATCTCCTCGAGCCGGGCGAGCGCCCGGCTCGAGGTGCGGACCCTCTCGTGCTGCACGATCCGGCCGTCGTCCACCCGCAGCAGCGGTTTCACCGCGAGCGCGGACCCGACGAGCGCCGCCGCCGCGCCCACCCGGCCGCCACGGCGTAGGTACTCGAGCGTGTCCACGTAGAAGAACGCCCGCGTCGCGGCGGCCCGCGCCCGCGCCACCTCCGCGGCCTCCGACACGCTCGCGCCGGTGTCGAGCGCCGCTGCCGCCGAGGCGACCGCGAATCCGGTCGCCATCCCGAGGTGGCGCGAATCCACCACCACCACCTCGATGTCGACGTCACGCGCGGCCAGCAGAGCCGACTCGACGGTCCCGGACACCTCGCTGGACAGGTGGATGGAGAGCACCGCCTCCGCCCCGTCCTTCGCCGCCTGCCGGTAGGCCCGTGCGAATCGCTCCGGCGCCGGCCGGCTGGTGCTCACCGGCACCCGGTCCCGCAGGGCGTCCGCCACACTTTGCGGTGTCATGGCGGTCCCCTCGTCGTACGACGTGGTACTGATCACCACCTGCAGCGGCACGACGCGCACCGTCAGCCGCGCCGCCATCTCCGGGTCGACAGACGTGGAGTCGGAGACCAGTGCGACGCGGCGAGCCATGACAGGCGACCCTAACGAACGCGCTCAGCCGACGACGACGTTGACCACTCTGGGTGCCTTGACGATGACCGACCGCACGGTCTTGTCGCCGATCGCGCGGCGCACGTTGGGATCGGCCAACGCCATCGCCTGCAGGTCGGGCTCGGCGACGTCCGGGCTGACGGTCAGCTTCGCGCGCACCTTGCCCTGGACCTGCACGATGCAGGTCACGGAGTCCTCCACCAGCAGCGCTGGGTCGGCTTGCGGCCAACCGGCCTTCGCCACCGTCGGCGAGTGTCCCAGCCGCTCCCACATCTCCTCAGCGGTGTACGGCGCCACCAGGCTCAGCCCGATCGCGACGGTCTCCGCCGCCTCCCGGACGGCCGGGTCACCGGGACCTGGGCCGCCATCGGCATCGATCGCCTTGCGGGTGGCGTTCACCAGCTCCATCAGCCGGGCCACCATCACGTTGAAGCGGTGGCTCTCGATCAGCTGAGTCGCATCACGGATGGTCCGGTGCGTGACCCGGCGCAGCGAGCCGTCGCCGGCCGAGACCTCAACGCCCACAGGGCTGGTGACGTCGCCACTCAGCCGCCAGGCGCGCTGCAGGAACTTCAGTGAGCCGGCCGGCGACATATCGGCCCAGTCGATGTCGTCCTCGGGTGGGCCGGCGAAGACCATCGTCAGCCGCACCGCATCCACGCCGAACGTCTCGATCTGCTCGCCCAGGTCGACACCGTTGCCCAGGGACTTGCTCATGCCCTTGCCCTGGTTGCGGACCTCGCCCTGGTTGATCAGGGCCGTGAACGGCTCGACGAAGTCCAAGTAGCCCATGTCGTGCAGCGCCTTGGTCACGAACCGCGCGTACAGCAGGTGCAGGATCGCGTGCTCGACACCACCGACGTACTGGTCGACCGGGCCCCACCGCCGTACGGCCTCGACGTCGAAAGCCTGCGTGCTGTCGTTCGGAGTCGGGTAGCGCAGGAAGTACCACGACGAGTCGACGAAGGTGTCCATCGTGTCGCTGTCGCGCCGCCCCGCGCCGCCGCAGGACGGACACTCGACGTTGACCCAGTCGGTCGCCGCCGACAGCGGCGACTCGCCTTTCGGCGTCAGCTCGTCCCCCGTCAGGTGCGGGAGTACGACGGGCAGCTGGTCTTCTGGGACGGGGACCTCCCCGCAGCCCGGGCAGTGGATGATGGGGATGGGCGGACCCCAGAAGCGCTGCCGCGACACCAGCCAGTCGCGCAACCGGTAGTTGACGGTGCCGGAGCCGCGGTGCACCTTCTCCAGATGCGCGATCATCGCCTTCTTCGCGTCGGGGATGACCAACCCGTCCAGGCTCACCTCGTCGTTCGACGAGTTGATCGCCGGGCCGTCCCCGCTGTAGGCCTCCCCCTCGAAACCGTCGGGTGGCTTGACGGTGCGGACGATGGGCAGCCCGAACGTCGTGGCGAAGTCCCAGTCCCGCTGGTCCTCGCCCGGCACAGCCATGATCGCGCCAGTGCCGTAGTCCGCCAGTACATAGTCCGCCGCGTACACAGGGATCTGCTCGCCGGTCACGGGGTTGGTCGCGTACACGCCCAGGAACACCCCGCTCTTCTCCCGGCCTTCGGTCAGCCGCTCGATCTCGGTCGTCCGCTGGACGTCATGGACGTATCTCTCGAACTGGGTCCGGAAGTCCGGATGGCACACCTGCGCCGCCAACGGCGCGTCCGCGGCGATGACAAAGAACGTCGCGCCGAACAGCGTGTCGGGACGAGTGGTGAACACCGTCACGGTCCGACCTGCGACGGCGCCGTCCCCGGTGCCCTCGATGACGAAGTCGACGTGGGCTCCGTCGGACCTGCCTATCCAGTTGCGCTGCATCGTCAGCACGCGCTGCGGCCAGTTGCCCTGCAGCGCGTCCATGTCGTCCAGCAGCCGCTGCACGAAGTCGGTGACCTTGAAGTACCACTGCGTCAGGTTGCGCTTGGTGACCTCCGCGCCGCAGCGTTCGCAGTGCCCTCCGACGACCTGCTCGTTGGCCAGCACCGTCTGGTCGTTCGGGCACCAGTTGACGGCGGAGGCCTTGCGGTAGGCCAGCCCCGCGGCGTACAGCTTCAGGAACAGCCACTGCGTCCACCGGTAGTACTTCGGGTCCGCGGTGTGCAGGCGCCTCGACCAGTCGAACGAGATGGCGTAGCGGCGGAACGACTCGGCCTGGGTCTCGATGTTCCGGTACGTCCAGTCGGCGGGATGCTCGTTGCGCTGGATGGCGGCATTCTCGGCCGGCAGCCCGAAGCTGTCCCAGCCGACCGGATGCAGCACGTCGAAGCCCTGCTGGAACCAGTAGCGGGCGATGACGTCCGCCAGTGCGAAAAC
>JBBQKY010000122.1:0-7770 GCA_038327385.1 Propionibacteriales bacterium
GATCGACGACGAGTTCGTGGGAGCCGTGATGGGAGACATGTCGACACGGCGGGCGCGGGTGCTCGGTACCGAGCCGGTCGGGAGCGGCCGGACGCTGGTCAGGGCGGAGGCGCCGCAGCTCGAGCTGGTGCGCTACGCCACCGAGCTGCGCTCACTCAGCCACGGGACCGGGACCTTCAGCCGCGACTTCGCGAGGTACGAGGCGGTGCCGTCCCACGTCGCCGCCAAGCTCACCGCCCCCTCCTGACGATCCGCCCCTTCCGGCGGACCATCCGTCACTTTTGGTACGACCATCCGACCCATTTGGTCCGACCATCCGACCCAGCCGGTTGACCATCCGACCCTCGGATGGTTGGGCCGGAACTCTCGGATGGTTGGGCCGGAACTCTCGGATGGTTGGGCCGGAAACTCTCGGATGGTTGGGCCGGAACCCTCGGATGGTCAGGTGGGCCAGGCGGAGGCGAGGGCGGCGCGCGTGTCGGCCAACAGCTGCGGCAGCACCTTGGTGTGCGCGACGATCGGCATGAAGTTCGTGTCACCACCCCACCGCGGTACCGCGTGCTGGTGCAGGTGGGCAGCGATACCGGCCCCGGCGACCGCACCCTGGTTCATGCCGATATTGAAGCCGCTCGCCCCGGTCACCGCACGCAGCGTGGTCATGGCCTGCTGCGTCAGCAGCGCCACCTCCGCGCACTCCTCATGGGTCAGCTCGGTGTAGTCGGCGACATGGCGGTAGGGGCAGACCATCAGGTGCCCGGGGCTATAGGGATACAGGTTCAGCACGGCGAAGGCGAGCTCCCCACGTCGTACGACGAGCCCCTCCTCGTCGGGAAGCAGCGAAACCCGGCAGAACGGGCAGTCCCCCGACTCGGGCGTGGCCGGTTTGTTCTCCCCCTTGATGTAGGCCATCCGGTGCGGTGTCCACAGGCGTTGGAAGCCGTCGGGGGTCCCCACGCCTTCACCAGCCGGATCGCTCACACCTGCACCCGCTGCTCTACCGCGTCAAGGATGCGGCTGACCGCCTCGGCGACCGGCACGCCGTTGTCCTGCCGCCCGTCGCGGTAGCGGAACGACACAGCGCCCTCCTCTACGTCGCGGTCACCCGCGATGAGCATGAAGGGCACCTTCTGCAGCTGCGCGTTCCGGATCTTCTTCTGCATCCGTTCGTCCGAGGCGTCCAGCTCGACGCGGATGCCGCGCTTCTTGAGGTCCACCGTCACGTTGCGCAGGTAGTCCTCGTGCCGCTCGGCGATCGGGATCGCCACCGCTTGCACGGGTGCGAGCCACGGCGGGAACGCGCCGGCATAGTGCTCGGTCAGCACGCCCACGAACCGCTCGATCGAGCCGAACAAGGCTCGGTGGATCATCACCGGACGCGCCCGTGACCCGTCTGCTGCTGTGTACTCCAGCTCGAAGCGCTCCGGTTCGTTGAAGTCGAGCTGGATGGTGGATATCTGCCAGGTGCGGCCGATCGCGTCGCGAGCCTGCACGGAGATCTTGGGACCGTAGAACGCGGCACCGCCCGGGTCCGGGACCAGCTCCAGCCCGGAAGCCTTGGCCACCTGGTCCAGCGTCTGGGTTGCCATCTCCCAAATGTCATGGGGGCCGATGAACTTCTCGGAGTCGTCCCGGGTCGACAGCTCGAGGAAGAAGTCGTCTAAGCCGTAGTCCTCGAGCAGGGCGAGCACGAAGGTCAACAGGCTGGTGAGCTCGTCGTGAAGCTGGTCGCGTGTGCAGTAGATGTGCGCGTCGTCCTGGGTCATCCCGCGAACCCGGGTGAGCCCGTGGATGGTGCCGGACTTCTCGTAGCGGTAGACGCCGCCGAACTCGAACAGACGCAGGGGCAGCTCGCGGTAGGAGCGCCCCCGGGATCGGAAGATCAGGCAGTGGAACGGGCAGTTCATCGGTTTCAGGTAGTAGTCCTGCCCCGGCTTTCCGACACTGCCGTCGTCCGCCAGCTCGGCATCCACGTGCATGGGCGGGTACATCGAGTCGGCGAACCACTGCAGGTGGCCGGAGGTCTCGAACAGCTCCGCCTTGGAGATGTGCGGGCTGTTGACGAACTGGTAGCCCGCCTCGACGTGGCGCTGCCGCGAGTAGTCCTCCATGACCTTGCGCAGCACCCCGCCCTTGGGGTGGAAAATGGCCAGCCCCGAGCCGATCTCGTCGGGAAAGCTGAACAGGTCGAGGTCCGTGCCGAGCCGCCGGTGGTCGCGCCGCGCCGCCTCCTCGAGCCGCTCGAGGTATGCGTCGAGCGCCTCCTTGGACTCCCAGGCTGTGCCATAGATCCTCTGCAGCTGGGGGTTCTTCTCGTCGCCACGCCAGTACGCCGCTGCCGAGCGCATCAGCTTGAACGCGGGGATGCGCTTTGTGGTGGGTAGGTGCGGCCCCCGGCAAAGATCCTTCCACGCGAGGGATCCGTCCCGCCTGACGTTGTCATAGATGGTGAGGCCGCCGGCGCCGACTTCGACACCGATGCCGTCGCCGTCGTCCGGGCTGCTCGCGCCCGGGTTGTTGGCGTCCGAGCCTTTGAGGCCGATCAGCTCGAGCTTGTACGGCTCCGCCGCGAGCTCGGCTCTTGCGTCGGCGTCACTGACAGCACGACGTACGAACCGTTGGCCCTCCTTGACGATCTTGCGCATGCGGGTCTCGATGGCGACGAGGTCGTCGGGCTTGAACGGCTGTGGCACGTCGAAGTCGTAGTAGAAGCCGTCGGTGATCGGCGGTCCGATGCCGAGCTTGGCTTCCGGGTAGAGCTCCTGGACGGCTTGCGCCATGACGTGTGCAGTGGAGTGGCGAAGGATCGCGTGACCGTCTTCGCTGGCTATCGGGACCGCGGAGGCCTCATCGCCCGCGACTAGCTCGTAGGAGAGGTCGCGCAGCTCGCCTCCCACCCGGGCGGCGATCACGTCGGGATCGTCACGGAAGAGCTCCCACGTCTTCGTGCCTGTGGTCACGGTCTGCTCGGCGCGCTTGCCGGGACTGACGACGGTGACACGGATCTCGGACACGGGATGCTCCTGGTGGACGAGCGCCGCGGTGTGCGGCGGGTGGCTCGATGGTAACGAGGACATGCTTCGCCCGTCCTCCCAGTTTCCCGGAGAGCGGCTGGCCAGCCGTCGCTCTTCCAGCAGGCAAAGCCTTACGAGCGGGCGCCATGCCCCGATCGTGAGGAGCATCCCGCGAGCCTCTCAGGCGGGCGGCCCCCTGAAACAGTGGTGACGCCGTCCGCCGAAGGCCGAATCCGTCGGTCTTCGAGAAAAAGTCGGGGGAATCATCGACAGCGGTGCGAATCCTACTTTAGGGTGACGAAATCGGTTCGTGAACCGACCAAGATCGGCGACATCCCGGCGCTCCGGAGGGGGAGTTCCGGGATGTTGTCGTCTTCGGCTATCCGAACTACCCCGCCGACGTCAAGTGCCGTCCGGGGCCTCGTCGACGATGACCCGTTGTCGTCCATGCTTCCATGCTCGGGAAGCGGTAGCTCCCCGTCTTGACAGCGACCGGATTGCTGCCGTCGGGCTGGGTCGGCAGACGACTGGTCGGACATTTTGCGACTTCTCCGGAAACCATGCGCCTGAGGGGTGAAGAGAGGTACGTTGAGGCCCGTCTTGCAACAAACGTCTGCAAGGTACGCCAAGGGGGACCAATGAACAGATCGATGAGAACAGTAAGCGCCCTGAGTGTGATCGCGCTTGCCACGTACGCTGTGGCGGCTACCCACCAAGGCTCGTCAGACCAACGGAGCTCGGCGTCCCCAAGCGGGCACAGCGCAGGGGCGGGGCCCGCGCAGAACCGGCAGCACGACCTGCCAGAGACAGATCCGCCTAACCCGCGCCTGTACGAGCGTCTGAAAGCACGTGCCAACCTCGAGGCTCAGCAGGGCACAGCTCGTGGCCACGTGGCTGCGGTCAGCGCGTTGGCTCCCGTCGCCACGCTTAAGAAGCAGGGAGTCAACTACCCGAATCTGACGCCGAGCGACTCCAACGGGGCGATCGGCACGACTCGCTACATGGAGACGACCAACGACCAGATCGGGATCTACGACACAAGCCTGAACAAGCTGAGCCAGTTCACCATCAGCACTCTGTCGAAGTCCTCGGACACGTTCGGCTTCGACCCAGACGTCACCTGGGACCCGAAGACGAAGAAGTTCTACTTCGTCACGGTCACCGGAGATTCTTCCAACAACTACACGCTGCACATGGGGTATTCCAAGACGGCGAGCCCGTCGTCGGCGGCAGACTTCTGCGTCCAGCACTTCTCGAACGGCACCAACCTGCCCGACTACCCCAAGATCGGTGGCACAGCCAACTTCTCCCTCGTCGGAGTGAACAACTACGCCAACGCGAGCTCGTACACAGGCAGCTCGGTCTACTGGCTGAAGAAGCCTGGCTCAGCAGACCTCACGAGCTGCTCGGCTCGCGCCTCCGGCTCACAGGACGGCTTCCAGTTCTCCACCGTGCCGGCACAGCAGACCGACCCCAGCGCGACCGGGTATCTGTTGTCCTCGACGTGGTCGGGTGGCAGCACCATCCAGCAGTACACGGTCACCGGCAGCACCACACCGACCTTCGCATCAGCCGGTGCCTACGCCGTCACCCCGTACTCCATCCCCTCCAGCGTCCCCCAGGCCAACGGCCTGTACCTCGACACGCTGGACAACCGGATGTGGCAGGTGCAGCAGTCGTTCGACCCTCGGCTTGGTAAGACCGTCCTGTGGTCCTCCCTGACGACGTTCGGCGGTCCCGGTGCGGCCGTGGAGTGGTTCGAGCTCAAGCCAGCGACCACAACTGCCGCGCAGCAGGGCATCGTGAGTAGCTCAACCCTGTACGCCTTCAACGGCTCGATCTCCTCAGATCGGCGGTACCGGTCCAGCACGAGCAACTCCTACGGGTCGGCGATGGTGGTCGGTTTCACCACCGCCAGCGCAACAAGTGACCCTGCTATCCGGATGGTCAGCAAGGTGGGCACGGGCGCACCCAGCTCGTTCGTGAAGATCGTGCAATCCCCAGGCCCCGACATGGACTACACCTGCAATCCCGTCTGTCGATGGGGTGACTACTCGTCCATGACCGCCTCGCCCATCTCCCCGACCGGAGCTGCGACGGGACAGGTCTGGGGGACGAACATGTGGGACAGCGGGGTGCAGGACGCGAGCGCGGCGCATTGGCGCACTGAGAACTGGGTTGCCACGCCGTAGACCGTAGAGACACGGCCACCCCAGCTGATCCGCGGCTGGGGTGGCCGACCTATTCGCGGCTCCTCACCAGCGCAAAACCAACACCTGCGCAAAACCAACACCTGCGCTTTCATCAGTGGGCGATACTGGGATCGAATCAGTGTCAGACGGTGCGCCCGATACTGTGCTGACCTGCGTTTTCTAGTCGCTGACCTGCATCGTTGTCGTTTAGTGGCGTGTCCGTACGTTGACACGGTAGGACACGCGTAGACTCTCGTTCTGCACGTATCCTGCACGCGAGAGGCAATCGTGACCGGACACAAGCGCGGATTCGGCGGTATCCGCCGACTCCCCAGCGGGCGCTACCAGGCCAACTACACCGGCCCCGACGCCTGCCTGCACAAGGCGTCGCACACGTTCGACACCCGCGAGGACGCCGAGGCGTGGTTGACCGGGATACGGCGCCGAATCAGCTCCGGGGAATGGACCCCGAACGGGTCACGGAAACGCGCGGCGCTCACCTTCGAGGCGTACGCCGACACCTGGCTGGAACGGCGCACGCTGAAGCCACGCACCCGCGCGCACTACCGCAGTCTGCTCGACAAGCAGATCGTGCCCACGTTCGGCAGGCTGCCGCTCAAGGCCATCGACGCCGACGACGTGGGCGCGTGGTACGCCGGGCTCGGCGGGGACCATCCGACCCTGCGAGCACACACGTACGGTCTGCTGCGCACCATCCTCGCCAGCGCCGTGCAGGATCGTCAGCTCGACTACAACCCGTGCCATATCCGTGGCGCCGGTACTGCGCGCCGGGTCCGCAAGATCAAGCCCGCGACGTTGGAGGAGCTGGCGGCAATCACTGCCGCCATGCCCGAGCGGTACCGGCTCATGGTCCTGTTGGCGTCCTGGTGCGCGATGCGGTTCGGCGAGCTGGCCGAGCTGCGCCGCAAGGATATCGACCTGACCAACGGCGTCGTACGCATCCGCCGCGCCGTCGTACGAGCGGACGGGCAGACGATCGTGGACACCCCGAAGTCAGACGCCGGCACCCGCGACGTCGCCATACCGCCGCACCTGATGCCGCTGGTACGCGAGCACCTGTCCCGGAGCATCACGGGCGGCCGTGACGGACTGTTGTTCCCGGCCTCGGACGGCGTGAGCCACCTGGCAACCTCGACGCTGTACGCATCGTTCTACAAGGCCCGCGACGCCGCCGGGAGGCCCGACCTCACCTGGCATGGACTTCGGCACACCGGGGCCGTGCTCGCGGCTGCTACCGGCGCCACGCTGAGCGAGCTGATGGGCCGCTTGGGGCATTCGACCGTTGCCGCCGCGATGCGTTACCAACACGCCGCCCAGGGCCGTGACCGAGCCATAGCCGATGCGCTGTCCGTACTGGCAGAAGGCGAGACGCGGTGACGATCCAAGGTACGTATGAACCGCCGGAAGGCGCTAGGCGCTCCGACTTGTGGATCACGTGCACGCATCATCCTGCCGAGCAGCTGCTCGACATATTCACCTTCGACGGCGAAACGGCGTTCTACTACGGGCCGCAAACGATGCACGAGGAGTATGTCTCGTCGTGGCAGCCGACTGCCGAGGAGCGCGCCAAGATGGAATCGCGGCCGCTCCGGTTCAACTATCCGACTCGGGCGCTCGATGAGGAGGGGTCGCCGCGTCCAGATATCGAGGGACATTGGCGACTCACGCTGAAATGCCCGAGGCCGAGCTGTCCGTATCGCCCGGAGCTGACCGAGGTGCAGAAGGCGAAGGCCGAGATGATGCTCTACGGGATGTGGCACAACGAGATCGCCGCCCTGACGCTGGCCGACCTCGACACGCTGCTGGCGCGGCGCTTTACGGGCATCGAAGGGCTCTAACGGGTAGGCTTGCGTCATCGGTCCTCTCAGCGGAGGTCTCCACTCCGCTTGAGTAAGGACCGTTCCTCATGTCCCTGTCACACACAGCCGCAGGGCGGCGCCGCTACGTCCCGCTACAGGACGGTGCCGCTTACGCAGGCGTCGCCGTCAAGACCCTTCGCCGTTGGATAGCCCGAGGCGACCTCACTGGATACCGCGCCGGCCCACGGCTCATCCGCGTCGACCTCAACGAGATCGACGCGATGCTGCGCCCGATCCCCACCGCCGTCGGTGGCTCCGATGCCGCCTGACGGGCGAGAAAGCCACCCGGCGGGGAACCGGGCGGCTCAGAAACTCGACGGCGACGAAACCTCAAGTTCGGTTGACAGTTTAGCACCGTTGGACGACATCGCCCAGCACGTCGACGGCACGTTCGTCGTCGTCGTCGAGGTCACCGCCGGCCAGTACCGACGTCGGTGCTTCCTGACCGTCAAGGCCGCCGAGAACGCTGCGCGGCGGGCGACTGACCGGGGCGAGACAGCGACGGTGTACCTCGCGGAGCTGAAGCCACTGTGGAAGGTCCGCGGAGGTGGGCTCGGATGAGCACCCGTCAGGCCGCCCTTCTCCACTACGCCCACGCCTACGCGGCCCGAGGCTGGCATGTGTTCGTGCTCAGTGCGTCGAAGTCACCGCTGAGGAACTGCGCCGCCTGCGCCGTTGACTCACATT
>JBBQKY010000123.1:0-7757 GCA_038327385.1 Propionibacteriales bacterium
CACGTTGACCGCCATCACGACGGCGAGCCAGGCCAGCCCGCCGTCGACGGCACTCTGGAAGACGACGACCTTCGCCACCAGGCCGACGACTCCCGGCGGTAGACCGGCCAGGCAGAGGAGCGCGAACGCGAGGCTGACCCCCACCAGCGGGCGGCTGCGAGCGAGTCCCGCGAGATCCGCGACCACGACGGCCCCCCACCCGGAGCACACGGCCACCGCACCGAACGCCGCGAGATTCACGACCGCATACATGACCGCATACGTCTGGAGCGCGGCGACGTCCGCCGATCCGGCGCCGGCCGCCAGCGGCACCAGGAGGTAACCCGCCTGTGCCACCGACGACCAGGCGAGCAGCCGCACGGCGTTCCGCTGCCGCAGGGCCGCCAGGTTGCCCAACGTCATCGTCGCGGCGGCAGCCGCTGCCACCAGCGGGCGCCAGCTGTCGTCGTACGCCGGGAAGAACCGCACAAGTACGACGACCAGACCGGCTAGACCGGCGAACTTGCTCACCACCGAGAGGTAGCCGGCAACCGGCACCGGGGAGCCGACGTAGGTGTCCGGCACCCAGACCTGGAAGGGGACCGCCGCCACCTTGAAAGCGAGCGCGACAACGGTCAGGGTCATTCCCACTCCGATCACCGGGGCGATCGCGCCTCCGCCGAGTCCGGCGGCGGCCACCGGCCGCGCAACCACGGAGCCGGTGGCTCCGTAGACCATGGAGATTCCCAGCAGGCTGAACGCGGTGGCGACGACGGAGACCAGGAAGAACTTCAAGGCCGCCTCGGCGCCTCGTCCTTGCCGCCGCAGGGCGACGAGTGCGAAAGCCGGAAGGGAGACGGTCTCGATGCCGACCAGCACGGTGATCAGGTCGCCGGCCGCGGCAAGCGCCATCGCGCCGGTTGTCGAGGTGAGGAGCAGGAGATGCAGCTCCCCGGCCGGCAGCTCCTTGGTGGCCACCAGGGGTTGTAACAGGACGACGACCAGACCCAGCCCGATGAGGACAGCGACCCACCAGACCAGCGTGACGTGGTCGACGTTCCAGGAGCAGCCGACTGACCGTCCACCCGGCCCATCCAGGCAGAACGTCGACCTCGGATGCGGCATGGTCAGAGTCAGCACGGTCGCGGCAAGGACAGCGACCAGGCTCGAGGCCGTCGGCAGCCAGCGGCGCGCCGCCGGCCAGCATGCGTCGCCGAGCAACGCCACGAGCGCCCCGACCACCAGGCACAAGGGTGGCGAGATCGCCTGCCAGTCGATCAGCTGGCTCACGGGGACGTCCCTGCCCACAACAGCAGACCGGGCAGCAGGCCCAACAGCACGGTGATGATCGCGAGAGGCGCCCAGGCGAGCCACTCGTCGGCGGCGATGTCCGGCAGCGCCGGCAGCTCCGGTGCCGCCTGGCAGACGCGCCGGACGGCAAGCACGAAGTACGACGTGGTGAGCACCACGCCGATGCCGGCGAGCGCCATCAGGACCAGATACGGCACTGAGGGCAAGGCCGAAGCGGGTGAGAAGGCGGCCAGCATCGACAGCATCTCGCCCCAGAAGCCAGCCAGACCCGGCAGGCCGAGGCTCGCCACAGCACCGAAGGCGAAGAGCGCCGCAAGCTTCGGCGCCCTGCCGTACAACCCGCGTCCCACCGTCGTCAGCTCCGAGCCGCCGACGCGCTCCTTGATGGCGCCGACCACGAAGAAGAGCAGACCGGTGATCAGCGCATGGGCGACGTTCGCGTAGTTGGCGGCCAGCCGACCTTGGCGGGTCAGGGTCGAGATGGCGAGCAGGACGAAGCCCATATGGCCCACGCTCGAGTAGGCGATCAGCCTCTTGAGGTCTGACTGCGCGAGGCAGACCAGGGCGCCGTACAAGATGCCGACGACACCGAGGCCGGCGAGGTACGGCGAGACCTGGAGCGCCCCCAAAGGAATCACCCCGGACCAGAACCGCAGCAAGCCGTAGGTGCCCAGCTTCAGCAGCACCCCGGCCAGGAGCACCGATCCGACCGTCGGCGCCTTGCTGTGCGCGTCCGGAAGCCAGAAATGCAACGGCCACATCGGCACCTTGGCCCCGAACCCCAGCATCAACAGCACGGCGACAGCAAGCTGCGTGTGGCGCGGGATCTCGCCGCCGACCTTCAACAGGGTGGGGATGTCGAAGGTGCCGGTGGCCTGGTGCAGCAGCAGGAAGGCCACCAGCATCAGGGCCGAGCCGGTCACGGTGACGACCAGGAAGCGGGTGGCGGCCCGGCGGCGGCCAATCGGGTCGTCGGCGTCCCCCCAGTCAGCGACGAGGAACCACATGGGGATCAGCACCAGCTCGAAGAACACGAAGAACAAGATGGCGTCGAGGGACAGGAACGTCCCGATGCTCGCCGCCTCGATCAGCAGTACCAGCGCCACGATGCCGCGCCGCTGCCCGCAGCTCGGAGCGCGTCTCACGAGCGCCACCATGCAGCACCAGCTGAGCAGCGCCGTCACTGCGACAAGCGGCCCCGACAGGCCGTCGACGCCGAGCCGCCAGTGGACGCCGATCGCCCGGACCCAGGTCACATCCGACTGGAGCTGGAACCCGCTCGCGTGATAGCCGGCCAGCCACACCCACCCGGAGAGCCCGAGGGTCACGGTCCCCACCCCAACGCCGAGCACGTCAGCAACCCGGTCGTCGCGCCCGGCCAGGGCGACGACGGCTGCACCGAGAAGCGGAAGGCCCACCACCAGCTCGAGCCCACCGATCATCGCTGCACCAGCGCCGCCAGGACACCGATCACCAGGGCGCCCAGCACGACGGCAGCCAGGTACATCGTGAGGTAGCCGGCGTGCAGCCACCGCAGTCCGCGGCTGGCGAGCTGCATCACAGCGTCCGTGCCGCGGACGTACGGCGCCAGCACCTCGGTCTCCGTCGAGGCAGAGACCCGGGAGCCGAGCCAAGCACTCCTGACGAACCCCGCGTCGATCACCGCGTCCACCCGCATCTCCGCGACCAGGACCGGCCGGGCCCGGCCCAGCGAGCCCGCCGGGTCGCCCTCGTGAAGCCGCCGCCATCCGACGTACGCCCACACGAGGCCGAGAGCCGAGACCGCAAGGCTGAGCACCATCGTGACCGGGCGCCAAGGCTCTGCGGCGACGTTCAGGAAGCCGGGTGACAGCACAGCAAGGCCGCCCGCCGTTGTCAGCACGGCGAGCATGACCACCGGACCGGTCATCAGCAGTGCGGGCTCCCTAGCCCCTGCGTGCGGCTCGGCGGGCTCAGCCGGACTGCCGAAGAAGACGAGCAGCCAGGTGCGCATGGCGTAGGCAGCGGTCACTCCCGCGGTCAGCAGGCCCGCGACGAGCACCAGCCATGCTCGAGCCGACCCGTCCGAGGCATCGCGCGCGGCCAGACCGAGCACACCCTCCTTGGAGAAGAAGCCAACGAAAGGTGGCAGGCCGGCCAGTGCCGCGAGGCCGACGCTCATCGAGGCGAAGGTGACCGGCATGGCACGCCAGAGCCCGCCCAGGTCGGCGAGCCGCTGGCTGCCGACCACCGAGATGACCGAGCCGGCTGCAAGGAAGAGCAGCGCCTTGAAGGCGCCGTGCGACAGCAGATGCAGCACGCCCGGCCCGTACCCACCGAGCGACAGTGCGCCGAACATGTAGGCCAGCTGGCTGACGGTGGACCAGGCCAGCACCCGCTTGAGATCCTCGGCGACCAACGCGAAGCACGCGCCGCCCAGCATCGTGACGACCGAGATGGCCGTGAGCACAGTCATCGCGACGGCGGACAGCTGGAACAGCGGGAGGAGCCGCGCGACCAGGTAGACGCCGGCCGCGACCATGGTGGCGGCATGGATGAGCGCGGTGATCGGTGTCGGACCGGGCATCGCGTCGGGCAGCCAGGAGTGCAGGGGGAACTGGGCGGACTTGCCGACGACGCCGCACAGGATGAGCAGGCTCGCGATGGTTGCCTGGCCGGTGCTGACCCGGCCGTCCGCCACGGCGCGGAGCACCCCGCTGATGCGATACGTGCCGGCAGCGCGACCGGCGGTGAAGATGCCGAACAGCAGGCCGACGTCCCCGAGGCGGGTCATCAGGAAGGCCTTCGCGGCACCCTGCCGGGACGGCTCGCCCTCCCAGTAGTGCGCGATGAGGAAGTAGGAGCAGGCGCCCATCACCTCCCAGCCCACGAGCAGCACGAAGAGGTCGTCGGCCGCCACGACGAGTGACATCGCGGCGGTGAAGAGCAGGATCAGCGCGGTGTACGTCGGGTAGCGGGGGTCCTTGCCCATGAAGGCGACGGAGTAGATCTGGACGAGCAGCGCCACACCGGTCGCCAGCAGCAGCATGGCGGCGCTCAGCTGGTCCAGCCGAAAGGCCGGCGTGATGGCGATGCCGCCGGTGGCGATGGAGTCGCCGACGTAGGAGCTCGGCGAGGCGGTGCCCCAGTGCTCGCCGCCGAGCACGAGCGCAAGAGTGAAGGCGACGAAGGTGGGGACGCAGCCGAGCAGCTGAACGGCGCGCACGCTGCGGTGTCCGTTCGCGAGGGTGGCGAGCGCAGCGAGGAACGGCAGCGCCACCAGCACGGAGAGCGTCACGACGTCGCTGCTCCGTCCGCTGCGCTCGCCAGGGTGTCGTCACGGTCGGCCAGCTCCCGCAGCTCGTCGACGTTGATGTGCCGGTGCGTCCGGAAGACGAGCAGCACGATGGCCAGGCCCAGGCCGATCTCCGCTGCGGCGATGGCGATGACGAACAGGCTCAGGGACTGCCCCGCGTCCAGGGCATCGTGCCACAGCGCGTCGAAGGCAACGAGGTTGAGGTTGATGGCGTTGAGCATGAGCTCGACCCCCATCAGCACCAGGATGGCGTGGCGGCGGGCGAGCACGACGTACACGCCGATAGCGAAGAGGAGGGATGAGGTGACCAGCGGGAAGAGAACCGGCATCAGTCCGGCTCCTGGTGCCGCGACAGCACGATCGCGCCGACCAGGGCAGCCAGTAGCAGCAGGCTGAGGATCTCGAAGGGCAGCGCCCATGAGGTGAACAGCGTCGCGCCGAGGGTGCCGGCGCTGCCGACGTCACGAGCCCTGATCTCGAGCCTCGCGTCGCGAAAGCCGGACGCGAATGTCGTCACCAGGACCGCCGCCGTGGCGACCGCGACGACGGCGGCCAGGCCGCGGGTGGAGTTGTCGAGGCCCGAGAGGGCGCCGATCGGGGCGCGGGTGAGCATCAGGGCGAAGAGCAGGAGGACCACGACGGCACCGACGTAGATCAGCACCTGCACCCACGCCACGAACTCCGCCGCCAGCAGCAGGTAGAGCCCGGCCAACGAGCCGAGCGTGACGACGAGCCACAACGCGCAGTGCACCAGGTCGGAGCTGAGCGCGACGAGGAGCGCAGAGCCGATCGCCATGGCGCTCAGCAGAGAGAAGAGCACCTCGACGGCGGTCACTGCCGCTCCTCCCCTGCCGGAGAATCCGACACAGAAGAATCCGACACTGGGGTCGGCGGGGCGGTCTGGCTGTCGGATCGCAACGCGGCGGCGGCGCGCTCCGCGACAACCACCTCCTTCGGCGGCTCCGCCGACGGGTCGGGCGCGGGTGGCGGCGGAACGGTCCACATCCACTCCTGCAGCCGGTCCTTCTCGTGGACCAGGTCGCGGATGTCGTACTCCGAGTACTCGAACTCGGGCGTCCAGTAGAGAGCGTCGAAGGGGCACGCCTCGATGCAGATGCTGCAGTACATACACAGTGAGAAGTCGATGGCGAACCTGTCGAGCATGTTGTGGCTGCGCTCGCGCCCGCCGGGCGACGCCGCCGGTGCGGTCTCCTTGTGCGAGTCGATGTAGATGCACCAGGAGGGACACTCCCGCGCGCACAGCATGCAGACCGTGCAGTTCTCCTCCATGAGCGCGATGACACCGCGCGACCTCGGCGGGAGTTCCGGCAGGCTGTCGGGATAGTGCGCCGTCACCGCCCTCCGCGTCATGGCCCGCAGCGTCACCTTCAGCCCGGTGAGCAGACCGCTTCCGAAAGCTCTCACGTGAGCAGCACCCCCGCAGTCGTGACGCACAGCTGGAGCAGCGCGACCGGCACCAGCCAGACCCAGGCCAGTCGCTGCAGCTGGTCCTCGCGAAGCCTGGGGAACGCCACCCGCACCCAGATCACGACGAACGCGCACGCACCGGCCTTGGCGAGCGTCCACAGCCAACCCAGCTGGTCCGGCCAGGGTCCATGCCAGCCACCGAGGAACAGTACGGCGGTCAGCGCCGCCAGGACCACGATGCCCGCATACTCGGCCAGCAGGAACAGGGCGAACCGGATGCCGGTGTACTCCGTGTAGGGGCCGAAGATGATCTCCGCGTCGGCAACCGGCATGTCGAAGGGCGGGCGGTGCAGCTCCGCGAGGCCGGCGATGAAGAAGACCACCATCCCGGGCAGCTGCCAGAGCAGCCACCACGGGTTCCAGGCTGCGGCGATGTCGGCCAGCGAGATGCTGCCGGCTGCCATCGCGGCCGACACCGCGCAGAGCACGAGCGGCAGCTCGTAGGCGAGCAGCTGGGCCGCCACTCGCAGTCCGCCGAGCAGCGAGAACTTGTTGGCGCTCGCCCATCCCGCCATGAGTGAGCCGACCACCCCGACACTCATCACGGCGAGGGCGAAGAACAGGCTGGGGTCCAGCCAGGCGGCGGCCACATGCGGGGAAAGCGGTATGACGGCCAGTACGACGAGGTACGGAACCAGGGCCACGGCCGGAGCGAGCCGGAACACCGCGGCGTCGGCAGCCGCCGGGACGACGTCCTCCTTCTGCACGAACTTCACTCCGTCGGCAATGAGCTGGGCCCAGCCGTGGAAGCCACCGGCGTACATCGGACCGACGCGAGACTGCATGTGGGCCATCGCCTTGTGCTCGGTCTGACCGACCAGCAGCGGGAGGACGAGGAACGCCCCGAGGACAGCGGCCGTCCGCGCGAGAAGATTCCACCAGTCGGTCACGTCTCCTACCAGCGAGGTGTCCCGAGGTGCTCCATGACCCACCACACCCTATCCACCCGACGCCTGCTGACTCAGCAAGCTCGGTCCCGCGCCTCAGTCGCCTTGGGGCCGGGCGGGCCACACGTCCGGGTCGGGGACACCGGGCGGGCGGGTACGACGACGGCTCGGCGACGCCCCGTGATCGGACTCCCCCGGCTCTTTGGCCCCGGGCCAGGGCTTGGCCACCCGTGACGCCAGCACGAAGTCCTTGCGCAGCGGGTGCCCCTCGAAGCCGTCCGGGAGCAGCAAGGTGTCCAGTCGGGTGTGTCCGACGATGTCGATCCCGAACATCTCGTGCGTCTCTC
The DNA here is from genome assembly GCA_038327385.1 of Propionibacteriales bacterium. Lineage (GTDB taxonomy): Bacteria > Actinomycetota > Actinomycetes > Propionibacteriales > Nocardioidaceae > JAWWPG01. The sequence goes on from JBBQKY010000123.1 coordinate 7,308, forward strand.
GCTCGTGCCACCCGGCACCCGCGTACACCTCACAGGCGCACCCGATCCGTGGCTCCTCGCGAGGAACTCGGGCACGCAGCAGGACCGAGTCGACTAAGCCGGGACGAGGAGCCGCCACGTGGGCGACCACGTCGAAGCCGTCGGCCAGCTGGTCGACGGCACTGAGGAAGTCGAAGAAGTAGCATCCGAGTTCGTCGCGGGCGGTGCGCAACGACTGCACCCAGTCGGTCGCCGCGACGTCCACGGTCGGCGGCCCGAAGCCGGCGTCCGGGACCGCGCCGTACGCCTCCTCGAGCCGCTGCAGCCACCGCGCGGGAGAGGTCGCGGACACGGGTCGGGTCCTCAGCCGAGCGGGCGCTGGTGGATGTCCTGGCTCATCCGGACGATCGCCAGGTAGAACTCGAGGGTCATCCGGATGAAAGCCAGGTACAGGATGACGCCGATCGCGCC
>JBBQKY010000124.1:0-7597 GCA_038327385.1 Propionibacteriales bacterium
GCCTGCTCGAACATTGCGTCGTAGATGGCGTGCTTGCTGTCGAAGTGGCTGTAGAGGGACGGCGGTTTCATGCCGACGCCGAGGGCGACTTCGCGGAGTGTGAGTCCAGCGATGCCCTCCCGGTCGGCGATCCCCCAGGCGACGTCGAGGATTTCGGCCCGTGTTGCCTCACGCCGTTCGGTTAGCCTATTGCGATTAGGTTTACCTAACATACTGAGGACTGTGCTCCCCGCCGGCAGCGTTGTCAAGAGGCAGTCTTCTCAGGATGTGCAGCTCGCCGGGAAGAGATAGGCCGTCGTCAATGTTGAGTCGGATGAACTCTGAGGAGAGATGCATGTCTGACGTCATCGAACTACCCGTCCTCCCGCTGGCCGACGAGGTCGTACTTCCCGGCATGGTGGCCCCGATCCTGCTGGATGCCGAGACCAAGGCGGCCGTCGATGCCGCCCAATCGGCATCCGACTCCCGGCTGCTCCTTGTTCCCCGCCTCGAGGGTGCCTACGGCGCGCATGGCTTGCTCGCGGTCATCGAACAGGTCGGCCGGATGCCCAGTGGTGAGGCCGCGGCCGTCGTCCGCGGCCTGCAACGCGCCCGGATGGGTGCTGGCGTGCCAGGCGCCGGAGCGGCGTTGTGGGTGCAGGCCACCCCGGTCGACGACACCCCGGCCACCGACCACACTCGGGAGCTGGCGGCGTCGTACAAGGCCGTCGTCGTCTCGATCCTGCAGCAGCGCGGAGCCTGGCAGGTCGTCGACAACGTCCAACGGATGACGGATCCGTCCCTGCTGAGTGACACCGCCGGCTATGCGCCGTACCTGGGCGTGGACCAGAAGCTCTGGCTCCTCGGAAACCCTGACGTGGACGAGCGGCTGGCGAAGCTGACCGAGTGGGGCCGCGACCACCTTGCCGAGCTCGAGGTGTCCGACCGTATTCGCGACGACGTCCGCGAGGGAATGGAGAAGAGCCAGCGCGAGTTCCTGCTCCGCCAGCAGCTTGCCGCGATCCGCAAGGAGCTCGGCGAGGACGAGCCGGACGGTGCCGAGGACTACCGCGGCCGCGTGGAGCAGGCCGAGCTGCCCGACAAGGTTCGCGAGGCGGCCTTACGCGAGGTCGGCAAGCTCGAGCGGGGCAGCGACCAGAGCCCGGAGGCGGGCTGGATCCGTACCTGGCTCGACTCTGTGCTGGAGCTTCCGTGGTCGACGCGTACGACGGACAGCACCGACGTCCAGGGGGCGCGGGCCGTTCTCGACGCCGACCACGAGGGTCTCGACGACGTCAAGGACCGCATCGTGGAGCACCTTGCGGTGCGGGCGCGGCGCGCAGAGCGCGGTCTCGAGCTGGTCGGGGGCCGCGGAAGCGGCGCCGTGCTGGCGCTCGTCGGGCCGCCCGGCGTCGGAAAGACGTCCATGGGCGAGTCGGTCGCCCGCGCACTCGGGCGCAACTTCGTCCGGGTTGCCCTCGGCGGCGTCCGCGACGAGGCGGAGATCCGCGGGCACCGGCGCACCTACGTCGGCGCGCTGCCCGGCCGGATCGTGCGTGCGATCCGTGAAGCAGGCTCGATGAACCCCGTCGTGCTGCTCGACGAGGTCGACAAGCTCGGAACAGACTTCCGGGGCGACCCGGCCAGTGCGCTGCTCGAGGTGCTCGACCCGGCGCAGAACCACACGTTCCGTGACCACTACCTCGAGCTCGAGCTGGACCTGTCGGACGTGCTGTTCCTGGCGACCGCCAACGTCGCCGAGACGATCCCGGACGCCTTGCTCGACCGGATGGAGGTCGTCCGGCTGGACGGCTACACCGAGGACGAGAAGGTCGCCATCGCCCGCAACCACCTGCTGCCGAGGCAGCTGTCCCGCGCTGCGCTGGACGCCACCGAGGTGGCGGTGGACGACGAGGCGCTGCGCCAGATCGCCGGTGAGCACACCCGCGAGGCCGGGGTCCGGCAGCTGGAGCGAGCGATATCCAGGGTGCTGCGCAAGGTCACGACCACGCTGGCCGCCCACCCGTCCGCCGTGCCCGTACACGTGACGGTGGAGTCGCTCATCGGCTACCTGGGACGCCCGCGGTTCACTCCCGAGAGCGCCGAGCGCACCGCCGTACCGGGCGTTTCGACCGGGCTCGCGGTGACCGGCGCCGGTGGCGACGTCTTGTTCGTGGAGGCGACCGCCATGCCGGGCGACGCCCGGCTGATGCTGACCGGCCAGCTCGGCGAGGTGATGAAGGAGTCGGCCCAGATCGCGCTGTCCTACCTGAAGGCACACGGTGGGGAACTCGGAGTCGACCCGGCCGCACTGGACCGGTCGCTCCACCTGCACGTTCCCGCGGGAGCGGTGCCGAAGGACGGTCCCTCCGCCGGGGTGACCATGGTGACGGCGCTCGCGTCGCTCGCGACGGGCCGACCGGTCCGCTCCGACGTGGGCATGACCGGCGAGGTGACGCTCAACGGCCGGGTGCTGCCGATCGGCGGCGTCAAGCAGAAGCTGCTGGCGGCGCACCGCGCAGGACTCACGACTGTGTTCCTGCCCAAGCGGAACGAAGCCGACCTCGACGACCTCCCGGAAGCGGTGCGGCAGGCTCTCGACGTGCGCCTGGTCGCTGATGTGGCCGACCTGGTTCGCGAGGCTCTGGAGCCGGCGGGGAGCGCCTCGCTCGCTGCCTAGGCTCTCGACATCGGACGTCTGACGGCCCTATGTTGTTTGGCGACGGAACAGCTGGGTAAGCGATAGGGGACGTCCTACGTCAGGTCGGCTGTAGGGGCCGACCATGAGAGGAAATGCCATGACAGGGAACCGCGTAGTCGTGTTCAAGGGTCCAGGCGAAGTCAGCGTCGAGACCACCGACTATCCGAAGCTAGAGCTGCCGGACGATGTGGCGAACGGGTTGGGCATCAAGAAGAAGGCCCTGCACGCCGTCATCTTGAGGCTTGTCGCGACGAATATTTGCGGCAGCGACCAGCACATGGTCCGCGGCCGCACGACCGCGCCCGTCGGGCAGACCCTCGGTCACGAGATCACCGGAGAGGTCGTGGAGGTCGGGGACGACGTCCTGTTCGTCAAAGAAGGCGACATCTGCTCCGTCCCCTTCAACATCGCCTGCGGTCGATGCCGGATGTGCAACGAGGGCAAGACGGGCATCTGCCTCAACGTGAACCCCGCGCGAGCCGGTGCCGCCTACGGGTACGTCGACATGGGGGGCTGGATCGGCGGCCAGGCCGAGTACGTCATGGTGCCGTACGCCGACTTCAACCTGCTCAAGTTCCCGGACCGGGACGCGGCCCTGGCCAAGATCTTGGACCTGACCATGCTGTCTGACATCTTTCCGACGGGATACCACGGTGCCTATACCGCCGGTGTGACCACCGGTTCGACCGTGTACGTCGCTGGGGCCGGGCCGGTGGGTCTAGCCGCGGCGTACTCCGCCCAGCTGCTCGGCGCCGCCACCGTGATCGTCGGTGACATGAACGCCGCCCGACTCAGCCAAGCCGAGAGCTTCGGCTGCGAGACGGTGGACCTCAGCTCCGGGAACGACCTGGCCGACATGATCGAGCAGATCCTGGGTGAGCCGGAGGTAGACGCCGCCGTGGATGCCGTCGGGTTCGAGGCTCGCGGTCATGGAGCAGGTGCCGACGAAGCGCCGGCGACGGTGCTCAACGACATCATGACGATCGCCCGCGCGGGAGCCTCCCTGGGGATTCCCGGCCTCTACGTCACCGGCGACCCCGGTGGCGTCGACGAGAACGCCAAGGTCGGCCAGATCGGGGTTCGACTCGGACTGGGGTGGGCGAAGTCCCACTCGTTCGTTACCGGTCAGTGTCCGGTCAAGCGCTACAACCGGCAGCTCATGAACTTGATCCTGAGCGACAGAGCCCATATCGCCGACGCGGTCAACGCAGTCTCGATCAGCCTGGACGAGGCACCCGAGGGCTACCAGGACTTCGATAAGGGAGCCGCCAAGAAGTACGTGATCGACCCCCACGGGATGGTCGCGGCGTAAGCCGCCTGCGCGGGTCGACGACGTCCGTGCCGTCGGCCCACGCAGCTCCGGACGGGTGCCCGTCATCGCGTCGGTGGTTCTCCGACAGGCCTTAGGCTGACATGCCGACCAGTTGCCGGTCGCAGCCACATCGCACGTTGAGGAGTGCATCCGGATGCCGAAGACGACGCCGCTCCACCCGCGGCTGAGCGAGCTCAACACCACCGGTCTCTACACGCACTGGCAGGGGACCCTGTCCGCCCTGCGCTACAGCCACGCACCCAAGCATGAGTACTTCGCCGTTCGCAACAGTGTCGGGATCTTCGACACGTCGCCGCTCTACAAGTACTGGGTTCGCGGCCGGGACGCCGAGTCGTTCCTCGCGGGCGTCCTGCTGCGCGACATCCGGGCCTGCCGGCCAGGGCATGCCCACTACACGATCTGGTGCGACGACCGCGGCTTCGTCATGGAGGACGGCGTCGCGTTCCGCCACTCGTCCACGGACTTCATGCTCACGGCTGCGCGACCCAACCTCGGCTACCTCGAGGACCTCATCGGCCGGCACCACGTCCAGATCGAGGACGTCAGCGACGCATACGGGGTGCTCGCGGTGCAGGGCCCTCGCTCCCGCGAGGTGCTGGCAGCGCTCACCGGCGGGGAGGCGGAGGCGTTGCGGTTCTTCGACCTCGCGCCGACCAAGATCGCCTCGGCCCCGGTCACCATCTCTCGTACCGGGTTCACCGGCGACCTCGGATACGAGATCGCCGTCGATTCCGGTCAGGCGCTCGACGTACTCGACGCGGTGCTCGCAGCTGGTGAGGGGCGAGGCATGCGGCCCTTCGGGGAGGAGGCGCTGGACATGCTCCGCATCGAGGCGGGCCTGCCTCTCATCGACGTGGAGTTCTCCAACAGCCGCCTCGCCTTCACCGACGACGACCGGGTCACGCCGGCTGAGCTCGGCATGGGCTGGATGCTGCGCGGCATCGACTCGGACCGAGCCTTTGTCGGCCGCGAGGCGATCCGGCGGGAGCTCGCCGACGGCACCTCGCGCTGGGCCACGGTCGGCATGGTGGTCGACTGGCAGGACTGGAACCGGCTCCACCGCGCCGCCGGTCTCCTCCCACCCAAGGACGAGCACCCACTGCCGTACGAGTCGATGCTGTACGACGAATCCGGCGCGCAGGTCGGCTACGCCACCAGCGCGATGTACTCCCCTGTCCTACAACGTCATATCGGCATAGCGCGGGTGCGACCCGGCTCCGCCAAGCCGGGCACGCAGGTCCAGCTCGAGCTGGCGATCAACCACCGCAACACCAAGGTGCTGGCCGAGACTGCTCGGCTCCCCCTTTTCAACCCCGGCCGAAAGACCCAGTGAGGCAGGATGAGCGACGTGAGCACAGCATCGACCGCCGCGACGTACGACGCCATCGTCATCGGCGGCGGGCACAACGGGCTCGTCAACGGTGCCTACCTCGCCCAGTCCGGGCTGCGCACGCTGATCCTCGAGCGGCGGCACCTCGTCGGCGGCGCAGCGATCACCGAGGAGCTCGTGCCGGGCTTCCACTTCACCACGTTCTCCTATGCGCTGAGCCTGCTGAGGCCGGAGATCATCCAGGAGCTGGAGCTGGTGAAGCACGGCTTCATGCCGTTGATGATGCCGTCGTCGTTCCATCCCACCGAGGACGGTGACTACCTCCTTCTTGGCGACGACCACGACCTCAACATCCAGGAGATCAAGCGGCACTCGCCGCACGACGCGGACGCCTACGACCGCTACAACCACGACCTCGACCGGGTCTGTCAGGCGATCCAGCCGCTGTTCGACAACGCCCCGCCGAACATCTTCGGCTCCGACCCGGAGGACGTCGCGGACGTCGGGTGGCTGCTCTCCCACCTCGGCGGCATCGAGCGCAAGGTGCTGCATGACACCGTCCGGCTGCTCACCGGCAGCGCGTCGGACTGGCTGGACGACTACTTCGAGAACGACGCGGTCAAGGGCTACCACGCGTCCTCGAGCATCATCGGCTCCAAGGTAGGCCCGATGTCGCAGGGATCAGGACTCGTGCTGCTCTTCCACAAGATGGGCGAGCACGACGGGCACCTCGGCGAGTGGGCCTTCCACAAGGGCGGGAACGGCGGCTTCACCCAGGTGCTGGCCCGGGCAGCAGCGGCGTACGGCGCGGAGATCCGCCTCGAGTCAGCGGTGACCGCCGTGACGACGAAGGACGGGCGGGTGACCGGCGTTGCGCTGGAGGACGGCAAGGAGCTGCACGCGCCGGTCGTCGTGTCGTCGCTGGACCCGCGCCGCACGTTCCTCGAGCTGGTGGAGCCCCGCGAGCTGCCCGGCGACCTTGTCGAGAGCATCGAGCGGTTCCGCTTCCAGGGCACGTCCGGCAAGGTCAACTTCGCGCTCGACGGCCTGCCCACCTACCCCGCCCTGCCCGACAGGAGCGACGCCTTCGGCGGCTTCCTGAACATCGGCCCGACGATCGAATACGTCGAGCGCGCCTTCGACGACGCCAAGTACGGCTGGTACAGCAAGCGCCCCTTCATCGACGCCACGGTGCAGTCAGTGGTCGACCCGGATATGGCGCCGCCGGGCAAGCACGTCATGTCGTGCTTCGTGCAGTACGCGCCCTACCACCTGAAGCGCAGCGACTGGGACACCGAGCGGGATGCCTTCGGTGACACCGTGCAGGCGGTCCTGGAGTCGCACTTCCCCGGCTTCGGCGACCTCGTGCTGCACCGGGAGGTCGTAACGCCGCTGGACATCGAGCGGGTGACCGGGCTGAGCGAGGGGAACATCTTCGCCGGTGAGTTCCTAGCGCCGCAGATGTACTTCTTCCGGCCGGCCCCCGGCTGGAGCCAGTACCGGACGCCGATCGGGGGCTACTACCAGTGCGGGTCCGGCACCCATCCCGGTGGATGCGTCATGGGATCGCCCGGAAAGCTCGCGAGCAAACGCATACTTCGAGACTTGTCGCAGTAAGGGCATCCCGCATGGCGTCGTACGCAGTCAACAACGCCGCCGTAAGTCGAGCGCGCGAGTTGATCGACGCATGGCAATACGCCCTGGACAGACCGCCACGCTATTGTGACGCTGCCGGAAGGTCGGCTTGAGCCACCACTTCGACGGCTCCCGCTGTCGCCTGGGTGTGCACCACCCAACCGTCCCCAACTGGCTCTCCGCACGCCTCCGGCGTCGCGCCGGGCGGCCAGCAACCGAGGTTCAGGATCTGCGCCCCTTGCAATACCAACGTCGTGGACAATCTGGATGGCGCGGTTATCCAGAGTGGAGTCGCGAGCACCAAGGCGCGGCCCGAAATGGACGGTCGGCTGACGGCGACCACCCCGCCAGCCTGATAGGCCAGCTGGACAGACTCGGTGCCCGGTGGCAGATCCACCCTGGCCGATCCGCCGGTGAGGACGCGCGAGGATACGCCGGTTAGAAGCTTACCGTCCACGCGGATCCGGAGGTGGCTGACCCGAGGGTCGAACCGTTCGGTGATCGTCGCCTTCGACGACGGAACTGAGAGGGTCAACGCTGGCACCGGCTTCTCGAATTGGATCTGGGCGCGGGTCCTCAGCGACCCGGACCCGGAAAGTGTCGATCGAGAGGTGATGCC
>JBBQKY010000125.1:0-7578 GCA_038327385.1 Propionibacteriales bacterium
GCGCGTCTGCGGCATCGGACCGTCGGTGGCGGCGACCACCAAGATCGCACCGTCCATCTGCGCAGCGCCGGTGATCATGTTCTTGATGTAGTCGGCGTGTCCAGGACAGTCGACGTGGGCGTAGTGCCGCTTGTCGGTCTGGTACTCGATGTGCGCGATCGAGATCGTGATGCCGCGCTGCTTCTCCTCAGGCGCCTTGTCGATGTCGTCGAAGGCGAACTGGGGGTTCAGCGTCGGGAACTTGTCATGCAGCACCTTCGAGATCGCCGCGGTCAGAGTGGTCTTCCCGTGGTCGATATGGCCGATGGTGCCGATGTTGACGTGCGGCTTGGTCCGCTCGAACTTGGCCTTCGCCACTTGGACTTCCTCCTAGCTAGATATGAGACGCCGCCTCTCATTGTGTACGGCGCCGGGCGCAACCCTACCGGGTCACTCTCCACGGACCTTCTGGATGATCTCCTCGGCGACGTTCCGCGGAACCTCGGCATACGAGTCGAACTGCATGGAGTACGACGCTCGTCCTTGCGTCTTGGACCGCAGGTCACCAACGTAGCCAAACATCTCCGACAGGGGAACCAGCGAGCGCACCACTTTGGCGCCACCCGGGCCTTCCTCCATGGCCTGGATGTGGCCGCGGCGGGAGTTCAGGTCGCCGATCACCTCGCCCATCGAAGCCTCGGGCGTGATGACCTCCACAGCCATGATCGGCTCGAGAAGCGCCGGGTCGGCCTTGCGGGCGGCGTCCTTGAACACCATCCGGCCGGCCATCTTGAACGCCATCTCCGACGAGTCGACGTCGTGGTAGGCGCCGTCGCGCAGCGTCACCTTGATGTCGACCATCGGATAGCCGGCAAGGATGCCGAACTCCATGGCCTCTTGGATGCCCTCGTCGACCGGGGGGATGAACTCGCGCGGGATGCGGCCGCCGGTCACGGAGTTGACGAACTCGTAGCCGCCGTCGCCGCCGCCGGTGGGCTCCATGTCGATGATCACCTTGGCGTACTGACCGGAGCCACCCGTCTGCTTCTTGTGGATGTACTCCACCTTCTGGACCGGGCGGCGGATCGTCTCGCGGTAGGCCACCTGCGGCTTGCCGACGTTGGCCTCGACATGGAACTCGCGGCGCATGCGGTCGACGAGCACCTCGAGGTGCAGCTCGCCCATGCCGGCGATGATCGTCTGGCCGGTCTCCTCGTCGGTGCGGACCTGGAACGTCGGGTCCTCCTCCGAGAGGCGCTGGATCGCCGTGCCGAGCTTCTCCTGATCACCCTTCGACCTCGGCTCGACCGCCACGTGGATCACCGGGGCCGGGAACGTCATCGACTCGAGGACGACGGGCTTGGCCTGGTCGCACAGCGTCTCGCCGGTGGTCGTGTCCTTGAGACCCATCACGGCGACGATGTGGCCGGCGCCGACGGACGCGATCTCCTCGCGCTTGTTGGCGTGCATCTGGTAGATCTTCCCGATCCGCTCCTTGCGTCCCTTGGTGGGGTTGAGGACCGTCGTACCGGTATCGAGACGGCCCGAGTAGACGCGCAGGTACGTGAGCTTGCCGAGGTGCTGGTCGGTCATGATCTTGAACGCGAGGGCCGAGAACGGCGCCGCCTCGTCAGGGGCGCGTTCCACGACCACGCTGGGGTCCTTGACGTCGTGACCTTCGACGGCTCCGACATCAAGAGGCGAGGGCAGGTAGGCGAGAACCGCGTCGAGCAGGGGCTGGATGCCCTTGTTCTTGAACGCCGTACCGCACAGCACCGGCGTCAGCTTCGCGGCGAGCGTCGCGCGACGGATGGCGGCCTGCAGCGCCTCGATAGTGGGCTCTTCGCCCTCGAGGTAAAGCTCCATCATGTCGTCGTCGGCCTCGGCGATCGTCTCGAGCATCCGGTCGCGCCACTCGCGAGCGGACTCCAGATGCGACGCCGGGATCTGCTCGACCTCGTAGTCCTCGCCCTTCACCGTCTCACCGCGCCAGGTGAGCGCACGCATGCCGATCAGGTCCACGACGCCGATGAAGTCGGCCTCGGTGCCGAGCGGGATCTGCAGGACGAGCGGCACCGCGCCGAGGCGGGACTCGATCATCTCGACGCAGCGGTGGAACTCCGCGCCGGTCCGGTCGAGCTTGTTGACGAAGCACATGCGGGGGACCTTGTAGCGGTCGGCCTGACGCCAGACCGTCTCGGACTGCGGCTCGACACCCGCGACCCCGTCGAAGACAGCGACGGCACCGTCGAGCACGCGCAGCGAGCGCTCCACCTCGACGGTGAAGTCGACGTGGCCCGGGGTGTCGAGAATGTTGATCGTGTGGTCTTTCCATATGCAGGTCGTCGCGGCGGAGGTGATCGTGATGCCGCGCTCCTGCTCCTGGTCCATCCAGTCCATGGTGGCGGCGCCGTCGTGGACCTCACCGATCTTGTAGTTGATGCCGGTGTAGAAGAGGATCCGCTCGGTGGTCGTGGTCTTACCGGCATCGATGTGCGCCATGATGCCGATGTTGCGGACCTTGCCCAGGTCGGTCTTGATGACGGTTGCCACGGTGGCGCTTCCTCAGGTCTCTCGAGTAGATATCGTTAACGGCTCAACAGTTCGGTGCACCGCTCTATGCCCCGGTTCACGGTCACACCCCGACTCCGCGGCGCCGCACTTCGGGTGCGCCGCCGCGATCCCATAGCTGGCCGGCTTGGTCCTTCGTTACAGGGCTCTTCGTCACCAGCGGTAGTGGGCGAACGCCTTGTTCGACTCGGCCATCTTGTGCGTGTCCTCGCGCCTCTTGACGGCGGCGCCAAGACCGTTGGAGGCATCCAGCAGCTCGTTCATGAGTCGCTGCGACATCGTCTTCTCGCGGCGAGCCTGCGAGTACTGGACCAGCCAACGAAGCGCCAGTGTCGTCGAGCGGCTCGCGCGCACCTCGACCGGCACCTGGTACGTCGCTCCACCGACCCGCCGGCTGCGGACCTCGAGCGTCGGCTTGACGTTGTCGAGAGCCCGCTTCAAGGTGACGACAGGGTCCGTGCCGCTCTTGTCGCGACAGCCCTCCAGCGCCGTGTGCACGATGCGCTCCGCGACCTGCTTCTTGCCGTCGACGAGAACCTTGTTGATGAGCTGGGTGACGAGCGGGCTGCCATAGACCGGGTCGATCTCGACGGGGCGCTTCGGCGCCGGGCCCTTGCGGGGCATTAGCTCTTCTCCTTCTTCGCGCCGTACCGGCTGCGAGCCTGCTTGCGGTTCTTGACTCCCTGGGTGTCCAGGGACCCACGGATGATCTTGTATCGCACGCCTGGCAGGTCCTTCACCCGTCCACCGCGAACCAGCACGATCGAGTGCTCCTGCAGGTTGTGCCCCACGCCCGGTATGTAGGCGGTCACCTCGATGCCACTGGTGAGGCGCACGCGTGCGACCTTGCGCAGAGCTGAGTTGGGCTTCTTCGGCGTCGTGGTGTAGACACGCGTGCAGACACCTCGACGCTGAGGCGATCCCTTCAGGGCTGGTGTCTTCGTCTTCGACACCTTGTCCTCACGGCCCTTGCGGACCAGCTGCTGGATGGTGGGCACCGCGTGCTTCTCTTTCCGTTGGTCGTGACCTGTCTCGGGCGGGCGCGCAGCCGTGGACTATCCACCAGGACCTGGACGGACCGCGGAGGTCTCGCTGCGGGATCTGGGCGAATGCTGCGCTTGCCTCGCGGCCCAGTGGTCCACCCCGAACCTGGGTGAGTCAGCAGGGCGCGCGAGAAACCTGGACACCTCCAGGCACAAGTGCCAAGGTTACCGGCTCGTCTTTACCCGGTCAAAACCGATACGGGGCCTCAGTCGGCGGGTCCCCGTTCGCGAACCGTGCGGACCTGCTCCATCGCCGACCTCAGCTCCGTCAGCCACTCCTCGCTGTGGCGCCCGACGAGCTTGACGCACCACTGCAGGGCCTCAGAACGCGACCTGGCGACGCCGGCCTCCACGAGGGTGTCGAGCACGAGCCGCTCCGGTTGACGGAGCCGGGTCATCACCGGGACTGCGATGTGGGTGAAGAGCCCGGTGTGCCCGCCCACGCTGGCGCCCCAGGTGACCTTGCGTCCGAACCGGTGCTGAGCCTCTCGAGCGATGGCGATGCGGGCGTCGCGGGTCTCTTCGCGCCAGCCGGAGATGCGCCCGTCGGCCGCTTCAGCCGTGGCTGACTCCTCGGCGTCATCGCCAAGCGGAGGGGCGGACACGTGGACCGTGACCACGATCTCCTCCTTGTCGATGGAGATGTCGGGCGCCTCGGTCGTCCAGGTCTCGGGAAGTCGGCCAGCGAACCAGGCGGCGATGTCTGCTGATGTTTGTGTATTTGTAATCATGTAATTGAGATTACGCATAGAAACACCGGCACTCAAGGGATAACACAAAACCCGACCAATCCCCCCTGCCCTTGGCGCCGAATCACTCCCACTAGGGACAAAAGGGGGCACCCATGGACCAAGCCGTTCGGGCGCTCGGGGCTTCCTGACGTCAGACACCTCAGCTAGCCGTCGTACCGACGGACCACGAAGGAGCACGAGATGCTGAAGAAGACAGCTGGACCCGTGACCGCGCTCGCTGCCCTCGGCCTCGCGCTGGTGTCCCCAGCGCTCACAGCGGGCGCCCAGGCAGAGACCACGAGCACGACCTGGTACCAGGCCACCCTCAACCCGCTGAACAACTCAGGTGCGTCAGGCTGGCTGACGCTGAAGCTGGCCGGCAACACCGCGACGATCCACGAAGAGGTCTCCAGCTTGGCGGCCACCTTCATGGGAGCGGCGTACCCGCACGTCCAGCACATCCACATCAACGGTGCCGGCATGTGCCCGGCTGCCTCCGCCGACAAGAACGGTGACGGAGTGGTCAACACGACCGAGGGCGGGCCGGCATACGGAGCGATCGGCACGACGCTGTCCGTCAAGGGCGGCACCTCACCCAGCGACGGGACGAATGTGACGATCGCACCCGGGGGCGCTGACTTCGCCTACGACCGCACGATCACACTCGACTCGGCGACCCTGTCCCAGGTCAAGGCGGGCAACGCCGTGATCGTGGTCCACGGGCTCGACCCGGCGACCCTGAGCAAGAAGGCGCAGGCGGAGAAGAGCGACCTGGTGCCGTCGCTCCCGTTGGCTGCCACCTCGCCGGCCCTCTGTGGACCGCTGAACGTTGCCCAGCTGGGTTCCATCCCGGTGGGGGGAGCTCAGACCGGCGACGGTGGGTCCACTTCTGGTGACAACACGGCGCTGCAAGCAGCCGGCGCGATGTCTCTCGCCACGGCGGCGGGTGCCTTGCTGTTCTGGCGCCGCTCAGCCGCCCGGAGCTGACCAGTCGTGTCAGTAAGCAACAGCGGTCGTCGCGGTACATACGCCGCGGCGGCCGCTGTGGCACTCACGGTGATCGGGGTCCTCGCACTCGTGCTCGGCTTCCGAGGCAACGCGGGGCCAGCCGAGCCGTCGGCTGCCCAGGCCGGCACCTTGCCGGCGCCGGGCTCGCCGCCCACCCCCGGGAAGACCAGCCCGGGCGCCGTACGTCCCGCTGCGGGCGGCGGCCCGGCGAGTGCGTCGCGTGGTGGCTCGGTCAGCCGGGCCTCACAGGGACCCGTGCTGGCACGGTCGCGGCCGGTCCGTCTCGACATCAGCTCGATCGACGTACACACCAGTCTGCTGCAGCTGGGCCTGAACTCCGACGGGTCCCTGCAGGTGCCGTGGAAGCCGCTCCTCGCCGGCTGGTTCTCTCACTCGCCCACGCCCGGCCAGGTCGGGCCGTCGGTCATTGCCGGCCATGTCGACTCCTGGGAGACCGGCCCCGCGGTGTTCTACCGCCTCGGCTCGCTGGCCCCGGGCGACACCGTCACGGTCAGCCGGGCGGACGGCAGCCGCGCCACCTTCGTGGTCGACGGCGTTCGGGAGTATCCCAAGGAGCACTTCCCCACCGTGCCTGTCTACGGGAACACCGATCGCGCCGAGCTGCGGCTGATCACCTGTGGCAACTGGAACGCCTCCCAGCAGGAGTACGACGGCAACATCGTCGCCTTCGCGCACCTCGTAGCCGGTCGCCAGTCATGAGCGGCCGCTGGGGCAGTGTGATGCACGGTGATAGGCCCGGCCCTCGACTGCTCGGGCTTCTCGCGGCCGCCACGCTGCTCGTGACGGGATGCGCGACAACGGAGGCCGCCAGCGTCCCCTCAGCGAGTCAGCCGTCCTCGCCGTCGATGTCGATGGCACCGGGCATGACGATGGCCCCCGGCATGAGGCTGTCCGGGATGGGTGGGCGGCCGTCTGCGACGGCGCGGATGGTCTGCGGGTCCGAGATCCGCCAGGCCGTAGCGGGCGTCCTGGGACTGCCGGCGATGCCCGCTGCCGGCTCCACCTGGAGCAACGGTCTCTTCTCCTGTACGTACCGGCTCGCCAGTGGACCGCTCGTTCTTTCGGTGGACGACTCCGACAGCGTCAGCGCTGGACGCCGATACTTCACCGCATTGGAGGGACGGGCCAGCGACCCGCAGCCTCTTCGCGGGCTGCAAACTTTCGGCCTGCCGAGCTTTCGAACAGCCGCCGGCACGGTCGCGTTCCTCAAGGACGGCAAGACGCTCGTCGTCGACGCCACCGCACAGTCCGGCTCGATCGGCCAACACCACCTGTCCCCGAGCGACCTCGCCTACGCGGTGGCCGCGGACGTCATCGCTTGCTGGAGCGAGTAGGCCCGGTAATCAGCTGCGGTCTCCGAGGAGGCCGGCCAGCGCCTGCGCCGCCTCCTCGATCTCCCACTGCAAGGTGCCCGCGCCTACGGAGAACTCCGCCCACGACGTACCCGGCATCTCCCCGGGGCTCACAGGGGACAGCAGGGCGATCCCATCCCGCTCGATGCTCAGCAGGATCCGCTCGTTGACGACGTCTGCCGGCCGGTCGATGAAGACCCGGAAGGCATTGGTGTGCGGTGGGTTCGGGAAGACCCGAAACCCCAAGTCCCCGAAGGCCTCAGCCAGCGCCAGCGCTCGCTCGTGGAACTCGCCCATCCGCGGCAGCAGCGTCCTGAGACCACGCAGGGCCGAGAGGGCGTAGGGCGCCATCGTGAACAACGTGCCGCCGTGCCGCGTCCGCCACCGTCGCGCCTCCTCGACGACGTCCTCAGGACCGGCGAGGACGGCACCGGCCAGACCGCCGAGCCCTTTGTAGAAGGACACGTAGACGCTGTCTGCGAGGTCTGCGATCTCGGCGAGGCTGTGCCCGAGGTAGGGCTGCGACTCCCAGAGCCGAGCCCCGTCCAGATGCAGCGGGACGCCGCGTTCCCGCGCCGCCGCCGAGAACGCCTGCAGCTCGTCCCAGGTCGGCAGCAGGTACCCGGCGTCGCGCAACGGCAGCTCGAGCAGGACTGCGCCCAGCCGGCCCGGGATCGCCTCGAGGTGTTCCTTGGTGGGAACTGTCGGGCCCGTTGTGAGCTGTTCGTAGCGAAAGGCGTTCAACTGCTGCGGTCCGTCGTTCTCGTAGCGAAGCAGGTGCGAGAGCTCCGGAATCGCGATCCGGGTGGAGGCCTGCCGGTCCGTCCACACGCGAAGGGCGGACTGCTGAGCCATGATCCCGCTCACGAACAT
>JBBQKY010000126.1:0-7533 GCA_038327385.1 Propionibacteriales bacterium
GGGGCCTTGGCAACGACGAGCACGCCCGCCGTCACGACAGCACCCTGACGAAGTCCGCGGCCGCGAGCACGCTGCCGCGCAGCGAGCCGGAGACCTTCGACCGCGTGCCCGCGGCTCGGGGGCCGTAGCTCACGTCGTACTCGCAGACGTCCCAGCCAGCCCGAGCAGCCTTGATCAACAGCTCCACGGGATAGCCGAACCGGCGATCCAGGACGTCGAGCGCGAGCAGGTTGCTACGTCGGCACACGCGGGCCGGAGCGATGTCGTGTACGGCGATGCCCTGATGGCGGAGCCAGCCAGTGACGGCCACGTTGCCCAGCCGAGCCGACAGCGGGACCAGGCCCGCTCGGGTCGGCCGTCGCCTTCCCACCGCCAGCGTGCAGCTGCCGGCAGCGACGGCCGTCACCAACGGCAGCAGGTCCACCGGGTCGAGCGTCCCGTCCCCGTCGATGACCGCGACCAGATCGGCCGTGGCCGCGTTGACGCCTGCCTGGACAGCGGCGCCATAGCCAGGAGTCGGTTCGACCACAACCGTGGCGCCCAACGACCGTGCCACGCCTGCGGTGTTGTCCCGTGATCCGTTGTCGACCACGATCACGGAGAAGAGGTCAGGAACCCGCGAGAGCAGCTCCGGAAGTGCCAACGCCTCGTCTCGGCAGGGCAGCACGAGATCGCACGAGTACGTCACGTCTCCACGCTAGAGAACTAGCGGGCCAAACTGGCGTTGCGACTCTTACAAAAATCTGACGTCATGGCGATGACGATTACCGGTTGGCAGTAAACGCGGGTTTCAATCGCGCAGCGGGTCACGGGCGAACCGGCGCAACCCGTCTGCCGGCGCCACGGCAGCCGTGAAGCCGAGGCCGCGACGCGCTTTCTCCGCGCTGGCGACGATGTGCCGCACGTCGCCCGACCGGAACTCCCCGGTGACCACAGCCTCGACAGCCGGACCTGGCACGCCGGCTGCCACCAGGTTCGCCACCTCGGCAATCGAGATGGGCGTCCCCGAGCTGATGTTGTACGACGTGAACGAGTTCACCGGCGACATGGCAACGGCCTCGATCGCTCGCATGTTCGCCGCCGCAATATCCGACACGTGGACGAAGTCCCGCATCTGACCGCCGTCCTCGAACACCAGAGGCGGCTGCCCCCGCTCGAGCGCCGACCGAAAGATCGCGGCGACCCCCGAGTAGGGCGTGTTTCTCGGCATGCCCGGGCCGTAGACGTTGTGGTAGCGAAGGGCAATGACACTCCCGGCGGCCTGGCGCGCCCAAGCCGCCGCATAGTGCTCCTGCGCCACCTTGCTCGCTGCGTAGCTGCTCCTCGGGTCCAGGGAGGCGCCCTCGCTGACCGGTAGCCAGGTCATCGCGGCGCTACAGTCCGGACACGCAATGTCGAACACCCCCCGCGCCAGCTCAGCCAGCTGCCGAGGTCGCGCCGGGCGCTGACCGTGGGACGGGCAGGCGTAGCGCCCGTCGCCGTACACGACCATCGACGACGCCAGCACGAGACGGCTCACCTGGGTCGCCGCCATCGCCGCCAACAGCGTCGCCGTGCCCAGGTCGTTGTGGCTCGCGTAGAGCGGCAGATCGGCGGGGCTGACACCCGCACCGACCATCGCCGCCTGGTGGCACACGACGTCGACACCGTGCAGAAGCTGGGCCAGCCGGCTCGCGTCCCTGACGTCGCAGTGCCGGACGCCAGAGCTTTCACGTCGGCCGTCAGCATGCGCCTGTTCGATGAAGGCGTCGACGCCCAGCACGTCGTGCCCGGCTTGCCGGCACCCTGACGCCACGGCGCCGCCGATGAATCCCGCCGCCCCGGTAACAAGGACCCTCACGGCAGCTCGATCGGCAAGGTGATGCCGTCCAGGGCCGCTGCGCAGGAGCACCCGACTCCCGCAGCCGGCAGCTGAGTCACCACCCGGCGAAGCATGCTACGCAGCCGCTCGATGTTGCGGGCGAACTCGGCAAAAACTGCCTCCTGGTTGACGGATGAGCCTTCGGTGACGCCGACATCGCGATCGGTGACGAGGGCGACGGTCGCATAGCAGAGGGCAAGCTCGCGCGCCAGCACCGCTTCCGGGTGACCCGTCATGTTCACGAGGGACCAGCCCTGACTCGCGAACCAGGAGGACTCGGCTCGGGTCGAGAAGCGTGGTCCCTCGATGACCACCATGGTGCCACCACCGATCACTGCTGGATCCGACGCGCACAACGCGGCGCGCAGCACCGGGCAGTAGGGGTCAGCGAAGGGGACGTGTACAGCACCGCTGTCAAAGAAGGTCTGGGGTCGCCCACTTGTCCGGTCGACCAGCTGGTCCGGTACGACGAGCGCCCCGGGACCGAGCTCGGGCCGCAGGCTGCCGACCGCGCACGGCGCCAGCACCTGGCGAACCCCCAACGAGCGCAGCGCCCACATGTTGGCTCGGTAGTTGACCCGGTGCGGAGGGAGCTCGTGGTGCCTGCCGTGCCTCGGGATGAACGCGACGCGACGCCCCGCGACGTCGCCGAGGGAGATCGCCGACGACGGCTCGCCGAAGGGCGTCTGCACCGCCACGGATACGGCATCGGCGATGAACTCGTAGAAGCCGGAGCCCCCGACCACCCCGACCTGCGCGGCACGTTCGTCAACGCCGGAGGTGATCGCCATTGCGCCAGTCTGTCATCGCGACCAGCCAGCCCCGCCAACTCAGGACCGTATCGGCGCGCACGCTTCGCCTTCATTATGCAAGCGGGTCAATGGCCCCAACGGGCTATTGCCCAGCACGAGCGGCAGGCGCACCTTTCCCGGCAGAGGCGCGCCGACCGGCACGACTCACCTCGGGGGTCTCTCGGACCCACCACTTCACGCTGGAGGACAGCATGCGCATCTCCGCCACCACATCAATCTCCGCGGTCGCCGTCGCAGCGGTCGCCGTGCTCGGCGCCCAGTACGCCGACGCCGCATCGAATCACGTCACGCCGGCCGCTCATGTCTCGAGCTCGGCGCCCAACCGGCCGGGAAGCGGCGCGGCCCAGCTCGCCGCTGCTCCGTTGCGCAACCTCGCCTACCTGTACACGACGTCGTCGTCGGGCGGCAACGACCAGGTCTTCATCACCGTCCCGAACCCGCCTGCGGGCGTCTACGCGGCGTCATTCGCGGCGAACATGTTCCCCGCGGGCACGCCGTCGGCCCCGGAGACCTTCTCGTGCTACCTCCTGAAGAACGGCGACCTACGAGCGCAGAGCACCGCCCAAAGCGTCTCCACCGGCGGGTTCTACATCGGGCTCAGCGGGTCCAACACCGTCAAGGTCGCCTCGTCCGACACGTTCCAGGCGGGATGCGGAACCGTTGACGGCACCGACTGGACCTACGGCTCACGGCCGCTCCAGGTGACCTTCACCCGCCTCGACGGTCTGGTCGCCCAGACCCTTCCCATGGCACAGCAGCAGCAGCAGAAGGCCGCAACTTCCGGTCAGGTGGCAACTCGCTGAGCTGAGCTACGCACCACCAGCGCGGGCACGCGGCTGCTACTTCAGCAGCAGCGTGCCCACGCGTCGTCCTGCCACGACCAGGCCCAGCGTGCCCATGGCGGCGAGGTAGGCGACGGACACCAGCGCACCCCAGCCGAGCGTGCCGAGAGCCATGTCCCGAACCAGCGAAACCCCTTGGTACAAAGGCGTGCACCGCACCAGCCACTGCACGGCTCCCGGGTAGGTCGAGATCGGGTAGAACGTGGCGGAGAACAGGAACATCGGCGTGATGGCGAGCGCCACGAACTCGAAGTCCTGCCAGCTTCGCATCCACGTGGTCAGCGCCATACCCGCGCCGGCGAACGCATACCCGATCAGTACCGTGGCCGGGAGGGCGAGCAGCATCCACCATGAGCTGACGAGACCCAGCCCCAGCATGACGACGATGAACACCGCCGAGTAGCACGCCCCCCTGAGGAGCGCCCAAGTGACCTCCCCTCGCGCCACGTCCCGCGGCTGAAGTGGCGTGGCCAGCATGGCGTCGTACAGCTTCGCGTACTTCATCCGGAAGAAGATGTTGTACGTCGAGTCGAACAGCGCCCCGTTCATGGCTGAGGCCGCCAGCATCGCCGGCGCGACGAACTCGACGTACCCCACCTTCGTTCCATCACCGAGCGTGAAGTCGCCTACCAACCCGCCGACGCCGATGCCTATCGACAGCAGGTACAGGATCGGCTCCAGCATCCCGGTCAGGAAGACGACCCACCCACGCCGGTAGACGAGATAGTTGCGCTCGACGACCCGCCAGTGCCCCATCCCGAACATCGGCACCACCCGGGGACCCAGCACGCCACGTGGCGTGGTCGTCGCTGTCACTGGGCAAGCCGTCTGCGGAAGCCGTCGACCGCGTAGAACCAGCCGGCCGCAGCCCACAGGGCGAGGTAGGCCAGGTGCCCCAACGCCGGCCCCAGCTGCACCTGACCCAGCGTCAGCATCCGGGCCAGGTCCACGCCGTGCCATATCGGTGTTGCATAGGCGAGCCACTCGACAGCGGTGGGCAGCTGCGAGATCGGGAAGAAGGCTCCACTGAAGAGAATCATCGGCATGAGACCAAGCCGGAAGATCAACGAGAACCCGCTCTCACTTCGCAAGCGCGCCGTCAACCCCACGACCGGCGCCGCATGCGCCATACCGGCCAACACGACGACGAGGAGGGCCAGCACACCTCCCAGCCAGTCGTGGATCGCGCCGTACGCCGCCATCACCAGCAGGAAGACACCGCAGGCCGCGACGATCCGGAAGGCGATGAACACCAGCTGCGCGCATACGATGTCGGTCGCGTCGAGGGGGGTCGCTGCCATCGAGTAGTAGAACCGTTGCCACTTGAAGCCCGCCATCACCGGGTACGTCGACTCGCCGACCGCCGTCTGCAGGGCAGTCGTCGCCAGCAGGCCGGGCGCGATGAAGGCGAGATAGCTGACACCTCCGAGCGCACGGTCACCGCTGCTGTCCACGAAGCCTCCGAGGCCGACGCTCATGGCCGTGAGATAGAGGAACGGCAGCAGGAAACTCGTGATGACCGTGCCGCGCCAGGTGCGTCTCAGCACGGTGAGCCAGTAGGCGGTCTGGCGCGCGGCCAACCGCGGCAGGCGCAGCTGCACCGATGTCACGACGACCCTCCTCAGTCGACCAGCGTGCGGCCGGTGAGCCGCAGAAACACGTCTTCGAGCGTCGAGCGGCGTACCAGCGACGACACCGGTACGAGCCCGCGTGCGTGCACCGCCGCGGCCGTGCCGTCCCCGTCGTCGGTGTAGAGCAGCAGGCGGTCGGGCAGCACCTCCACGCGAAGCGCAAGGTCCTCGACCTTCGGAGCCATCGCCTCGTTGTCGCCGACACCGAACCTGAGCTCCACGACCTCGCGGGTCGAGTGCTCAGCGATCAGCTGCGCCGGCGAGCCTTCCGCCGCGATCAACCCCTTGTCCATCACTACAAGACGGTCGCAGAGCTGCTCCGCCTCGTCCATGTAGTGCGTCGTCAGCACGAGCGTGACGCCCTGCTGCTTCAGACGGAACAGCCGGTCCCACAGCTGGTGGCGCGCCTGCGGGTCGAGGCCGGTCGTGGGCTCGTCCAGCAGCAGGAGGTCCGGCTGGTTGATCAGCGACCGGGCGATCGTCAGCCGCCGTTTCATGCCACCGGAGAGCGCCTCCACCATCGCCTTCGCCTTGTCACCGAGCTGCACGAAGGCGAGCAGCTCGTCTGTGCGCGCCGCTGCCTCCTTGCGGCTCAGGCCGAAGTACCGACCGTAGACGACGAGGTTCTCCCCCACCCGCAGCTCGTTGTCGAGGGAGTCCTCCTGCGGGCAGACACCGATGCGCGCCCGGATCTGCGGTCCATGGGTGGCCGGGTCCATCCCGAGGATCGACAACGTCCCCCCGCTCACGGGGGAGACCGCCCCGATCATCCGCATCGTCGACGACTTGCCCGCTCCGTTCGGCCCGAGGAAGCCGAAGGCCTCACCTCGCTCGACACGGACGTCGATCCCCCGGACCGCCTCGAAGTCGCCATACGACTTCCGCAGCCCCTCGGCCACGATCATCGCCGGTTCGGCCGCGGCAGGAGTCACAGTCGTCGACCCTAGGATGGTCCCCGCCGAGCTGACAAACTCGCGAGGCAAGGCAACCGAACAGTCACCGCGGACGTCCTCGGCCTGAGGTGACTACTACTGATGCCAACCTGTGCCGTTCCTGGGAGAGCCCTGTCAGGGGTGACTGCATGCGTGACGAGGACCGGGCAGCCTTCGACGCGTTCGTCCGCGCCCGGCTTCCCCAGCTCGTCAGGTTCGGCCGGTCGCTCACCGGTACGACGGAAGCCGGCCAGGACCTTGTGCAGGACGCCCTGGAGCGCACGATGCTGGCCTGGGACCGCGTCGACTCGCGTGACGACCCCGAGGGCTACGTGCGGCGAGTCATGGTCAACCGCAACATCAGCATCTGGCGCAAGTTCGGTCGTGAACGTGCGACCGACACCCTTCTCGACCGGGGAACCGAGGACTCCCCCTTCGACAACGACCTGTGGCAGGCGCTCAAGTTCTTGCCGACCAAGCAGCGGGCGGTGATCGCGTTGCGCTACTACGAGGACATGTCCGAGGCCGACATCGCTCGCACCCTCGGCTGCTCGGTGGGCACGGTGAAGAGCCAGGCTTCGAAGGCGCTGGCCAAGCTCCGCCAGTCCGTCGGGAGCCAGCCATGACGTCAGCCATGCCTGGCGCAGCCTCGGCCGAGCCGGTCAAGCCGGAAGGCAACCCGTGACCTTCGACGAGGACGACGACGACGACCTCGAGCGGCGGCTGCGCAGCGCGCTCACCCGGCCGCGCCCGAGCGACCGGGTGGACGCCGACACGTTCTTGGCGCGCGTGCACAGAGGTGCCCGGGTACGACGGGTCAAGCGGGGCGCTTCGGTGGTAGCGGCTGCGGTGCTCGTGCTGGGTGGCGGTGCCGCCGCGGTCGACGCGGCAGGGTTTCTGGACTCGTCGCAGACACCGGCCGCCGGTCGGTCGAGCAACGTGCACACGCCGCCGACCCACCCGCCCCCCACCACGGCGATCTTGCCCACACCTTCCGAGCATTCCAAGCCTCCCCAGTCCGCGCCGTCCACGCAGGTGCCGAGCACTCAGACCGTGACGGCCCAGGTCACCATCGCAGCCGGCGGGCCCATCGCAGCGGGCGAGGTCACCCCCCTCTCGCTGACCGCGACCGGCACCATGCACCAGTGGGTGCTCGCTGACACCCCGGGGCGCGACTGTGCGGCGGCTCGCTGCGCGACGGTGTTCACCACCGCCGACCACGGCGTCAGCTGGGCGGACCTTGGGCAGCTGCCGGCGCTGCCTGCTACGAGCGACAGCACCGGGGCCACCTCGATCAGCCAGCTGCGCTTCGCCAAGCGGGATGACGGCAGCGGAATCTACGACGGGTGGGCCTACGGGGGTGCCCTGTGGAGTACGCACGACTCCGGGCGCACCTGGTCGGCCGCTGGAGCACCGGCGGGTCAGGTGACGCAGCTCGAGGCATGGGGCGGCTAC
>JBBQKY010000127.1:0-7515 GCA_038327385.1 Propionibacteriales bacterium
GCGCTACGCCCTCGTCCTCGAGGTCGGGAGATGCTGACAGCAGTGCCTCGGTATAGGGGTGAGCGGGACGGCTGTAGAGGGGATCCGCGGCTGCGGTCTCCATGACCTCGCCGAGGTACATCACAGCAATCCGGCTCGAGACGTGACGCACCACACCGAGATCGTGGGCGATAAAGACGTAGGTAAGGGCGAACTCGTCCTGCAGGTCGGCGAAGAGATTGAGCACCTGCGCCTGGATGGATACGTCCAGGGCCGAAACGGGCTCGTCGGCGACGATCACCTTGGGGTTCATCGCCAAAGCCCTGGCGATGCCGACCCGCTGACGCTGACCGCCGGAGAACTCGTGGGGAAACCGGTCGGTGTGTGACGCGTTGAGCCCCACCACCTCGAGCAGCTCCTGGACCCGGCGCGAGATCGCCCGTCGATCGCCGTACTTATGGATCTGCAGAGGTTCGGAGAGAATGTCGCCGACGCGGCGTCGTGGGTTGAGCGACGCGTAGGGATCCTGGAACACCAGCTGGAGGTCGCGGCGCACGGGGCGGAGCTGGCGACGAGAGAGGCGGGTGATGTCTCGGCCTTCGAACCAGACCGTCCCCGACGTGATGTCGGTGAGCCGGACGAGGCAGCGACCGAGCGTCGACTTGCCGCAGCCGGACTCCCCCACCACTCCGAGCGTCTCGCCGGAGCGCACCTCCAGGTTTACTCCGTCGACGGCTCGCAGCACCTCCCGGCCGCCGACCAGCGAGTCGCTCCGGGCCGGGAAGTGCTTGGATAGGTTGTCGGCGCGAAGCAGGACGTCGCCGGGCGCGCTCTCATGTCTCGACGGTTGTCTCATCGGGCCGCCTCGGGTCCGGTCATGGCGTCGGCGTGCTCCGTGAGGTCGCCGGGGTCGCCTTCAGCCACGGCCTTCTCGATCAGGCTGCGGCGCAGCTCTTGGCGGCGGTCCCGCGGCAGCCAGCAGGCGTCGACATGTGCGATCCCACCGGCGAGCTGGGGCCGCTCGTCGCACTTGTCGTGTCGAAGCCGGCAGCGCGGGGCGAAGGGGCAACCCGGTGCAATGTCGAGCGGTGAGGGTGGCGACCCGGGAATGGTGGGGAGCCGGCGGACCCGATCGGCGCGCGGACGAGGGACGGAGCTGAGCAGTCCCCAGGTGTAGGGGTGACGCGGCCGGTGGAAGACGTCGTGCTTGGGGCCCTGCTCCGCAGCGCGTCCGGCGTACATCACCAGCACATTGTCCGCGATGTCGAAGACCACTCCCATGTCATGGGTGATCAGGATGATCGAGGACCCGTGGTCGACACGCAGCCGCCGCATCAGGTCCAGAATCTGTGCCTGCGTGGTGACGTCGAGCGCGGTGGTCGGCTCGTCGGCGATCAGCAGGGAGGGGTTGTTCGCGAGGGCCATCGCGATGACCGCGCGCTGCCGCATGCCTCCGGAGAACTCGTGCGGGTAGTCGTTCACCCGCCGGCCGGGGTCGGGGATCCCGACCTCGTCGAGTAGCTGGATCGCTCGCTCGTGCGCTGCCCGCCTCCCAACCGACTCGTGGGTACGGATCTGCTCGGCGATCTGCCATCCGACCGTGTAGACGGGAGTCATCGCCGTCATCGGGTCCTGGAAGATCATCGCGATCTCTCGGCCTCGCAGGGCACGCATGTCCTTGTCCCGCATGCCGATCAGGTCACGGCCCCCGAAGAGGGCCTCGCCCTCGATGCGTGCGTTGGGGTCACGGATCAGCTTCAGCAGGCTCATCATCGACACGCTCTTGCCGGAGCCGGACTCCCCCACAATGCCCAGTACGTCGCGGCGGCCGAGGGAGAACGACAGGCCGTCCACCGCCGTGACCAACCCACGTCTGGTGCGGAAGCGGACGGTCAGGTCCCTTACCTCGAGAAGGGGGTCCGCGACAGGCGGGACGGTCGCCTCAGGCACGGCGCACCCGCGGGTCGAGTGCGGCATAGAGCACGTCCACGACGGCGTTGGCGAGTACGACGAAGAAGGCGGCATACATCACGCAGCCCATGATCACTGGCAGGTCGAGGTTCTGCAGGGAGTCGATGGTCAGTTTGCCGACGCCAGGAAGGCCGAACACCACCTCGGTCAGCAGGGCAGAGCCACCGACGAGCGCTCCGAAGTCCAGCCCGAACAGCGACACGACCGGGATCAGCGAGCATCGCAGGGCGTGCCGGACCATGATGCGACGCTCGGTGAGTCCTTTCGCCCGGGCGGTGCGAACGTAGTCCTCGTTGAGCGCCTCGAGGATCTCGCCGCGAAGGACCCGGGCGTAGATGCCGGCGTAGAGTGCCGCCAGCGTCAGCCACGGGAAGATGAGGTGCAACGCCCACTCGGCGGGGTTCTTCGAAAGGCCGACGTACCCCAGCGGGGGGACCCACGAGAAGATGCCGGAGTGCCACCGGCTCTGCGTGAACAGGTTCACCACCTCTCCCAGCCAGTAGGCCGGGATCGAGACGCCGACGACGCCGAACAGCATGATGACCGGGTCGAAGGCAGTGCCGCGCTTGGCTGCGGATATCGTCCCCATCAGAAGTGCGAACACCACCCAGATGATCGCCGCACCTGTCACCAGCGACAGCGTCACCGGGGCGGCGTGCAGGATCTGCGGGATGACGAGGTCGCCCCGGTTCACGAATGAGCTGAGGTCCCGGGCGATGAACAGGTGCTGCATCATCAGGCCGTAACGGATCGGGATCGGCCGGTCGAGCCCGAACTCATGACGTACCTGCGCGAGCGTTGCCGGGTCGGCGTTGCGTCCGGCAATGCGCGCCGCAGGGTCGACGCCGGGTGTCGCGAAGAAGATCAGGAAGACCAGCACACTGATGGTGAACAGCACGAAGACAGCGGCAGCCGTCCGCCGGCCGATGAACATGAGCATCAGGCGGCGCCTCGGAGCCGGGCCTTCGGGTCGAGCGCGCTGCGGACACCGTCACCGAGCAGGTTGAGGGTCACGGCGGTGAGCGCGATCATCAGACCGGGGGCTATTGTCACCGCCGGTCGCGTATAGAGCAGGCCGAGGCCGTCGTTGATGATCGTGCCCCAGCTCGCATTGGGTGACTGCACTCCGATGGACAGGAACGACAGGGCCGACTCCGTGAGCATGTTCAGGGCGGTCATCAGCGGCAGGAACACCAGCACCGTCGGCATCACGTTGGGAAGCACGTCCCGGATCAGGATGCGCAGGTCGGATGCGCCCAGTCCGATGCCAGCCACGATGAACTCGCGCCGCCGCAGGCTCAGGACCTGGCCGCGCAGGGGACGCGCGACGTACGGCACATAGATCACGGCGATGATCAGGATCGGCAGCCAGAGACTGTTCCCCTCGATGTGCACGGGCCCCAGCTGCACCCCGCTGGTGAGGAGCACCACCGAGAGCGAGATGGCCAGCAGGTAGACCGGGAACGCCCAGATCACGTCGAAGATCCTGGACAGCACGGCGTCGAGGATGCCACCGAAGTAGCCCGCGGCCACGCCCAGGAGCGTCGCAACGGCGCAGGCGATGACAGCGGAGGTGATGCCGATGAGCAGGCTGCTGCGGCCTCCGTACAGCAGCCGTGCCATGACGTCGCGTCCCTGGCCGTCGGCTCCCAGGAAGTAGTGGTGCACGTCCCATGTCGGCCCGATGGGCGTCACTCCGAGGCCGAGGCCGGTGCTGCTGGAGGCAAGGACGGGGACCTCCTTGCCGTTCACGATGGTAGTTCCGGAGATGCTGGAGGTGAACGCGTCGGTGTGGGCGACGGAGTGCTCGTAGACCGGGGCCAGCACGCAGGCCAGCACGATGAGAAGGAAGATCCCCAACGACACCATCGCCACCCGGTCGCGTCGCAGCGTCGCCAGGGCGGTCCGCCATGGCCCAGGCGAAGCCACGGCGGACGGCGCCATCGACGCTTTCCCGCCAACGTCGAGCGGGGCTGCGCTGGTCATGCTTCGCTCACTGCACCCACAGCTGGTCCACCAGCATGTAGAACTGCCTGCTGAACTGGTAGTTGCCCACCCTCGCCGACGTGAAGTCGATGATCTTCGGCGTGATGAGCGGAGCCAGCGGCGCCTGCTTCATCACTGCCTGGTCCACCTTGGCCCACAACGCGTTGGCCTGGGCCATGCTGGTGCGCTCGGCGACCAGCGCCTGCTGCATCTGGCCGTCGACGGTCTTGTCGCAGAAGCCGGCGATGTTGATGCTCGAGTCGCTTCCCGGGTGGAAGGACGCGCAGGACAGCAGGACGTTCAAGAAGTCCGATGCCGCCGGGTAGTCCTGGTACCACGAGGAGAGACTGATCTGAACCTTGTTCTTGGTGTTCTGGATGTAGGTGAACTGGATGTTGCCCGAGATCGGCTTCAGCGTGGCCTGGTAGCCGATCGAGTTCAGCGCGCTCTGGACGTATTCGCCGATGGCCTTGTTCACCTCGTCGTCGGAGACCACCACGCCGACCTTCGTGCCAGCCGTGCCGGACTGCTGCACCAGCTGCTTGGCCTTCGCCAGGTCTGGCGCCTTCCAGGTGGTGCCGCCGCCCTTCGTGTAGTCGCAGGTGTCGACGTGTCCCGGGAAGCCAGGCGGGAGCACGGTGCACGCCGGCGCGGCCAGGTTCGGTCCTCCGTAGAGCTGCACGACGGAGTTGCGGTCCACCGCCCAGTTGACCGCCTGCCGGGCCAGCACGTTGTCGAACGGTGCGATGTTGGTGTTCATCGCGAGATACCAGAACGCCGTCAGCGGGTTCACGTGCGCCTGTGCGGCGTACTTGGTGCCGATCTCGTTCAGCCGGTCCGCCGGCGGCGGGTCGAACACCCAGTCGGCCTGTCCGTTCTCGACCGCGGTGACCTCTGCCTCGACGGTCAGACCGAAGGTCTCGTCGATCTCGTCCGGATACCCCGCTGGCTGCGCGTCGTGCGACCACTCCTTGAAGTAGGGGTTGCGCACCATCTTCAGCTCGTGGTTCGGGTCGTAGGAGGAGAACATGTACGCGCCCGTCGTCGGGATCAGGGTCGTGCCGGCGTCCTTGGGCGGCGCGGACGCAGGAAGGATGGACGCATGCGGCACCGCAAGCTTGTACGGCAGCTCAGGGTCCGGCTGGACGAGATTGATCGTGACCGTGTTCGCCTGCGCGTCGCCGACCACACCCTTGGACAGGTCACACGTCGCAGGGGTCTGCAGGCACGCGTCGGCGCCGACGATGCCGTTGTAGAAGGTCCCGGCAGTGGGGCTGGAGACCTTGAAGATGCGCTCGAACGACGCAACGACGTCGTCGGTGGTCACCGGCGTCCCGTCGGAGAACTTGATGCCTTTGCGCAGCGTGAACGTGTAGGTCTTGTCGCCGTTGGTCACCTTCGGCAGCGATGCGGCGAGGTCTGGTACGACCGTGAAGGACGCGTCACCGGCCTGCTTGGTGAAGGCCAGCAGGCCGTCGTAGCTTGCCTGGTAGAGCTGCCAGTACTGGAGCGTGTAGTTGACCATCGGGTCCAGGGTGCCGCCGGCCGACTTCGCCACCAGGTGGAGGGTCCCTCCCTTGTGCTCGGCCAGGAACGTCGACGGGGCTGGCGTCGTGCCGCCTTGCGCGCCGGAGGGCGACCCAGCAGTGGTCGGCCCGGTGGGTGTCCCGTCGCCGTTCGTGCTGGAGGACGACCCCCCACTGCACGCGGCAGCGGTCAGCGCCAGTGCCACTCCGACCAAGACGACGGACGAACGTCGAACCTTCATGACATCTCTTCTCACTCGTAGTTCTGCAGGAAGGCGCTCACCACGCTGAGGAAGTGATCCTCCTCCTCAACGTGCGGCATGTGGCTGGACTCGGCGAAGATCTCCCATCGGACATCAGGGATGTCGTCCATGAAGGGTTGCATGGTCGCCGGCGTGGCCTCGTCGTACGCACCGGACACGAGCAGGGTCGGCGCGGTGATGCCGGACACCCGGTCGACGACCGACCAGCCGCGCAGCGTGCCGACGACGTGGAACTCACTTGGTCCGTTCATCGTGTGGTAGACCGTGGGGTCCTCGGCGATGTTGGCGAAGCTCTGGGCCACCTCGGGCGGATTGGGCACGATCCGGCACACGTGCCGGTCGTAGAACACCTTCTCCGCCTCGGCGTACTCGGCGCTGTCTGTTGTTCCCGCCTCCTCGTGCTGCAGCAGCACCTTCTGGACCTCTGGCGGCAGGTCGTCGCGCAGCCGGTTGGCCTCGGCGACCCAGAGGTCCATCGACGCCGGCGAGTCGGCGATCACCAGGCTCCGCAGTCCGGCCGGCCGGTGGATCGCGTGCTCCGCACCGAGCATCCCGCCCCAGGACTGGCCGATCACGTGGTAGCCGCTGCTCAGACCCAGACCCGTCAACAGGTTGTCGAGCTCGTCGAGGAACAGCTCAACGGTCCAGAAGTCCGCGCCCTTCTCGGGCAGGTGGGTGGACAACCCGGCACCGAGCTGGTCGTAGTGGATCACCGGCCACCCCTGCTCCGACAACCGCGCCATCCGCAGGGTGTAGTTGTGCGTCGCGCCTGGTCCGCCGTGCAGCACGACCACCGGGGCCTTGGACGCCGTCTCGAGGTCTCCGGTGACGCGGTACCACGTCTGCCACTCGCGAAAGTCCAGCTTGCCTGAGGTGTCTGCATCAGGGGTCGCCACACTGCCTCCTGGTAGAGGTCGACGATGGAGGCGCCATGCGGAGCCTGTGCCGGCCGGCTCAGCCTCGTCCATGAATGGTCTCCACCGCAAGCCTTTCGACGATGCGATTTTTTCCGTAGCCTGCGCTGTACACGGCGCGTTGTCCTCGAAGCGCCCAGAGGCAGGGGAAGCATGCCGACACCGCTTCGATCCGACGACGTCGGGCGTTTCGTGAGGCAGGCGCTCTCCGAGACGGACGCCGGTTCGCTGTCGCGGCCACTCCAGGTGCCGAGTGCCATCGATGAGGTCACCGATCGGCTGCTCACCGCGATCGCCATCGGAGAGTTCGTGCCCGGGGAACGGCTACCCGTCGAACGTACGCTCGCTCACATGCTCGCGGTGAGCAGGTCCACCGTGCACCAGTCGATGGGGCGGCTGCGGTCCGCGGGGATCGTGGAGGTACGGCGCGGTCGCGCGGGAGGGGCGTTCGTGCGCAACGACTGGTCCAGCAACTCTGCCGACGCCGTCGCGCGCACCCTTGGAGCGCGGTGGTCTCAGCTGGAGGAGCTCTGCGACCTTCGTGGCCTGGTCGAGGCCATGATTGCGCGGACCGCAGCCGAGCGGCGCACCCGCGCCGACATCACCGCACTCAAGAGGGCACTGACCGGCTTCGCCCACGCAAAGACCCCGGAGCAGGAGCATGCCGCCGACACGGCCATCCACCGTGCCGTCACCGAAGCCACCGGCTATCCCCAGGTCGCCTCCCTCACCCGCGGACTGCTCGCCACCATCACCCTCGGCTTCCCGATCGAGCCCTACAGTCCGGACGTCTACGACCGAGCACTGGACGAGCACACAGCACTGGTTGACGCCGTGGTCGAGGGCAACGTCGAGGAGGCCGGCCGGATCGCGCAG
>JBBQKY010000128.1:0-7423 GCA_038327385.1 Propionibacteriales bacterium
GCGAGTACACGACGTCCGTCACCGGCTGGTCGCCGATGTCGTAGCTCATGTCTCGCGACGTGCCCGTGCCCGTCTTCGGGTTCCACGTCACGTCGTACACGTGCCCACCCGGCCGGTATGCCGAGTAGCCCGAGTAGGAGACGAAGGCGTGGTTCTTGTTGGCGGGGTCGATCGAGATGCCGGAGATGAACCGCTGAGGCAGGTTCAGCGCCTGGTCGATGCGCTGGTACTTGACGTCGTTGGGGTTCGCGGCGTCGGCGTTGTCGGAGATGAACAACCGCCCGTACCGGGTCGCCGCCCACATCGTCGAGGTGTTGCTGGTCGACCGCTCGACGGCCACGACGTAGTTGCCGGAGTCCGTGCGCGGTCCCCAGAACGTGCTCGACAGGTTCCCCTGGTCGCCACCGAGGGGCTTCCAGTCGCCGCAGTCCTTCGGCCGGTTGCCGTAGTCACCCGTGAGCTCGTTGCAGTACTTCTGCAGGAACGCCTGCTTGCCACCGTTGTCCGTGGTGCGCCAGACGTGGTTCAGCCCGTCGAAGACGGTTCCGCCCTTGACCGGGTCTGCGATGAACGGCACGTAGAACGACGCGGTCTCACCCGAGTTGAGGAGCGGGTCGCTGATCCAGTCCCAGCCATCGGGGTCGCCGTTGTGGAAGTTCACGTCGTGCTGCGGCGCGTAGTAGGAGTGGTACCGGATGGAGTTGGTGTCGACGTTGATGCCCGACTGCCCGCCGTCGCCGCCGACTGTCTCCACCCAGCCCTGGACCCTGTCGTTCTCCCAGGTGCCGTTGTCCTGCGTGCCCGCCTGCAGGATGCGGGCATTGTTGGAGGTGCTGACGCTCTGGAACTGCAGCGTGGCGAGCCCCTGGTTGATCTGGTTGTTGTTCTCGGTCGGGATCGCAGACAGGAACTGCAGGCAGTCGGCGAGCAGCGCACCCGTGAGACCTCGCGAGGCGCACTGGCCGCTCCTGTCGACGAACGGTCCGTTCTGCTGAACGATGCCGCCGTCAGAGGCGGTGAACCACTTCTGGGCGTCCCATCCGGGCGCGAACACCAAGGCGTGGTGGTCGGGGTGCAGCCCGTTGGGGTTCGGCTGGGCGTCATTGGTCATGTCGGTGAAGTGCACACCCGCATCGGCCGAGCGGACGCTTGCCCGACCGTTGGAGTTGCCTGGGCCGCCGAACGCCTGCAGCTCGGCGTAGTTCATCGACCCGGACAGGAACACCTGGTCGGGGTGGCCAGGGGGCGACGCTACGACCATGTCGTAGCTGCACTGGCCGTGGCAGAAGTTGTACGAACCGTACCCGGGGGTGCCGTCGGTCGGGTTGGACAGCAACGTCCAGCTCGGATTGGCGGCGGTGCCGTTGTCGGTGCGCAACAGGCCCGAGACCGAGTCGTTGAAGTACGTCGCGTCGCCGAGGTAGATGCGGGTCTTGCCGCCGGGCGGGTACGCCAGCGCGAACTCCACCCGGTTGGAGATGGTGGTTGCCTTGCTGCCGGGGTTGTGGATCGAGTAGATCATCTGCCAGTCACCGGTGCCGACCCGGCGGAACAAGCCGTAGTCGAACATCGACGCGTAGACGGTGCCGGGGTGGGCGAAGTCGAACTGGAGCTTCGAGATCCCGCCACGGAAGTAGTCCAGGCCGGTCGGGGAGTTCTCCCGCACGACGTCGGATTGCTCGGTGAGGCTTCTCGTCCACTTCGCGCCGCCGTTCATGCTCTCGAAGACGCCGACATCCACCGACCCGGGCGGCGTGAACCTGCCGCCGTTGCTCGAGGAGGAGCCGTGCCGCGCAACGGCCGTGCCGATGTACATGTGCTGGGGGTTGCTCCGGTCCACCACGATGCTCGAGATGGAGCGGCCGAGGGTCACGTCGTGGCGGCCGACCATGGTCGGCACCTTCGTGAACGAGGCGCCGTCGTCGGTCGACTTGTAGAGGCCGACGCCGGCTTCGGAGTCGCCAGAGCCGTTCGGCTCACCGGTGCCGACGTACAGGTCGCCGGTGGGCGCCAGGTAGACGTAGCCGATCGCGTTGGAGGGAATGCCCTGCCCGATGGGGTCCCAGCGAGGGGCGGCCGCCAGCGCGTTCACCGTCTTCCACACGCCACCGCCAGCCGTACCGGCGTACAGGACGCACCTGGTCAACGTGCATGGCGTGTCGATCGCCAACGAGGTCGTACGCCCGGAGACGTAGGCACGGGTCCCGGTGTAGGAGGTCTGGGCAGCCTGGATCGGGTTGCGCGGCCCCATCTCGGTCCAGCCCTGAGGAGTGGACGTGCCCTGTGCCTGCTTCAGCGCGACCTGTCCCGAGGCGGTCTGCCCGCGCACGTGAGCACGAGCGTATGCCAGCCGGGCCGCCGCCGTCTGTGCCGGCAGAATGTACTTGTGGGGGAAGGCTCGGGAGTCGTACGCCTCCTGCGCCGGACCGCTGAGGGTCTCACCAGACGCCTCACCGCCGTTCTGGGCGAGCTTCTCCGCGACGTACGCCAAGGGAAGCCGGTGGCTTGCCAGACCGGGATGGCTTGCGAGTGCGTCTGCGAGCTCGTTGCCCGCGTCAGTCTCGCCGTTCTCCTTGCTTCTGAATACGAACAGGCTCATCACCAGTGCGGCGACCGCCACGACTACGAGTCCCGGAACGAGACGCTTCCAACTCAACCAACGACCTGACATCAGTTACGGCCTCTCCGTCGAACTCGAGTGAGGGTGGTGGTGCCTGCTCAGCATGCACCTCAGTTGCGACAGCCGCGACCGATGCAACCAAGGAGAGCGCCTGAACGGGCGTTTCCGTTACCAAAACGTGTCTTAAGCCACCTGACCGGAGCGATCGTTGGTCGGTCAGGCGGGGTTGCTGAGACGGTGCGGCGTCACGGCATTGGCATCGGCGTCGGGCTCCGACTCTGGCTCCGGCTCCGCCGGGGCCGTCGCGGCAGGCGGAGCGGCGGTCACCTTGACGCGGGAGATGCGGCGGCCGTCCACCTCCACGACCTCGAGTACATGGTTGTCGAAGACCACCGACTCCGCGATACACGGGACGTGGCCGAGCTGCTGCACCATGTAGCCGGCGACCGTCTCGTAGGGGCCGTCGGGTAACACCAGCCCGGTCTCGTCCTCGAAGTCATCGAGGTTGAGCAGCCCGTCGACCTCCACCTCACCGGTCAGTGACCGGGTGGTCTCCGGCTCGTCCACGTCGTACTCGTCGCGGATGTCCCCCACGAGCTCCTCCACGAGGTCCTCCATCGTGATGATGCCGGCCGTTCCGCCGTACTCGTCGGCGACGATTGCGAGGTGCGCGCCTTCGCGCCGCATGTCCGACAGCGCCGACAAGATGTGCCGGGTGTCGGGGAGCATCAGCACCTGCCGGACGATGTCCTTGACCCGCACCGAGCGCCCGGCGACGTCGGGGTCCAGCAGGTCGCGGACGTGCACGAAGCCCAGTACGTCGTCCGACGACTCCCCGATCACGGGATAGCGGGAGTGCGGTCTGTCTAGTGCTTCCTTCGCAGCCCGGTACGCCGGCGTCTCGCCGTCGATGAAGTCGACCTCCGTCCGGGGCACCATCACCTCCCGGATCTGCCGCTCGCCGGCCTCGAACACGTCCTCGACGATCTGCCGCTCCTCGTCGCCGAGGGTCTCGGAGCCGGACACCATCTCGCGTATCTCGGCGTCGGTGATCTGCTCGCGCTGGGCACCGGGATCGCCACCAAGCAGACGCACGACGAGGTTGGTGGACGTGGATAGCAGCCAGATCACCGGTCGGGTGATCCGGGCGATGCGGTCCACGGTCGGTGCCACCGCGAGCGCGATCGATTCCGTGCGCTGCAACGCGAACCGTTTCGGCGCCAGCTCGCCGATGACGAGCGACACGTACGAGATCGCGAGCGTGATGAGGATGAGCGCGACGATGTCCGCTGCTCCGCTCGAGAGACCGATGTTCTCCAGCTTCGGGGCCAGCTTCTTGGCCAGCGTGGCCCCACCGAAGGCCGCGGAGAGGAAGCCGGCCAGCGTCACGCCGACCTGGGCGCTCGCCAGGAAGCGGTTGGGGTCGCCGTTGAGCTTCGCAACGGCTTGGCCGCGGCGGCCCCGGCTCTCCAACCCCCGCGCTTGGCTGTCGCGGAGCGAGATGAGCGACATCTCCGACAGCACGAAGTACCCGCTGATGAGGATGAAGACCAGCACCAGGATGGCGTCGAGGATGACGCCCTTCACCGCGGCGACCGCATGTGGCTCGCGCTGCCGGACTCTCCCATAGCTGCCAGCGTAACGAGGCGACATGTCGCTAATCGGCTTGAGTCAGCGCGCGTCACCCGGCAGGGTTGGCCGATGAGGTTCCCGGACGACGTACCGACGCTCACCGACGGTGATGTCACGCTGAGAGCCCATCGACCCGATGACGCGCACGCCGTCGTCGAGCAGTGCACAGATCCCATCTCCGTGCGCTGGACCGCGGTTCCGCTCGGCTACACGCTGGTGCACGCTGCCGACTTCCTGACGTCGGGCATCCCCAAGGGCTGGGAGACCGAATCCGAGCTTGCCTTCGCCATCGAGGCGACCCATCCCGACGGTGAACGGCGGTTCAGCGGCACGCTCTCGCTGCGCGACGAGGGCGAACGTCGCGCCGAGCTGGCCTTCGGTGCCCACCCCGCGGTTCGCGGGCGGGGTGTGATGACCACTGCCGTGAACCTGCTGCTGGACTGGGGTTTCAAGACCCGCGACATCGAGACGGTCCTCTGGTGGGCGAACCGCGGGAACGTCGGATCGCGGCGCGTCGCCTGGCGGACGGGCTTCACGTTCGGCGGCACGGTACGTCGCTGGCTCGACCACCGTGGGGAGTATCCGGACGCGTGGGTCGCGAGCCTGCACCGCGACGACAGCCGCGAGCCGAAGACCCGCTGGCTCGAGACGCCGGTGATCAGCGGAGAGCGGGTCACGGTCAGGGCGCTGACTGAACGGGACGTGTCGAGGATCGTGGAAGGCTGCGGCGATCCCCGCACGCAGCATTTCCTGGCGTTCCTGCCACGACCGTACGGCGCCAGCGACGCGCTGGAGTACCTCGTGCACAACGTCCAAGAGGCCTCGCTCGGCACCGGCATCGAATGGGCGGTCGCCGACCCTGGCACGGACGCGCTCCTGGGGATCGTCGGGCTGCCCCGGATCGGACAGCAACAGTCGGAGATCGGCTACTGGGCCCACCCCGACGCCCGAGGACGTGGCGTGGTCTCGGAGGCGGTCGGGATCGTCGTACGGCACGCGTTCACCCGCACGGACGAGGGAGGTCTCGGCCTGGACCGGGTGTTCCTGAAGGCGGCGACGACCAACCCCGCGTCGCAGCAGGTGGCGCGCAGCAACGGGTTCACCGAGTTCGGGCGCGAGCGGTGCTCGGAGCGCCTCGGCGACGGTTCCCTCGTCGACATGGTGCTCTTCGACCTGCTGCGCGAGGAGTGGGCGGGTCGGCAGACATGAGGTTCCCCGAGGACGTACCGGTGCTGAAAGATGGCCGCGTCACGCTGCGAGCGCATCGGCCCGAGGACATTGACGATCTCGTCGAGCAGTTCAACGACCCGGAGAGCCAGCTGACGAACATTCCTTCGCCAGTCACGAAGGAGCAGGCTGCCGACTACCTCGCCCGTCACGCGACAGCGTGGGAGACCGGCAACCCGTGCCAGTTTGCGGTAGAGGCCGACGACGATGGCGGGGTACGTCGCTTCGCAGGCTGGATCGGTGTCAACGAGAAGGCGCCAGGGATCGCGGAAATCGGGTTCGTCACGCATCCTCGGACGCGACGGCGCGGGGTGGCCATGGCGGCGGTGCGGCTCATCGTGGACTGGGCGTTCGCGGAACGGAACATCGACACCGTTGTCTGGACGACGATCGCCGGCAACATCGCCTCGTGGCGGGTGGCTTGGCGCAACGGCTTCAGCTTCGAGGGCGTGAGCCGGGGCACCGAGCCGCGGCGAGGGGAGCTGCTCGACGGCTGGCGGGCGACGTTGCTGTCGTCGGACAGCCGTGAGCCGAAGACCCGTTGGCTGCCCCGCCCGCGTCTGTCGGACGGACGCGTAGTGCTGCGGCCAGTCCAGGTTGAAGACGAGGCTCGCTGCTTGGAGACCGTGCAGGACCGGGACTCGGACCTGTGGCTCGCGGACTTACCGCTGTCCCGGAACTCAGCAGCATTCCGCGGGCAGGTTCGAGACGCCGAGCTGGCGCCGTCTCTCGGGCGTTCCGTGCAGTGGGCGATCGCCGACGCCGAAACAGACGCGTACGTCGGGGGGCTGACCATGTTCGGCTTCGACGGCCTCGACCAGTTGTCCGCCGAAGTGGGCTACCGCAGCCACCCGGACTCGCGGGGTCGCGGCTACGTCAGCGGCGCCCTGCGGCTCGCCCTCGACCAGGCCTTCGCGCCTGAGGACGCCGGCGGATACGGCCTTCAGCGGGTGAGCCTCGGCGCGGGCGACGGAAACGTCGCCTCCCAGGCCGTCGCTCGCGCCTGCGGCTTCACCGAGACAGGGCGGGACCGGCGTTGCTACCGGCTCTCCGACGACCGGGTGGTCGACCTGGTGAGGTTCGACATGCTGGCCGAGGAGTGGGCCGGCGCGGCACGGCACGCACCACCAGCGCCTGTCTCACATGGCTAGCCGCGCTCGACGAGCGTTTGGCGCCGCTCCGCTGCCTCGGTCAACCGAGCTTCGGCGTCCTCGACGGCACGCGCGGCCTCGTCCAACGACGTACGGCGCTCACGTTCGTCGCCTTCAAGCCGAGCCCGCTCCGACTCGGCGCGGTCGAGATCGGCTTGCAGGCGTGACAGTTCTCGGGCAACCGCTGCCAGCAGCTTGCTCACCCGCGCCAGCTCAGCCGCGGCCTCGTCGCGGAGCCTGCCGGCCTCCTCGGCCGCGGACGTAGCCTCCGCGACCTCCCGATCGGCCCGCGCCACATCGTCGGGCGTTGGTGCCTGGGTGTCGACCTTCTTCGACGCAGCGGCTGTCGACGTCCGGCTGGTCGACCCGACCGCAGCGCCCACACCCATCCCGGGTCCGAAACCGCTGTGCTGCAGGCCCGCCGTCAGCCGGCCCGAGAGGACGGCCTCGGCGGCATCGGGATCCACGAGCGCCGCTCGTAGCGTGTCCTCGAGGCTGCGTACTGCTGTCTCCGGGACCCGGCGGCCGGCTGTGACTGCCGCCCGCCGCGCCTGCTGCACCAGGGCGCGCAGCAGCCCGTGCTGCTGGCGGGAGAACTCGCGGAGCTGCTCTGCGTCGAGGCCCTCGCTCGCCTCGCGCAGTCCGGCCCCCAGGTCCAGAAGTGGCCGGACCTCCTCCGGGTGCTCGCGAACCAGCAGATTGGCCATCCAGGCGACCTGGTTGGGCTTGGCCAGGGCGTGGATCTGCGCGGCGAGCTCCTTGTCGCCGGCCGCCTTGGCCTCCTTCTCCCGGG
>JBBQKY010000129.1:0-7400 GCA_038327385.1 Propionibacteriales bacterium
TAGTCACCGGCTGTGGCGACGACGATCTCATCGCCCAGTCGCACCCGATAGCTGCCCTCGAGGACGACGAAGGTCTCGTCGTGCCGGGCGTGGACATGGTCGCGGATGCGTGGCTCGCCCAACGGATGTGCTGCCTCGACCAAGGCGTAGCCACTCTCGCCGCTCGGTCTGCTGTTCACCTTCAACCGGGCGCGTCCCGAGGTTCCGAGTGAGGCTCCCTCGGTCACGCCGTGACGTACGACGGTTGGATCCCGCGTCACCTGGCTGTCCACCTGACCGATTATGCGCCAGGGCCGACAAAGCGGTCGACGACCGTCGCCCGCGCGACCATCACACCGGCCGCTGTTCACCTGAACGCCGTACAGAATCCGCATGCCCGACACGGAGTTGCAACGAGATGTCGCAAGAGTGACGCGGGAGCCGGCCGCTGGGGCCGGCGCTTTTGGAGGGCAGCAGATGACCGCGTGGAGAAGAAACGCCTTGGTGGGTGCGATGACGGCTGGCTTGGGGGTCGGCGTCCTCGTGACGACGTCGGTGACCGCCAGCGGCAGCGACGCGTTCTCGGGCGACGTCGTGTCGGCCAACCCGAGGATCGGGATCCAGAGCAACGTGATTGGCGGCGGCCTGTCCGCCACTTCCGTCGCCTGGGGAGCGCTGGCACTGACCAACCCCGACACCGCGAACGGCGTTACCCACTACGGATACAACACGTCGAACGGCGGCCCGCTCACGCAGGACCCGAACGAGGCTTACAAGACCGAACCCGACAAGAACGTCTACCTCGCCTTCGGTGGGCACCACTACCTCTACCAGGGCCACGAGGGTGGGCCGCGCGGATACGTCACGCGCATCAACCTCGACGCCACCGATCCCGCGAAGCGGGTGTCCCTCGTCAGTGACACCGCCTCCGACGGGACCCCGCTTCCGGTCTTCGACGGCATCACGTGGGACCCGTTCTCGCATCAGCTGCTCCTGACGCACGAGGGGAAGCTCACCGGGGGCAGCGTCTTTGCCATCCGGCTGGACGCCAACGGTGACAGCACGAACGGCAAGGCTGTCGCTCTGCCCGCTCTAGGATCCGGCGGCTTCGAGGGCATTCAGAACGACTCGTCCGGCAACGTGTGGCTTGTCGAGGACATCGGCGGTCCGTACGTCAAGGGCGGCAAGGTGCCGAACAGCTACATCTACCGCTTCCACCCCTATGACCCGAGCGACCTCACCAAGGGCGGCTCCATGCGGGCACTGCAGGTGCTTCACCGGGACGGCTCCCCCATCACGTTCGCGGAGCTCTCCGCCCACCCGGCAGCAGGCGTGATCAAGCAGCTGCACACCTACGACAACACGTTCCAGACCCGGTGGGTGGTCGTCCACACCGGCCGCCGCGTCTTCGACGCCGGCGTCAGCGCCGCGCTGTCGGAAGCCACACCGTTCAAGCGTCCCGAGAACGGCGTCTTCCGGCCGGACACCAAGTTCCACGAGTTTTACTTCACCGAGACCGGGGACACCGACAGCCTCAGCACCCTTCCCGGCAGATACGGCGCAGTGTTCCGGTTGCGGCAAGGGAGCAACCCCTTCCACGGAACCCTGACGCCGGTCCTCGTCGGTGACATGGACCACACCGGCTTCGACAACATCCAGTTCGCCACCCAGGACCAGCTGCTCGTGGTCGAGGACGCGGGCGACACCCTGCACGCTGAGCGGAACGCCCTGGACTCCGGCTATGTCCTGAGCGTCCGAGGCAGCGGCTACGCCGCCCGCACTCCGCACCGGTGGCTCGCAGAGGGGCGCGATGCCTCCGCGACGTACGACGCACTCACGAGCCCCGGGTACAACGACGGCGACAACGAGATCACGGGCATCCACGTGTCCAACGGCGACCCGTCCCAGCACGGCCTGCTCGGCTCCAAGATCCCCACAGCGTTCGGCCACGGGTGGCGGTTGTTCTGGACCCAGCAGCATGGCGACAACATCACGTGGGAGGTCACGCGCTCGCCGTGAACACCTGACACTTCTCCCGCGAGTCGAAGCGTCCCGGCCACCCTTCTCGGAGATGGCCGGGACGCGTCGTCTCCGGGAAAGGGTGGGATGGTCACCCGAAACGGCCGGATCGTTGCACGGGAACGGCCGGATCGTTGCACGGGAACGGCCTGATGGTCGTTAACAGGGTGGTGGAACGCGCGGCGGTCAGTGCGCCGTACGGTGGCGCACGTGGCTGAGGCGTGGGTGGGGATCTCCGGCTGGACGTACGCCGAGTGGCGCGGCGCCTTCTACCCAGAAGGGTTGCGCCACCGCTCGGAGCTCGCCTATGCCGCCGAGCGGATGGACTCGATCGAGATCAACGGATCGTTCCACTCCCTTCAGCGACCGTCGAGCTACCAGCGCTGGTACGACGAGACACCCGACGACTTCATCTTCGCCGTCAAGGGCGGCCGCTTCATCACCCATATGAAGCGGCTCGCCGACATCGAAGCCCCGCTTGCCAACTTCTTCGCCTCCGGGCTGCTTGGCCTCGGTCACAAGCTGGGCCCGATCCTCTGGCAGCTGCCACGGACGCTGGCCTTCGATGCCGAGCGACTCGGCGGGTTCTTTGCCATGCTGCCGCGGTCGACCGGCGAAGCCGCCGCACTTGCTGCTCGGCATGACGACCGGCTCAGCGAGGACCAGACGCTGCTCACCGCCCGGACCGAGCAACGGATCCGGCACGCTGTCGAAGTCCGGCACCCGAGCCTGGTGACGCCGGAGGCCGTCTCCCTCATCCAGGAGCACGACGTCGCCCTCGTCGTCGCGGACACGGCGGGCCGCTGGCCGGCGGTCGAGGAGCGGACCTCCGACTTCATGTACGTCCGCCTTCACGGTGCCGACGAGCTCTATGTCAGCGGCTACACCCCCGAGGCGCTGGACAGCTGGGCGGACCGCATCCGGGGCTGGGTGGGCCTGGGCCTGGACACGTGCGTGTACTTCGACAACGACGTCAAGGTGCATGCGCCGTACGACGCCATGAGCCTCCGTCAGCGGCTCTTCCCCGCCCTCGCCTGAACCCGCACTGCCCGGCCGGGCCGCGCTAGGGTCAGGCCAGCCGGCGGAAGACCGTCGTCAGCAACAGGTCGAAGGCCTTGTCCGGAAGGACCCGGCGGGCCAGGAGAAGCGGTCGGGCGCCCGCTCCGACGACGTACCGTGTCCGCGGCCGCGACGACGAGACCGCCTTCGCGATCGCCTCCGCCACGACCTCCGGAGACGACGCGCTCCGCATGGAGGAGAGGATCCTGGCGTGCCGGACTGCCTGGTCGGCGTAGGCGGTCTCTCCGGACGCCGCCAGCAGGCTGTTCGCCGCGATCGTGCCCCACTCGGTCGCGATCGCGCCCGGCTCGATGACGACGACTTTGATCTCGAACGGAGCGAGCTCCAGTCGCAGTGAGTCGCTGAGCCCTTCGACCGCGAACTTGGTGGCGTGGTACCAGGTGCCGAGCGGCTCGTACATCTTGCCGCCCATCGAGGACAGGTTGACGATGAGGCCACTGCGCTGCGCCCGCATGTGCGGCAGCACCAGCTGGGTGAGCCGGGCCAGCCCGAAGACGTTCACCTCGACCTGGCGGCGGGCCTCCACCATGCTGACGTCCTCGAGCGCGCCGTACGAGCCGTAGCCGGCGTTGTTGACGAGCACGTCGACCCGCCCGGAGTCCGCGACGACCTGCTCGACGCAGCCGGCCATGGAGTCCTCGTCGGTGACGTCGAGCGGGACGACGCGGATACCCGCTTCGCCCAAGGCCGCCATCCGCTCGACCCGGCGAGCTGCCGCGTAGACGGTGAGGCCGAGTCCGCTGAGCCGGCGGGCCGTTGCCTCACCGATGCCGGACGATGCTCCCGTGACCAGGGCGACGCGTGCGTCCACCGGCTCAACCTCTTCGCTCGTCGTGCTGGCTGCCGAGTACGACGATAGGGCGCCGTCTGCGACCGTCGTACGGCCAGGTGGGAGGATGAGGGCGTGACCACGACCTCTCCCAGCACGCCGCTGGGCCGCCGAACCCTGGGCTCGGAGGACCAGCACAGCGATCTCACCGTCTCCTCGCTCGGCCTCGGCTGCATGGGGATGTCAGAGTTCTATGGCACCACCGACGAGCCGGGGGCCGTCGCGACGATCCAGCGTGCCCTCGACCTCGGAGTGACCCATCTCGACACCGCCGACATGTACGGCCCGTTCACCAACGAGCGCCTCGTCGGACGAGCCATCAAGGGCCGTCGCGACGAAGTCGTTGTCGCGACGAAGTTCGGCAACGTGCGGGACCCCGACAACCCGACCAGCCGACGCATCGACGGCAGCCCCGCCTACGTCCGGAAGGCCTGCGACGCAAGCCTGTCGCGTCTGGAAGTCGACCACATCGACCTGTACTACCAGCACCGGGTGGACAAGTCGGTCCCGATCGAGGAGACCGTGGGGGCGATGGCCGAGCTCGTCGAGGCCGGCAAGGTACGACGCCTGGGGCTCTCCGAGGCCTCCGCGGCCACCATCCGCCGGGCTCACGCAACGCACCCCATCACGGCCCTGCAGTCGGAGTACTCGCTGTGGACGCGCACGCTCGAGGACGAGATCCTGCCGACGCTGCGCGAGCTGGGCATCGGCCTGGTGCCGTACGCGCCCCTGGGTAGGGGCTTCCTCACCGGTACCATCTCGTCCACCGACAACCTCGCCGATGACGACTTCCGCCGCCGCAACCCACGGTTCCAGGGCGACGCACTCCAGGAGAACCTGAGGCTCGTGGAGGCGGTCCGCAGCCTCGCGACCAGCAAGGGTGTCACGCCCGGCCAGCTCGCACTCGCCTGGGTGCTGGCGCAGGGTGAGGACATCGCCCCGATCCCCGGCACCAAGCGGGAGCGCTACCTCGAGGAGAATGTCGGCGCCGACGCGATCCGCCTCACCGCCGACGACCTGGCTGCTCTCGAGAGCGCGGTGCCGCGGGGGGCCGTCCGCGGCGAGCGCTATCCCGACATGTCCAGCATCGACGCCTGAACGGCGCGCGGAGCCACCATCGACGGGGCGGTCGGAACACCATTTCAGCAGCGCCGGTTCGGTCGCCGTGCGTTCGTCGTGGGCACGGGTGTGCTGGTCGCCCAGGGCGCCCTGGCGGGCTGCGACTCACCGAGCTCGGCTCCGTCCACACCGGCTCCGTCAATACCGGCGCCGCACGACGGACCGCAGCAGACCGCTGACCTGACGACGCGCTGGCGTCACCTGGAGCGCCGCGTCACCGGCCAGCCGCTGGCGGCGGCCTGGCAGTTCGACGAGGGCAGCGGCTACTCGTTCGACGATGTAAGCGGCAACGGTCACACCCTCTACATCACCGGGACTCGCTGGAACACCACCGACAGTGGCCTTCTCGGCGCGATCCACCGACGCGGGCTGCGTGGCGGTGCGGTCCACCTGGACGGGACACGCTGGCTCGAGGCCGCGAGAACGACCGACCTCGCCGTCCACGGCGGCCTGACGCTCTCATGCTGGGTCCGCCCGGACATCCTGCCCGCCCAGTCGGCAACACTCGTCAGCCTGGGCGGTTCCTACGCGCTGCTTCTCGACTCCGCGGGCCGGGTGTCGCTGACGGTCACCGACCACAGTGGCGCCCCGCACGTCGTACACGCTCCCTCCGCTCTGCCTGTGCAGGCCTGGAGCCACCTGACGGCCACCGTCACACTCGG
Source organism: Propionibacteriales bacterium (assembly GCA_038327385.1). Taxonomy (GTDB): domain Bacteria; phylum Actinomycetota; class Actinomycetes; order Propionibacteriales; family Nocardioidaceae; genus JAWWPG01. The sequence continues at coordinate 5,689 of JBBQKY010000129.1, forward strand.
CGCCGGTGGACTGCGGCTGTACGTCGATGGGAAGCCGGTGGCGCAAGCAGGCTCGCGGCCGCTCACGATGCCGACGTCGGCAGCCAGCCTGGTGGTGGGCAGGAGGCTGACCGGCGCGCTCGACGAGACGACGATCCATGCGACGGCCCTTGCGCCAGAAGGGGTCCGCCTGCTCTACGTCGTCGGGCTGCCCAAGGTCTTCACTCAGACCAGCGAATCGATCGATGCCAAGCGGCAGGTGTTCACGCGGTTCAAGGGCAGCGAGCCGGTCCCGCACCCGGTCGTGCCAACCACCGTGCTCACGAACCGGTTCGCGGGCTCAGCCGTCACCGAGCAGGGCATGCCACCCGCCGTCGCTCCGCCCGGATCCTCCTTCGTGCCGGGCATTTTCGGCGGAGCGTGGCGGGCGACGTCGCGGCGGCTCACCTACCGCTCCCCGCTGTCCGGCGACGCCGGGACCTTCGAGGCGTGGTGCCGCGCGATCGCCGACCCCGCGGATCCACAACGTCAACGCAGGAAGGAGATCTTCACGGCCTCGGGTCCGTCAGCAGGGCTCACGCTGTACACCGTCGGAGGGCGATGGTGCATCGACGTACGACGTCCCGGCGGCAGGTCGGACACGGTGACCGGCTTGGCTCAGATGTGGAGTCCCCAGCTGCTCGAGCACGTAGGGGTGACGTGGGGGCACCAAGAGGGTGGCGAGGCCGCGGTGGTGCTCTACGTCAACGGCATCCCCGCGGGATCCCTTGCTACGTCCGATGGTGAGACGAGCTACTCCTCGCGGGTCGGAATCGGCGGGACGCCGCAAGCGCCGGCCTTCTGCGTGCTCGACGACGTCCGCATCTGTGACAGCACCCTTGCGTGGGGGGAGGTCTGCCCTCGGGGCCAAGCGGCAACTGACGCCGCAGGGCTGGACCTTCGAGACAGCTTCGACCGGCCACCCGGTGCCGCGCCTCTCCTGTGGAGGTCCGGCTCGAGAGGAGGTCGGTGGTCGCATCGACGCAAGACGTGGGAGCGCCCGGCTGCGGTCGGGGACGACCCGGCCACGGTCCGCGCCCTGTTCCAGGGGGCGCCGACCGGGCTCCACCCGGTCTACCACCCCGACGCCTTCGCTCACGCGTCCTCGATCGAGGCGGGTGTCGCCTTCCCAGCCGACTTCGACGGCTGGGCAGGAGTCTTCGTGCACTCGTCCGGGCCCGGCGAGGCTTTCTCCGGTGTCACGTTCATGCTCAACCCGAGGCGTAGCGAGCTGCGGCTGGCCCGCTTCAGGGACGGCCGCCTCCAGTCTGCCAAGGTGCTGCGGCACGACTTCGCCATTGTTGCCCGGTCGACGTACGAGCTGACACTCACCGCTGCCGGGGACGGCATCATCCGGGGGTTCGTGGACGGCAGCAACGTCATCTCCATGCGAGCGGGCTCCGGATCCCCCACGACCGGCTATGCCGGGATGCTGACCGAAGGCGCCCGCGCGTTCTTCAGCAACCTGCATTTCTGTGCCCTCACACCTGCGGCGCCGGCCTCCCGCGTGATCCGGACCCGGGTGCTGCCGTACGGCGAGGGCGCTGTCCTGACCGACCTGCGGATGGTCCCCTTCCGGTGGCACAAGCGACGCGGCTTGCTGCCCTGGCAGTACGACGCCAAGGTGCCCGAGCCCCCGGGCAACATCGCCGGGGCCGATACCCCGCTGCCGGCACGCCCTATCGCGCCGGCCG
>JBBQKY010000130.1:0-7369 GCA_038327385.1 Propionibacteriales bacterium
TGAGTCAGTCGCCGCCAGGGCCTGGGCCAGAGCCACGGTGGACAGGTTCGCCACCGTCATCCGGACGGTGAATCCGTGCGTGCCCTGGATGTCCGGACCGATCGAGACGTCGGTGAAGTCGCTGCCCGGCTGGTTGATCGTGGTGCCCGGGGCGAACAGCGCAGAGTAGTCCGACAGTGCGTCGCCTCTCGGGTCGGGGGAGCTCGTCCGGACAACCGGGGAGTTCCCGCCCGAGATGGTCCCGCCGGCGACGCTCGGTCCGCCGATCTGGGTGAACACCATCGGGCTCGCGACATGCCCGAAGTTCTCGTCCGGGATCTTGGCGTCGTTGTCGTAGACGACCTGCAGCCGGTGCGACTGCGGGTTGGTCTCGATAGCGAAGAAGTCGGCAAGTGACCGGTCGCCGTTGGGCTGCGTCAGGCTGCAGCCGAGACCGTTGAGGCAGATCGAGTCGTAGTGGAACGGGTGCGTCGTCGCCTTGACCTGGCTGAACGTGCGACCCGGGGCAAGCGCGTTGACCGACTGGTTCACGTAGACGTTCCAGCTGGCCTTGAAGGATCCCAGGTTGGGGTCGCCCTGGCTCAGCGTCCCGTAGAACGTGACCGCGACATTGCCGGGATCTCCACCGGCGGCGACCCACGGGAAGACCGTGGTACGAACAGCGTCCCGGTCGACCTGGAGCGGCGTGCTGAAGCCCACCGCCTGGGGGTCGTTCTTCGGCGACACGGCGTCGATCGCCAGGTTGGTGCCACCAGCGGGACCGGTGGTGACCTGTTGGTTGCAGTTGGCCAGCTTGCCATGGGGCAGCGTCACTAGATAGGAGTGGAAGTCCACCTTGTCGGCGTAGGCCAGGTAGATGTTTCCGTTGTTGTCGGCGTCAGCAGTGACGAAGCCGGCGCGCGGCTGGCGCTTGTCCACCGCGGCGACGCAGTCGACAAAGTGCAGCCCGCCGTCGTAGGACACCGACAGGTTGACGTTGGAGCCCTTGCTCCACCCGAAGTAGACGATCCGGGTGTCTGGGTTCTGGGCGTTGAGCGAGGCGGGCAAGGTGCGCATCGGACCGGGGAAGTCCGGGGCGGCGCCGCCGATCGCGGTGATCGGTCCGTAGGTCAGGCCGCCGTCTTCGGAGCGCTGTACGACGATGTTGCGGGGCTCCTGCTGGTTGTAGCTGAGCAGCGAGGTGGTGCTGTCGATGAACGTCACCCACTGGCGGTCGGCGAGCACGCCGGTGTTCTGCAGGCCGTTGTCCTGCGGGCCGAGGCTGAACAGGGTGTGCCCGCTGTCGGCGGACGTGCTCGTCGTGAACCCGGTCAGCGGGCCGAGGCCGGCGTAGGCGTACTGGTAGTTTCCGAGGCCGTTCTGGTCCGGCGCCAGCGCGATGGCGCAGTCACCGCCACCGCCGATCGCCTGCTGACCGCGCGGCGGGGTGCCGAGCAGGTGGAACTGGTCGCCGCCGTCGGTGGAGACCTGCGCGTAGTCGGAGGCGGCGCCGAACCCGGTCGGCCCGCAGGTGTAGGTGCGGCCGTCAGGCGCGCTCTCGATCAGTGGCTCGGCCTCGTCACGCTGCGGGTCGGCAGCGACACTCGGCGAGAACTTCAGCCCGTTAGCCGGCGCGGATTTCAGGCTCGTCTCGCCGGAGCCGGTCGCCGTCGTGATGACGAGCTTGCCGGCGTAGGGCTGCGGAGCGGCGTTGACAAAGCCGCACGCCTGCACCTCGTAGGTGGCTTGAACCAGGTCGGAGGCAGTCACCCGCTCGGTGGTGGCGCTGGTGTCGCTGGACCCGACTTCGCTGTCCTCTGCCGTCGTGGGCCGCCGGACCACGGTAAGGATCTCGTCGCTGGTGTCCTCGGTCACGTTCGGGCTCCAGGTGATCGAGAAAGCAAAGGTGGCGGTGATGCTGTCGTACGCACCGGCCGGCACGTTGACCGTGATGGCCTCGACGTCAGGAACCGACGACCCGCCATTGCAGTCGCTCGTGGGGTTAGCGCCAGCGGGGATCGTGCCGGTCCAGGTGCGGGTCTCAGTCGCACCCGCGGTGGTCGGCACCGTCACCGACTGGGAGCTGGGGTTGGCGGCCTCTGAGCTGGCCAAGGGTGCAAGACCGGCAAGAGCAGTGGCGGCCACGGCCCCAACCACAAGAATCGTACGGCGCATCAGCGCCCCCTCCACTATGAAAGCAACCTGCTACCCGCACGAAGTGTGGCACACGACACACCGCAGCGCGAGGGGTCACCGTCATGTCGGCACACGGGGCCTCTGGAGCGGCTACCTGATCTCGACGTTGGTGAAGATGTCGGCTGTCGAACGCGGCCGGTTGATGTCGTTCTGGTAGACGTACAGAAGGGTCCCGGTGCCGTCCGAGCCGCACGTCATCGCAAGTTCCGCGCACAGGCTCGGTTGCGGTGCCGTCCGAGCCGCACGTCATCGCAAGTTCCGCGCACAGGCTCGGTACCGGTGTGGATACGCCGGGGCAGGGCTCGCCAGCCGTCTACCGGGTGGCTTCCTCGAGGAGCTCGAGGATGTGCCGGTACGGCTTGCCGGTGGCTCGGGTCATCCCGAGCTCGCAGGTCCGGTTGGAGGACGCGTACGCCGCGAACGAGCGCGTCGAGATCTCTGCCGCCTCCGGTGCCGTCGCCGAGGCCGTGAGCCCCGGGTGCAGCAGCCCCCGGTCGCCCGCGAACGCGCAGCACCCCCACGACACGGGCACATAGACGTCGGCACAGATGAAGCGTGCGATCTGCTCCATCGCTCCGGTGCTGCCGAGCTCCGTCGACGAGCAGGTGGGGTGCAGAGCAATCGACGCCAGCGGTTGGGTGACGGTCAGCCGGTCCAGGATTGAGCTGGCGACGAACTCGGTGGCGTCCAGGACGCTCAGGTCGGCCAGCGAGTTGTTGACGAACATCGTTACGAGGCCCTGCGTACAGGAGGATGCGTCGACGACGACGGGGAGCCGCCCGGAGTCGGTCGCCTTGACGAGCGCCGGTACGACTCTGGCGCGCATGAGGTCGTAGCCGTTGCGATAGCCCTTGGACTTCCAAGGCGTGCCGCAGCACAGCTTGTCGGCAGCCTCTGGTGTGCGCAGCGGGACACCAGCTCGCAGGGCGAGTCTCGAGAGGGCCTCGGTCGCCCCGATCCCACCCGGCTCCGGCCCGAACATGGCGCCCACGCACGCTGCGAACAGCACTGCCTGCGGCTCGGCAGGGTTCAGCCGCGGACGGCGGCGGCCGCCCGTTGGCAACCGTGCGTCATACAGGGGAACCTGCTCCGCGCCGAGCAGCTTTCGTCCGCCGCGAGCCGCCGCGACCGGGACAGCGGCCGGCATCGCATCGGCAGCCGTGAGCGCCGCGCTGGCCGCCCTGGTTGTGGCGCTCCAGCTGGCCGCTGCAACTCTCCAGACGGTGTTGGCGGCCGCCCCGGCGTCCTGACCCCGCAACCGTCGCACCAGGTCTCCGGTGTTGATGTGCACCGGGCAGGCGGTCTGGCACATGCCGTCGACGGCGCACGTCTGCACCGCGTCGTAGTCGTAGTCGCGCTCGAGCTCCGCCAGCAGGTCGGTGTCTCCCCGCAGCCGCGCCGCCTCCATCTCGCGCCGCAGCACGATCCGCTGGCGGGGCGTCGTCGTCAGCGCCCGGCTCGGGCACACGGGCTCGCAGTACCCGCACTCGACGCAGGTGTCGACCTCCTCCTCCACCGTCGGTGTCGTCTTGAGGTGTCGCAGGTAGGAGCGCGGATCGTCGGAGAGCACGGATCCCGGGTTGAGCAGGCCACGAGGGTCGATCAGTCGCTTCAGCTCCCACATCACGTCGTACAGCTCGTCACCGTACTGTCTGCGCACGAACGGAGCCATGATCCGCCCGGTCCCGTGCTCGGCCTTGAGCGATCCGGACTGGCCCAGCACCAGATCCACCATGTCGCGAGTGAAGGCCTCGTAGCGAATCATGTCGCCGGGGTCGTCGAACCGCTCGTTCAGCAGGAAGTGCACGTTGCCGTCGCGGGCGTGCCCGAAGATGACCGATTCCTCGTAGCGATGCACAGCGAAGAGCTCAGTCAGGTCCCGGCAGGTCTCTCCCAGCCGGTCGACCGGGACGACGACGTCCTCGAGCAGGGCGCTGGTTCCGCTGGGTCGGGCGCTGGCCACCGCGCTGTAGAGACCCTTCCGGACGTGCCAGAGCTGGGCTCGCTCGGCAGCGTCGGTGGTCAACGTGAATGGCGCGGCCAGCCCGAGCGCCGCAAGAGTGGGCTCTGCCGTACGACGATGCTCGGCGAGCTCGTCGCTCGTCGTCGCCTGGAACTCCACGAGCAGCGCGGCGTGACGATGCACGTCGAGATCGCGGATGACGGGCGGGCACCTCGGGTCCCGGCTGGACACGACCAGCGATGCCGCGTCCAACAGCTCGGCTGTGACGGTGCCGGCCTCGATCAGCTGCGGCACGGACGAGGTCGCCGCCTGCACGTCCTCGAACACCAGGAGCCCGGTGGCCATGTGCGGGAGGACCTCGACCGTGCGGAACACCGCCTCAGCCACGAAACCGAGAGTCCCCTCGCTGCCGATCATCAGATGCACGAGGATGTCGAGTGGGCTGTCATGGTCTACGAAGGCGTTGACGCCGTAGCCCATCGTGTTCTTCATCGAGAACTGCTGCCGGATGGTGGCGGTCGACTGCGGGTCGTCCTGGATGCGCCGACGCAGCCGAGCCAGACCTTCGTGCAGCTCGGGCTCCAGGTCCGCGAGCTTGCGGGCGGCGTACGGCTGGGACGAGTCGATCACGGTCCCGGTGGGAAGCACCAGGACCATGGACTCCAGAGTCTGATAGGTGTTGAACTGAGTGCCGCAGTGCATGCCCGACGAGTTGTTGGCGACAACACCACCGATGGTGCAGGCGCTCTCGCTGGCCGGATCGGGCCCGAGCTTGCGGCCGTACGGCGCAAGCCGCACGTTCACGGCCCGAACCGTCGCCCCGGGCTGGACGCGGACCCGGCGTCCGTCGTCCAGGACTTCGATGGTCTGGAAGCCGGCCCGGGTGTCCACCAGGACGCTGTCGGTGATGCCCTGCCCGGAGAGGCTGGTTCCGCCAGAGCGGAAGGTGAGCGCAACCCCCGCCCGGTCGCACGCGCGCAACACCTGGGCAACCTGCTCCGTGCTGCGGGGAGTGATGACCGTCTCGGGCACGAGGAGGTAGTGCGACGCGTCGTGCGCGTACTTGAGCCGGTCCAGCGAGCGCTGGCTCACGGCCTCCTCGCCCAGTGCGGAGGAGAGGTCCTGAGCCAGTCGCCGGTGGACGTCCGTTGGTCCGGCTACAGGTTCCCCTTGGACAGCTCGTCGGCCAGCCGGTCGGCCTGCCGGATGGCCAGCGCGACGATGGTCAGCGTCGGGTTTGCCGCCGCGCCCGTCGTGAACACCGAGCCGTCGCTGACGAACAGGTTGGGCACGTCATGAGCGCGCCCGAAGGCGTCGACGACGCCGTCCTTGGCGTCCGCGCTCATCCGGCAGGTGCCCAGGTTGTGGGTGGACGGGTACGGCGGAGTGTGATGCGTCCCGGTGGACCCCACGGCCTCGTACAGGTGGTCCGCCTGGGCATAACCGTGCTCACGCATGGCGACGTCGTTGGGGTGGTCGTCGAAGTGGACGTTGGGCACCGGCAGCCCGTTGGCGTCGGTCACCGCCGTGTTGAGCGTGACCCGGTTGGACTCCTGCGGCATGTCCTCGCCGACGATCCACATCCCCGCCGTGTTGGCGTAGGCGTCCATGATCTCCGCGAAGTCGCTGCCCCAGGAGCCGGGCTCGGCGAAGCTCGCCAGGAACGCCGGCCCGAGGGAGAGGGTCTCCATGTAGTAACCGCCGGCGAAACCGCGAGCCGTGTCGTGCCGGGCCTCGTCGGCGATGATCCCCGCCATCGTCTCGCCGCGGTACATGTGCACCGGCTGGTCGAACCGGGCGTAGACGGAGCCGGTGGTGTGCCGCATGTAGTTGCGCCCCACCTGACCTGACGAGTTGGCCAGCCCGTCCGGGAACATCGCACTGGCACTCATGAGCAGCAGCCGCGGGCTCTCGATGCTGTTGCCGGCGACGCAGACGGCCCGAGCCGCCTGCCGCTGAAGGTTGCCTTCCTTGTCGAGGTAGAGGACCGCGTCAGCCTTGCCCTGCGCGTCGTGGGTGATCTGCACAGCCTGACAGTCGGGCCGCAGGTCAAGCTTCCCCGTCTCGAGCGCCCGCGGAATCTCGCGGACCGCCGTGCTCCACTTCGACTTGTGCTTGTCCCCCTGGAAGTTGAACCCGTCCTGGATGGACGCGGGCCGTCCGTCGTACGGCGCGGCGTTGGTGGCGTACGGCCCGGTGGCATAGAACTTGTAGCCGACCTTCTCCGCGCCGTTGGCGAACACCTTGTAGTTGTTGTTGGCCGGCAGGGGTGGGCGCCCGTGTCGGTGGGTCGAGCCCATCGCCTTCTCGGCGCGGTCGTAGTACGGCTCCATGTCCTGCAGCGTGAGGGGCCAGTCGAGAAGGTTCGCTCCCTCGACTCGCCCGTACGTCGTCCGTGCCTTGAACTCGTGGCTGCGGAACCGGGGAGTCGCACCGGCCCAATGGGTGGTCGTGCCGCCGACGGCCTTCACCACCCACGCCGGCAGGTTGGGGAAGTCGCGGCTGACGCGCCACGAGCCCGACGTGGTTCGCGGGTCTAGCCAGGCCATCTGGCCGAAGGCCGGCCACTCGTTGTTCTCGTAGTCCTCGCTCGTCAGGTGGGGGCCAGCTTCCAGCAAGACGACCGGGACGCCTTTGGCGGTGAGCTCGTAGGCGATGGTTCCGCCACCGGCTCCGGAGCCGATCACCACGACTGTGGGTTCACCCTTCTCGATCTCGGCCATCACTGTGCCTCCTTCGTGGAGATGTCCTGGGCTTCCTGGGCAGCGACGCCGGGGTGTGATGCCGCGGCTTTGGCGGCAGCCGGCTGCGGCTGTGCCTGGTCGGAGACGCCGCCGCGGGCGAGGTCGGGAGCCACTTCGACGATCTCCTCCGCGCCGCCGTACTCCTCGATGCGAGGCGTCGGCAACCAGTCCAGGTCGTCGAACCCCCGGTCGACGTAGCCACCCTTGTCAAACGACGGCCCCTCGTAGCCGAGCGCGTCCCAGGTGTCCGGGTCGTCGTACAGATGGACGACAGCGGTACGGCGCAGCAGGCCGAAGAACTCGGTGCCCTCGACGTGCTTCAGGATCGCCGTAGCCTCCTTCTGGTACAGGTCGAGGAAGCTACCGCCCGACAGGCTCTGCAGGCTGCCGAGTCCCTGGATCAGGAGCAGGCGGAGCCAGGTCGAGGCATCGGCTGCCTCGACGATCTTGTCTGCGGTCCGCTCGTACGGACCGACAGGAAAGCCCT
>JBBQKY010000131.1:0-7331 GCA_038327385.1 Propionibacteriales bacterium
GCACGTCCCGCGGTCGTCCAGCGCCTGCCGAAGCGCCGCGATCTCGGCATGCGACGCCCCGTCCACGAACCGGACGAGCGCGGTCCGGCGGTCCGCCGCGTCCGAGCCGTCGAGCGCCTCGCGCATCAGATCAGCGGTGAGCGCCCCCCGGGACGACGTGGCGCGGTACAGATAGGCGCGCCCCTCGCGGGCCTCCAGCACCAGGCGCTTTCGCGCGAGCCGATGCAGGACCGTCATCACGGTGGTGTAGGCGATGTCGCGGTGCCGGGCCAGCTGCTCATGGACCTCGCGAACCGTGAACCACCGCTCGCCGGAGGTGTCGGCCCACAGCTCGTCCATCACCTGGCGCTCCAGCCCGCCGAGTCGCGAGGACGACAGCGGAGTCATCTGTAGAGTGTACCCACGGCGCGTGTAGTACTACCGACTGTAGTCGCTACTACGTGAGGTAGTAGCGTAGCGCGCGGTGGTTGCTTTCCCGGTGGGAGGAAATGATGGACGTCCTGGACATCGCGCGCTGGCAGTTCGCGATCATCACCGTCTACCACTTCCTGTTCGTGCCGATCACCATCGGCGTCTCCGCGGTCGTGGCCGGGTACGAGACGGCCTGGGTGCGGACCGCCAACCCGGCGTACCTCCGGCTGACAAAGTTCTTCGGCCGGCTGTTCCTGATCAACTTCGCCATCGGCGTGGTGACGGGGATCGTCCAGGAGTTCCAGTTCGGCATGAACTGGAGCGACTACTCGCGCTTCGTCGGTGACGTCTTCGGTGCACCGCTGGCCATCGAGGGCCTGCTCGCCTTCTTCCTCGAGTCCACGTTCATCGGGCTGTGGATCTTCGGGTGGGAGAAGCTGCCGAAGTCCCTGCACGCCGGCTGCATGTGGGTCGTCCATGTCGGCACGCTGCTGTCGGCGTACTTCATCCTGAGCGCGAACTCCTGGATGCAGCACCCAGTCGGGTACACAATCGACGCGACCACCGGCCATGCGCGGCTCACCGACTTCTGGGCCGTGATGACCAACAAGATGCAGCTCGTGACGTTCCCGCACACGGTCACAGCGGCCTACATGACTGGTGGCGCGTTCGTGTGCGGTGTCGCAGCCTTCCTCCTGGTACGACGCAGTACCCCACCGCAAGACCGGGCCGTCTACCGCAGCGCGGTGCGCGTCGGCGCGTGGGTCATGGTGGTCGGCGGCCTGGGCGTGGCGGTCAGCGGCGACGTCCAGGGCAAGATCATGACCGACATCCAGCCGATGAAGATGGCGGCGGCGGAAGCCCTCTACAACACCGAGCAGCCGGCGTCGTTCTCCATCCTGACGATCGGCACGCTCGACGGCAGCAAGGAGACGTTCGCCCTCAAGGTCCCTGACCTGCTCTCGTTCCTCGCCACCGGCACCTTCGACGGGAAGGTGCAGGGCATCAACCAGCTGCGCGCCCGATACGAGGCGCGCTACGGGAACCGGCCAGGCGCTCCGACCTCGTCGGCAGGGGACTACGTCCCGCTCATCCCCCTGACGTACTGGTCCTTCCGGCTGATGATCGGCCTCGGCGTTGCCGCAGCCGCGGCCGGCATGCTGCTGCTGTGGTTGACGCGGAAGGGCCGCACGCTCGACGGATCACGGTTCGGAGTCGGGAGGTGGCGATGGGTCGCCGTTGCCATCCCCCTCCTCCCGGTCTTCGCGAACTCGTTCGGCTGGATCTTCACCGAGGTGGGACGCCAGCCCTGGGTCGTCTTCGGGCTGCTCACCACGCAGAACGCGGTGTCGCCCGGCGTCAGCACCGGAGAGGCGCTCACTTCCCTGATCGCTCTGACGACGGTGTACGCCGTGCTGATGGTGGTCGAGCTGGGGCTGATCGTCAAGTACGTCCGGGCGGGCGCCGACCCCCCGCCCGAGCCGGCCGACCACGACGACAGCGCCGACGAGGACCGGCCGCTGGCGTTCGCCTACTGACCGCGCGGCCCGTGACCGGCGACAAGCGACAAGCGACAAGCGAGGAACAACGAGCAATGAACCACGGACCACGAGGAGACAGGGCCATGTCATGGAGCTGAGCACGGTGTGGTTCTGCCTGATCGCGGTGCTGTGGATCGGCTACTTCGTCCTCGAGGGCTTCGACTTCGGCGTGGGCATCCTGCTCCACCTGCTGGCGAGGGGGGAGGCCGAGCGACGCGTGCTCATCAACACCATCGGGCCGGTGTGGGACGGCAACGAGGTATGGCTGCTGGTTGCCGGTGGCGCCACCTTCGCCGCGTTCCCGGCCTGGTACGCCACGCTGTTCAGCGGCTTCTACCTACCGTTGCTGGTCATCTTGCTGTCGCTCATCGTGCGGGGCGTGGCGTTCGAGTACCGGGCAAAGCGCGACAACCCGAGGTGGCGCTCCTGGTGGGACTTCGCGATCCTGACCGGCTCGCTCGTCCCGGGCGTGCTGTGGGGGATGGTGTTCGCCAACATCGTGGCCGGCGTGGCCATCGACGCGTCTGGTGACTACGTCGGCTCCGTCGCAGACCTGGTCAACCCGTACGCCCTCCTGGGCGGCCTGACCACGCTGCTGCTCTTCGTGACGCACGGGGCCTTCTTCCTGGGTCTGAAGACGGTGGGGGACATCCGGTTGCGGGCAAGGCGGCTCGCGATGCCCGTCGGTGTCGCTGCCGCCGTGAGCGCGGTGGCTTTCCTGCTGTGGACACAGGTGAAGGCTGGCGGGGCCGCCTCGCTTGTCGTGTTCGTCGCCGCGGCTGCGGCGCTGGTCGCCGGGCTTGCCGGCGGCTTCGTCAAGCGGGAAGGTGTCGCCTTCGCGGGCACGTTCGCCGCCATCGGGCTGGCGGTGACCGGGTTGTTCGTCGCGCTGTTCCCGGACGTGATGCCGTCGAGCCTGGCGGCCACCTACTCACTGACCACGGCCAACGCGTCAGCATCGTCGTACTCCCTGACGGTCATGACCTGGGTGGCTGTCCTCTTCACGCCGCTCGTACTGCTGTACGAGGGATGGAGCTACTGGGTCTTCCGCAAACGCATCGGGGTGCAGCACATCCCGAGGCGCAAGGGCGCCGAAGACCAGCGCTCCGTTGCCGGAAGTGGCGAGGTCGGTCAGGCGCGTCATGGCGTCACGTGACGCTGGGACGTGGCGCCTGCTGAGGCCGGCGCAGTGGCCGCTGATCGCTGTCGTGGTTGCGGGAGTCGCTCAGAGCGTCAGCGTCATCGCGCAGGCCTTCGTCGTCGGCGGGCTCGTCGCCGGTCTGGTACGACGTGAGCCCGCCGCGCCCTGGGTTGTCGCGCTAGGTGTGGTGCTGGTCGTTCGAGCTGCCGCCGGATGGGCAGGGGACGTCGCGGCGGCGGCTGCGGCCGGCCGGGCCGGCCGGGCACTCCGCGTCGACGTCCTGCGGCGCGCCCTCGCCGCGGGGTCGACGTGGCGGGCCAGTCGTCGTACCGGAGAGCTGGCGGCGCTGGCCACCCGCGGCGCCTCGGCCGTCGAGCCGTACCTGACGCGATACCTCCCCGCCCTGGTGCTGGCAGCGGTCCTTCCGCTGCTGAGCCTCGCCGCGATCGCGACACAGGATCTGCTGAGCGCGGTGATCGTGGCGCTGACGCTGCCGCTGGTGCCGGTCTTCGCCGCGCTCGTGGGATGGGCGACGCGGGACCGAGCAGCCCGGCAGTGGCGTGCGATGGCGGCCCTGGCCGGGCACTTCACGGACGTCGTGCAGGGTCTCCCGACACTCGTCGCCTTCCGCAGGGCGCACGCGCAAGCCGACTCGATCCGAGGGGTGACAGACCGTTACCGGCGAGCGAGCCTGCGGACCCTTCGCCTGGCGTTCGCGTCCTCGGCGGTGCTCGAGATGGTGGCCACGGTCTCGGTCGCCCTGGTGGCCGTTGCCGTCGGCCTCCGGCTCGCGGCGGGTGAGATGGATCTGCGGACGGGGCTGGTGGTGCTGCTGCTGGCGCCGGAGGCGTACTGGCCGCTGCGCCGAGTCGGTGCCGAGTTCCACGCGGCTGCCGAGGGCGGTGCCGCGCTGGCCGAGATCGCCGCCCTTCCCGACATGGCCGACGCGGTCCGGCGCATCGCCCACCGAAACGGCCGCGAGGGTGGCGCTGCCGCCGCCCAGCGGCATATCGGCCTCAGCCATATCGAGCTTCGCGGCGTCACGCTGACCTATCCCGGTCGCCAGACACCGGCGCTGAGCCTCGACCGGGTCGACCTTCCGCTTCGCGGAATGACGGCCGTCACCGGGCCCTCCGGAGCCGGGAAGTCAACGCTTCTGGAGATCCTGCGAGCCGGGCTAGCGGCGACCTCAGGTGAGGTCCTCGTGGACGGCGTCGCGGTGAGCGATCTCGACCAGCAGTGGTGGCGGGACCAGGTCGGGTGGCTGCCGCAGCGGCCCTGGTTCATTTCCGGCAGCGTTTCGGACAACGTCCGCCTCGGGCGATCGGACGCCAGTGACGACGAGATCTGGGAGGCGCTCGACCAGGTCGAGCTCGCGGCGACCGTCGCAACCCGCGGCGGGCTGACGGCGGATGTCGGTGAGGGCGGAAGGCGGTTCTCGGCCGGCGAGCGGGCCAGGCTCGCCCTGGCCCGGGTCCTGGTGGCGCGGCGTCCGCTGGTGCTTCTTGACGAGCCGACCGCCCATCTCGACAGGACGACCGAAGCGGTGATCCTCGACACGCTCCGGCTGCTCGCCGCTCGCTCAGCGGTGGTCGTGGTCGCGCACCGCCAGGCGGTCATCGACGCCGCCGACAACGTCGTGGTCATCAACCCACCGGCGCCTTCCCCCGTACCCGCGGCGTTGGCTGGTGACGTCGTAAGCAGCCTCGGCCCCAGCCCGGCTGCCGGGCGGCTCCCCGATCCGCAGCCGGGTCCGCGCGGAGGCCGACGGCTCGGCTCCAAGCGGAGCACCGTGCTGGGCACCGTGCTCGGCTGCCTGGCGTCGCTGTCCGGGATCGCGCTGACCGCCACCGCGGGCTGGCTCATCGTCAGAGCCGCCGAGCGCCCCACGGCGCTCGCGCTGCTGGTCGCGATCGTCGCGGTCCGGACGTTCGGGATCGCGCGTCCGGTGCTCCGCTACGCCGAGCGGCTGCTCTCCCACGATGCCGCCCTGCGATTGCTGGCGGAGCGGCGCGCTGCGGTCTTCGAGTGGCTCGTGCCGCTGACCCCGGGCGCCCTCGGCCGGGGTGGTGACCTGCTGGCGTCCGTCGTCGACGACGTCGACGCGTACATGGACCGGCAGCTCCGGGTCCGGCAGCCACTCGTGACGGCTGCCGTCGTGAGCGTTGTCGCCGCTGCCGTCGCAGCTTTGGTGCTGCCGGTGGCCGGTGTGCTGCTGGGTGGCGGGCTCGCCCTCGGCGGCCTCGGCGGCTGGGCGGCCGCACGCCATGGTGCCCGAGTCCATGAGTCGGGCTACGTCACAGCTCGGGCGGCGTCGTACGACGCTGCAGTGGACGCCCTCGACGGGGCGGACGAGCTGAGCTCGTGGGGCGCCGAAGGCTGGGCGGTCGGCCGCCTCGACAGTGCCGGGCACGCGCTCGCGGCGACGGGCGTGCGATCGGCGGTCTGGGCGGCGAGCGGGCGTGCGCTGGGGCAGCTCGCCGCGGGCGCATCGCTCGTGCTGCTGGCCCTGCTGGCTCCTGCCGACATCGCCGCGGGCCGGGTGAGCCCTCCGATGCTGGCGCTCATCGCCTTCCTGCCCCTGGCGCTGGCCGAGGTGCTGGGTGGCGTCGCCGACGCCGCAGTGGTCGGCGTACGCACCGAACGGTCCCTCGCGAGGTTGTCCGCCCTGCGGACGAGGGCGCCCGCCGTGACCGACCCAGCAGACCCGGTGCCGCCCGCCGCCGGTGCCCGGAGCGAGGTCGAGCTGCAGGCCGTAAGCGCCCGATGGGGCGACGAGGTGGTGCTCCGCGATGTCACTCTCGACCTGTCTCCCGGCTCCCGCGTGGCGGTCGTCGGTCCCACCGGATGTGGCAAGTCGACGCTCGCCGGGCTGCTGATGAGGTTCACGGACCCGAGCTCCGGCGCCGTCTCGCTCTCCGGCGTCGACCTTCGCCGCCTCCGCCTCGACGACGTACGACACACCGTCGGTCTGGTGGACGACGACCCGCACGTCTTCGGCTCCACGCTGGTTGAGAACATCAGGCTGGCGCGTCCAGCAGCGACGGACGAGGAGGTTGCCGAGGCGGTGCGCGCCGCACACCTCGGGCCGTGGCTCGACGGTCTCCCCGCCGGGCTGGGCACCTGGCTCGGCGACGGCGGCAGCGCGGTCAGCGGCGGTGAGCGGGCCAGGATCGGGCTGGCGCGTGTGCTGCTGAGCGACAACCCGGTCATCGTGCTCGACGAGCCGACGGCGCACCTTGACGCCGCGACCGCACACCAGGTGACCGACGACCTACTGGGTGCGGTGGGAAGCCGGTCGGTGGTTCTGCTCACCCATCGCCCGGAGGGGTTGGACCGGGTTGACGACATCCTCGATCTGACGTTCGTCGAGCAGCGCCGAAGCGAGCTCGTCGGGAGTCGCCGCTAGCCGTAGATGGCTTACAGTCTGGCCATGAGGTACGCCGTCGGAGACGTGCACGGCCACCGGCGCGAGGTTCGAGCGGCGTTGGGGGTGGCAGGGCTCGTCGACGACGGTGGCGACTGGTCCGGCGGTGCGGCCGAGGTCTGGTTCCTGGGAGACCTGATGGACCGCGGTCCCGATGGCGTGGGCGTGGTGTCCGACGTCATGAGGTGGCAGCGGCAGGCCGCCGACTCCGGGGGGCAGGTGGGATCGGTCCTCGGAAACCACGAGGTGCTCGCTCTCGGCGTACGGCGCTTCTGGGACACCAAGGTGCCGAGCGAGACACCGTCAGAGCGGGGGCCCAGCTTCGCGCTGAGCTGGATGATCAACGGCGGCCAGGTCAGCGACCAGGAGCAGCTCACCGACGAGATGGTCGACTGGATGGCCGACCTGCCGGCCATGGTGCGGCTGGACGACGACCTCGTCCTGCACGCCGACACGACGGAGTACCTGCGCTGGGGCAGTGACGCCGAAGCGGTCAACGCAGCGCTCACGCAGGTGTTGCATTGCGAGCACCTCGCCGTGTGGTGGGAGCTGTGGTGCTCGATGACGACGCGGTACTCGTTCCTCGACGAGGACGGGCCGGTTGCGGCGCGAGCGCTCCTCGAGGCGACCGGCGGGCGCCGGATCGTGCACGGCCACAGCATCATCTCCGACCTGAGGGGCATCGAGCCGGAGGCCGTCGACGGTCCCTGGTCGTACGCCGACGGGCTGGCGTTGGCTGTCGACGGCGGCATCTACGCCGGTGGCCCCAGCCTCGTCGTACCGCTCTCCTAGCCCGCTGTTCGCCAAGATC
>JBBQKY010000132.1:0-7324 GCA_038327385.1 Propionibacteriales bacterium
GAGACGAGCCGATCGACCTCCTCGCCCCCGTCGCATCTCAGCAGCGCAATCGTCAACCCCGCCGAGCCCTCGGAGGCGACTCGCCAGACTGCGCCCGCATCCTCCCATCTGCGCAATCTCTCGACCGGAGAGCTTTCCGGGCTCACCGGTGAGACCGGCTCCGGCTCAGGTAGTTGCGTCGTCATTCCCATCCCCTCATGCGTCTGCACCGACGGTGAGTACTACACAGCACCGGCCGGGCGCTGGGTCTAGGCGCGCTCTGAGTCTCCCGCGACACGCTCGGTCGGCGACCGCGTCCAGGATTGCGAGGTTCATACCACAGACGAGCTCTGTGTGGTTGCGGGCAAGGGCGTCGAAGGGGCAGTTGACCAAAGTGATGGTTTCGCCCTCTTGGCGGGGCTCGTAACCGTGCGCTGCCAGGGCTGCGCAGGCGGCCATCCCAAGCCGCTTGCGGCTGGGGCGAGCGCCCGCCGCCTGCCGCGCCTGTTCCCCGAGCGCTGAGCCCAGGCTTGCTGCCGCATCGCGGAGGGCGTCTCGAACGTCTGTTCCGTCACGCATCGAGCCGTCGATCGCCCGTGCCATCAGCTGCCCGGCGAGTTCGTATCGGCGTTCGGGCAGCGAAACGGAGACCTCACGGGCGGACCGTTTGTACAGTTTTGTGGGCCGACCGGCGCCCGGACCCTGCCGTCCGGAGAGCCGCTTGAAGTCAGTCTCCAGCAGCTCCTCCTCCACCAGCTTGTCCAGATGAAATTTCGCAGTGTGTCTCGCCACGCCGACCCCTACGGCTGCCTGGTCCCTGCTGACCGGCTCCGGCTGCGCGCGCACGAAGAGGTAGAGGTCGCGGCGGACCGGCTCTGCGAGCGCGGCCACGCCCGACACCTGCGCCGCGAAGTCGTCTCCACACATGCACCCTCTTTTCTAAAGGACATCACGCTTGACGAAAGACACGTTCGGTTCTATCGTTCAAACTACCGTCCCTTAGACATGGAGGCAACCGGCCATGGCCTCGCTCGCGCAGACCTCGGATCTTCAGAATGCACTCACCCGCAGGGATCCCCCGCCGTTGCACGTGGTGCAGGCCCCCGCGCCGGTTGACCTGGTTGCAGCCGAGCAGGCAGCGGCAGCGTTCCTCGTCGCGCTCGGAATCGAGCTTGACACCGAAGACCGTCGCCGCACCCCCATCAGGATGGCGTGCGCATACGCAGAGATGCTCAGTCCGCGACCCTTCGAGCTGACGACGTTCCTCAACGGCGAGGGGTACGACGAGCTGGTCGTCGCCCGTTCCATCCCAGTCCAGTCCGTCTGCGAACACCACATGCTGCCGTTCGTCGGGGTCGCTCACGTCGCCTATCTGCCCGGCGGGCGGATCCTCGGCCTGTCCAAGATGGCTCGAGTGGTCGAGATGTTCGCCCGTCGCCCCCAGGTGCAGGAGCGGCTCACCCAGCAGATCGCCGACTGGTTGCAGTCCTGCCTGACCCCACGCGGGGTCGGCGTCGTCGTGGAGGCCGAGCACTCGTGCATGACGGTCCGCGGCGTCCGGGCTCTCGGAACGAGCACCGTAACGTCGGCGTTGCACGGGCAGCTACGCACCGATGCCTCCTCCCGCGCCGAGTTCTTCTCCCTCGCACTGAGGCATCCCCACCCGGCGGGGTCTCATGACTGACCGGCTCAGCGAGCTGTCCGCAGCCGGTGTCTCGATATGGCTGGATGACCTGAGCAGACTCAGACTGACCACGGGCGCCCTGGACCGACTCGTCCGCGAACGACACGTCACCGGCGTCACGTCGAACCCGACCATCTTCGCGACCGCAATCGGTGGCAGCGACGCCTACGACGCCAAGATCGAGGAGCTCGCCCGCCGTGGGGTGCGGGCCGACGAAGCACTGCGGATGCTGACCACTGCCGACGTGCGCAGCGCCTGCGACGTTCTTCGATCCGTCTACGACGCCACCGATCGCGTCGACGGTCGCGTCTCCATCGAGGTCGACCCGCGCCTGGCCAACGACACGACTAGGGCGGTCGCCGAGGCCCGCCAGCTCTGGTGGCTCGTTGACAGGCCCAACTTGTTCATCAAGATCCCCGCGACGGAGGCTGGGCTGCCGGCCATCGCGCAATGTCTCTCCGAGGGCATCAGCGTCAACGTCACCCTCATCTTCTCGCTGCAGCGCCACGCCGCCGTACTCGAGGCGTTCCTCGACGGCATCGAGCGCGCCCATGCAGCCGGTCGCGATTTGTCCACGATCGTGTCCGTCGCCTCGTTCTTCGTCAGCAGAGTCGACAAAGAGGTGGACAAGCGACTGGAGAAAGTGGGCACACCCGAGGCGATGGCTCTGAGGGGCAAAGCCGCGATCGCCAATGCGCGACTGGCCTACGAACAGTACGAGCAGGCCTTGGCCAACCCTCGGGCGGCTGCACTGATCGCGGCCGGCGCGCATCCGCAGCGCCCGCTGTGGGCGTCTACCGGCGTCAAGGACCCGTCGTACGACGACACCAGGTACGTCGTCGAGCTGGTGGCACCCGGTGTGGTCAACACCATGCCGGAAGCCACGTTGAACGCGGTCGCCGACCACGGAGCCATCCGCGGCGACACCATTCGCGCGGCTTATCCAGCCGCGCGGCAGGTACTGCGAGACATCGCGGACGTCGGGATCAGCTACGACGACGTCGTACGGACCCTCCTAGACGAGGGCATCGAGAAGTTCGAGGCGTCCTGGGCGCTGCTCAGCGCCCAGGTCACCGACAGCCTGCACAAGGCAGCCGACAGCCCTCTTCCACTGACCCAGCCAGACAGCCACCGCAGCCGCGAGAAAGCAGACCCGCGATGACGACACGTCCGAACGTCGTGATCGTCGGCGCCGGCCTCGCCGGCGCCAAGGCGGCGCAAGCGCTGCGCCACGAAGGCTTCGACGGGCGCATCGAACTGGTCGGTGCGGAAGTCCACCGGCCCTACGAACGTCCCCCGCTGTCGAAGGGCTACCTCCAAGGGCTGTCCGATCGCGACAGCATCTTCGTGCATCCGAGCGGCTGGTACGCCGAACACGACATCGACCTCCGGCTCGGCACGCAGGTCACCCATCTCGACCGGATCGCGCACCAGATCACCGCCGCGGACGGCGAACTGTTTGCTTACGACAAGTTGCTGCTCGCGACCGGCTCGACCCCACGACGCCTGACCGTGCCAGGAGCCGACCTTGACGGGGTGCACTACCTGCGCCTCCTCGAGGACAGCGACCAGATCAAGGCCGGGTTCGCCCGCGCGAATCGCGTTGCCATCGTCGGCGCCGGCTGGATCGGTTTGGAGACGGCTGCCGCAGCACGCGCCGCCGGACTCCACGTGACCCTTCTCGAGACCGCCCATCTGCCGCTGCTGCGCGTCCTCGGCCCGGAGGTCGCGCCGGTGATCGCGGACCTGCACCGCAACCACGGCGTGGACCTGCGCTGCGACGTGAACGTGACAGAGCTTGCCGGCGTTGCCGGTGCCGTCACCGCCGTGCGGCTGGGCGACGGAAGCCTTGTCGACGCGGATCTGGTCCTGGTGGGCGTAGGGATCACCCCCAACAGCGATCTGGCCAGGCTCGCCGGGCTCGATGTCAGCAATGGGATCGACGTCGACGAACAGCTGCGCACCTCCGACCCTGACATCTACGCCGCCGGCGACGTAGCCAACGCCTACCATCCTCGGCTGGGTCGACATATCCGCGTCGAGCACTGGGCCAACGCCCGGCGACAGGGGGCTACCGCCGCCCAGGCGATGCTCGGCCGCAACCCCGTCTACGACTGCACGCCGTACTTCTTCTCGGACCAGTACGACCTGGGTATGGAGTACACCGGCTACATCGGCCCAGCCGGCTATGACGACGTCGCCTTCCGCGGCGACCCCGACACGCGAGAGTTCATCGTCTTCTGGCTCGCAGACGGACGCGTCGTGGCCGGAATGAACGTCAACACCTGGGACGTGGCCGACCTCATAGACAAGCTCATCCGGTCCGACCAGAGCGTCGACGTCCACCACTTGTCCAACCCAGACGTGCCGCTGGATCAGCTGTGAATGCGCAAGCGGACTCGAAAGGAGCAGCGTGCGCCAGCTGATGCCTGCACAGGGAAGTGATGACGTCGATCTGGACGAGCTCTACTGGACCACGGACGTAGGCCGTCAGCAGGTACGTGGCGTTATGGTCGCCAGCGCTGATGGGGCCGCTCAGGCGGGGGGCCGCGCCCAGGGCCTGTCCGGGCCGATGGACACGACACTGTTCGCCGTGCTGCGAGGCCAGGCAGACGTCATCCTCGTCGGCCGGGCCACGGTGCTGGTCGAGGAATACGCCGGGGAGCAGCCGTCCGCTGAGCGCCGGCTCCGGAGACGGGCCCGATCGCTGTGTGCGGCCCCTCCCATCGCGGTCGTCACCGGCACCTGCGATCTCGACCCGGCTTCGGCGCTCTTCACTCATACGGAGGTGAGGCCGATGGTCATCACCCGTCACGCCGCGCCAAAGGATCGAGTCGCCGCCCTGGCAGAAGTAGCGGACATCATCATGGCCGGTGACGACGAGGTTGATCTGCCCGCGGCCCTCGACGCGCTTGCCGATCGCGGGCTGCGACGCGTGAGCTGTGAAGGGGGACCGAGGTTGCTCGCGCAAGTCGCCGCCGCAGACCGTCTGGATGAGCTGTCCTTGACACTGTCCCCGCTGCTCATCGGCGGCCCGGCGCTGCGCATCCTGAACGGTCCACTTCTCGACCCGCCGACCCGGCTGAGCTTGACGCAGGTGCTGGAGGATGACGGCTTCCTCTTCCTGCGTTACCTCCGCCAGGAGGCCGCCGCCACGTCGCGGAGCAGATCAGAGCCGGCGCGGTCGTGACGTCGGGCGCAGTTCAGGACGTCCGGGCGACGCTGCCGCACCAGGCGCTGCGCCTGGGTATCCGGGTGTTCCCCGCGGAGGAGCTCATTGTGATGGGCATCGTCAACCGCACACGAGACTCCTTCTACGACAAGGGGGCGACGTTCGCTGCGGCAGCCGCCGTGGCAGCGGCCGAACGCGCGCTCGACGCCGGGGCGGCAATCGTGGACGTCGGCGGTGTCAAAGCGGCAGCGGGCGCGGCCGTTTCGCCCGACGAGGAAATCGACCGCGTCTGCGAGCCGATCGCTGCGCTACGTTCGCGCCGCCCCGAGGCAGTGATCAGCGTCGACACGTGGCGGTCGGAGGTAGCACGGGCCGCGATCGCTGCCGGCGCAGACCTGATCAACGACGCCTGGGAGGGCTACGACCAAGCGCTGACCCATGTCGCCGCGGCAACAGGTGTCGGCCTCGTATGCACTCACGCCGGCCATCTGCCGCCTCGCACCGAGCCCGAAAACCCACGTTACGACGACGTCGTCGCAGACGTCGTACAGACGGTGACCCGGCTGGCCGACCGGGCCGTGGAAGCAGGGGTCCGCTGCGACGGGATCCTCATCGACCCGGGTCACGACTTCGGAAAGACCACTGCCCACTCTCTGGAGATCACTCGACGTCTCGACGAACTCGTCGAAACGGGTTGGCCTGTCCTGGTAGCGATGTCGAACAAGGACTTCATCGGGGAAGCCCTCGACCTACCGGTCACCGCACGGCTACCTGGCACCCTCAGCGTCACCGCACTCGCGGCCTGGTCCGGCGCGCGGGTATTTCGCGCCCATAACGTCGAAGAGGTACGCCAAGCCCTCGACATGGTCTCCTGCGTGCGGGGCGACCGCCGACCCGCAGCCCCACGTCGCGGTCTCCCACAGCCTGACGCCTCGAAGCCGCTGGATGTCCGCTCCCCGCGGTAGCCTCTCGTGGATGACCGAGATGACTCCCCCATCAGACCGCCTGCGATTTTCGACCGTTGCCGACGAACGTACGACGCTGGACGGCTGGCTCGACTTCCACCGCCGTACCCTGACGTGGAAGTGCGAGGGGCTGAGCAACGACCAGCTCCGGTCGAGGCCGGTGCCGCCCTCCAACCTCTCGCTGATCGGGCTCGTACGCCACATGGCCGAGGTGGAGCGCGGCTGGTTCGCCGACCACTTCGGCACCGACCAGACACCGATCTACGGCTCTGACGACGATCCGGACGGGGACTTCGACAATGTCAAGACCGCCGACATCGCTGCCGACCTGGCGACGTTCGACGCGGAGGTCTCGCGCTACCGGGCGAAGGCGACGGAGTTCGACCTCGACAACGTGGAGACCGACCATAGGGGACGGGACTTCAGTCTTCGCTGGATCTACACCCACATGATCGAGGAGTACGCGCGGCACAACGGACATGCCGACCTGCTTCGGGAGGCGATCGACGGAGCAACGGGCTACTGACGGTTGCCCGCCGTGGCCAGCCGCCGTCAGAACCTAGGATCTGGCCATGATCTTCAAAGGTGTTCTGGAGTCGCGGCCCTACCCCGAGCATGGGCTGCGGAGTGGCGACTGGGCGCGCCTGCCACCCCAGCAGATCAGGCTCGACCAGCTGATCACCACGAAGGACACCCTCGACCTCGCGACCTTGTTGGACGAGGACTCGACCTTCTACGGGGATCTCTTCGCGCACGTGGTGCAGTGGCGCGACGACCTCTACCTCGAGGACGGTCTGCATCGTGCGCTCCGCGCTGCGTTGCAGCAGCGGCACCTGGTCCACGGCCGCATCTACGTGATCGAACGGTGACCCGTCCGTTCCCGCATGATCCTTGGTCCGTCCGGGCGACGCACTAGGGTGTCGGGGAACACACCGCATCAGGGAGAGATGGGGCAGGGCTGTGCAGTGGCGTACGCCGATCACGCTCGCCGTGCTGCTCACCATCCTGATGGGCGCCGCCTACTACGGCTGGCACACCGTGGTCAGCCCGGTCACCTCGACGAGTCCGACGGTCGGTGCTACTACATCCCCACGGCCCAGCACTCCGCACCAGCCGACGACGAAGCAGGTCTGCGTGCAGCACAAGACCTTTCCCAAGGGCACGCAGATAAGCGCTTCGTCCTTCCGCGTCAATGTCTTCAACGCAGGCGGGGTCAGCGGGCAAGCCGGCGACGTCCTGGCAGCATTGCAGACAAAAGGATTCCGGCAAGGAGTGGCGGCCAACCCGCCGGCGCGCGTCACCGCCCGCAACGTCACCATCCTCACGCTGTCCCCGAACCAGCCTCAGGTTCGCCTCGTGCAGCAGCAGTTCCGGGGTCCGGTCAAGCTCGCTCCCGGCCCCAACCTGGCACCCGGGGTCGACGTCGTCGTGGGCGCTGCATATGTCGGCCTGGAACCCAACGCGCCATCTTCGCTGACCGTGCCGAAGGCCACGACCGTGTGCGTCGCCTTCGAGACCAGGCAG